>NZ_DS264586.1:1830526-2130526 GCF_000154225.1 Schaalia dentiphila ATCC 17982 | reverse complement strand
GGAAATGTCCACCAGGTGGTCACAGCGGGGATGTCTATTTTCACGATCGTTTGGCTGTATGACGCTCGTTTGGCGGGTGTAAGGGAACGAAGGCTCACATAGTGATCGCGCCGTTCGTTCAAACCCCCTTCGGCGTGCTTAGATTAGGGGTATGAGGGCTCTAGAAATTGGTGATTTCAAAGAGGATGTGGGGGCCGCTCTGGCGCGCGCCTCATCCGGTGAAGTCGTCACGCTCACAGAGGAAGGCCAGCCTGTCGCAGAGCTGGGTCCCGTGCGCATGTCGACCTACGCGCAGCTGCGCGAACTGGGCCTTGAGCGCCCCGCTATGACGGACCTTGACGCCTACCAGATGCCATCCAAGAACCTGCCCGACGGGCGGGGGATCGTCGGCAAGCTGGACGATTGATTGCCCGGCGCAGGGGGAGCCGCCGGCTACCCCCGGCGCTTGGCGCGGTTCGTGGGCTCCGCGTGCAGCGGGTCCTCGGGCCACGGATGCTTCGGATAGCGCCCGCGTAGCTGGGCGCGCACGTCCCGGTACGGCCCCGCCCAAAACGATGTCAGGTCAGAGGTAACAGCAGCGGGGCGACCCGCCGGATCCGTCAGATGCAGCACCAGGGGAACGCGCCCGTCCACCAGTCGGGGCGTGTCCGTCCACCCGAACGCCTGCTGGACGCGCAGCGTCAGCACCGGGTGCGCACCGCTCCAGTCGATGGGGCGAGTACCTCCCGCAGGAATCGGCATCTTTTCTGGCGCCAGTTCGTCGAGACGTGCAGCGTCAGGCCACGGCAGCATCGAGCGCAGCGCATCAAGCATCGACACGTTACTCAAGGAACCACCCTGTGCGAGGCGCTTTGCCCAGGGGAGGAGCCACTCGTGGGCGCTGCACGCGAGGGCCTCATCCGACACGTCCGGCCACGGATTGCCGAGCACGTCGTGGAGCACCCGCATGCGCTCGCGCAGGGATGAGGCCTCCTTCCCCCAGCCCAGATCGCCCAGCCCGCGCGCGGCCAGGTGATCGGCCACCAGCGCGACCGCCTCGTCTTCGCTCAGGGACGAGGCCGGGGTGCTCTTCAGGGGGATAGCTCCCAGGGCGCGCGTGCGGGTGGCTGTGAGAACTCCCTTGTCGATGGAGGCCTGCGTGCGGGTTTCCAGCAATGCTGCTCCCGCCGCCAGGGCGTCTTCCTCGGACAGCGGCACAGCCGCGAGAATACGCGCGTGGCGCGAGGCCGGTGCCCGGTCGATCGAGGCCACGGCCAGCCACTCCTGCCCCTCAAGGGGAGAGCCCTGCGGCAGCTCGGCGCCCACGCCGCCCGCCAAAATGTAGGCCGCGGACCCCGCGCGGCGCCGCGCAATCCACTCCGGGTAGGCCAGCGCGCACGTCAGAGCCAACTCGTCCTCGCGCGTGCGTGAACCCTTCTGCCGCTCAGTCACAACGGACGCGAGGGCGTCGTCCGGCGCGGAAGCCGGCAGACGCTGGGCCAGGCGCTCCAAGCGCGCCCGCGTGTCCTTCACCCGCGCCGCCTGCGCGTGCGTGCCTGCCGCGCCACTGGCGCCACCGCGACCCAGCCGACGCTCGAGCGCACCCAGGTCAGCCCCCGGAACGCGCAGGTCCTCCGACAGGAGGGCCACAAAACGCGCCGCCTTCGACGCCCCCAGGAGCGCGCTCGACGCCAGGAGGGCCCTGCCCAAGGGCGGCTCCAACGGAAGCGACGCCAGCGTGCGGCCGAGAGCGGTGGCGGCCCCGGCCTCGTCGACGGCACCCAGGGATGACAGGCGCTGCCCGGCGGCCTCCCACGTGCCCGCGGGTGGAGCATCGAGCAGGGAGAGTTCCTCCACCGGGGTGCCCCACGAGACAACCTGGAGGCGTGCGTCCGTCAGGTCCTGCGTGGCGATGCCCGGCGCGGACTGCGCGGGCCTGCGGGCCACGTCCACCGCATCCATGACGCGCACGGCGATGCCCGGGCCTGTGCGAGCGGCGCGTCCCGCCCGCTGCTCGAGGCGGGCGAGGGCCGCTGGAACGGTCACGAGAGAGGAGAGGGAACGCCCCGCGTCGAAGCGCGGCTCTCGTGCGAGCCCCGCATCCACGACGACGGACACGCCGGGAACCGTCAGCGAGGACTCCGCGATGGACGTGGAGAGGATGACGCGGCGACCGGAAGCGGGGGAGAGCGCGCGGTCCTGCTCGGCGGCGCTCAGCTGTCCGTGCAGCGCCAGGACCGGAATATCGCCCAGACGCAGGTTGCCTCGGACTGTCTCGATCTCGCCCACTCCCGGTAGGAACACGAGGACCGAGCCCTCGGTGGCGGCAACCGTCTCCTCGACCGTGCGCGCCACGTGCGCCAGGTACTCGCGGCGCACCCCCACGCGCTCGTCCCCGATCGCGCCCACGGCTTCGACGCCGCGCGGCGGGGGAGCGTAGCGCAGCTCCAGTGGAAAAACATCCCCCGGAATATCAACGAGCGCGGGCTCCTCGCCCGTCGAGGCGCGCAGGAAATCAACCGTTCGCGAGGCCTCGAGCGTCGCCGAGGTAAGTGCAACGAAAAGGTCGTCGCGCAGCGCCGATCGGGCATCCAACGCGAATGCCAGCGCCAGGTCCGTGTCCAGGTCGCGCTCGTGGAACTCATCGATAATCAGCGCCGACACCCCGGGCAGCTCCGGGTCGCGCTGCAGGCGGCGCAGCGCCACGCCCGGCGTCACCATCTCCACCCGCGTACGCTCGCTGACGCGTGAATCCCCGCGCACCGAATAGCCGACCTGCCCGCCGGCTTCCTCGCCGAGCAGACGGGCAATCCGGCGCGCCGCAGCCCGGGCCGCCACCCTGCGCGGCTGCGTGACGAGAACACGCCCCGCCGCCGCGTCGTGCTGGGCCAATGCCACCGCCACCGCGGGCGGCAGCAGCGTCGTCTTACCCGTGCCCGGAGGCGCCGTGATCACCGCGCAGCCACCCGGCCGCGCCGCCGCAGCGATATCGCTCAGGGCGCGCGTGACCGGCAGATGTGGCGGGTGCGAAACGAGTTCGTCGAGGGTGGGCATGGCTTCATTGTGCGTGTTCCCAGGGCGTCCATGCATCCGGGAACCATCCGCTGTGCCGCTCCGATGCGTCCGGGGTCACTGCGTGAGAGGGCAACGTGAAGCCTGTGGAGGGGCGCTCCAGCGTAGAATAGAAGCAGTATGACTACGGAGAACACAGCGCCGGCGCTCGCGGCGGCCACCCTCGCACACACCACGGGGCGCGTCACCATCCCCGCAGACATGGACCCGATCGTGGTCCTCGGCGTCGCAGACCAGGTCCTGCGCGCCCTTGAACGCGGCTTCCCGCACGTCCGTTTCCTCGTCACCGGGCGAGAAATCTCGCTGGCCGGCACCCAGGCCGACATCGACGTGGCCGCGGGCCTCCTCGAAGAACTCATCGGCATGGCCCGGCGCGGCACCGCCCTGGACGCCACCGCTGTCGAGCAGGCCATCGGCCTGCTCGGACGTCTCACCTCGGGCGAAGCCCCCACGGAAGAGATCCTCTCCGCGCGCGGGCGTTCGATTCGCCCCAAGACCCCCGGCCAGAAGGCCTACACGGACGCCATCGACCGCGCGACCGTCGTCTTCGGCATTGGCCCCGCGGGCACCGGCAAGACCTATCTGGCGATGGCACAAGCCGTCCGCCGCCTCCTCTCCGGCGAGGTCCGCCGCATCGTCCTGACCCGCCCGGCCGTCGAGGCGGGGGAGAACCTCGGCTTCCTGCCCGGCTCCCTCACCGACAAGATCGACCCCTACCTGCGTCCCCTCTACGACGCCCTGGGTGACATGCTCGACCCTGAGGCCCTGCCCAAGCTCATGGCCGCCGGCACGATCGAGGTCGCGCCCCTGGCGTACATGCGCGGACGCACCCTCAACGACTCCTTCATCATCCTGGACGAGGCCCAGAACACGACGGTCGGCCAGATGAAGATGTTCCTCACCCGCCTAGGTTTTGGCTCCAAGGTCGTCGTCACGGGCGACGCCTCGCAGATCGACCTGCCCGGCAGCCAGACTTCGGGCCTGTCCGTCGTCGAAAACATCCTCGGCGACATCGACGACATCGAGTTCTGCCACCTGACCAGCGCCGACGTCGTGCGCCACGAGCTGGTCGGCGCGATCATTGATGCCTACCAGCGCTTTGACGATCGAAACGCCGCGCGTCGCGCACGCACGCGCAGCCACAACACCGCACGCAGGGAGTACACGTCATGACCGAGGTCATCAACGAGACCGACTACGAGATCAACGAAGCCGAGTTTTCCGCGCTGGCCGACTACGTGCTCGACCAGATGCATGTCAGCTCCGACGCGGAAGTCAACATCATCTTCATCGAGCCCGAGCCGATGGAAGACCTGCACGTGCGCTGGCTGGACCTGCCCGGCCCCACCGACGTCATGAGCTTCCCTATGGACGAGCTGCGCCCCGGCACGGCGGATCACCCCACGCCCCCCGGCATGCTCGGTGATATCTGCATCTGCCCGCAGGTCGCCGCCCGCCAGGCCGCCGAGTCCGGCCACAGCGCCGCCGAGGAGATGCTCCTCCTGGCCACGCACGGCATGCTGCACCTCCTGGGCTACGATCATGCGACCGACGCCGAGCGCGAGGTCATGTTCGCGCTCCAGCGCAAGCTCCTGCTGACCTTCCTGGCCTCCCGATGATCCTTCCCCTGCAGGCATCCCCGGCCTCGTCGATCCTGGACGCGCCCTCCGTGGCGCTCCTGGTCCTCGCGGTCATCGCCCTGGTGTTCGCGTCTGTCGCCCAGAGCGTCGAGCAGGCCGTCCAGCGCCTAACCCTGGCCGGCGTCGAGGACCTCATCGAGGAAGATCGCCGGAACGCGCGCGTCCTCTACGGCCTCGTCGATCATCGCCAGCGCACCCTGCTGTCGCTGCGCGCCTTCCGTACTTTCTGGCAGGTCGTCTACGCGGTCATGGGCACGATTATCCTGGTCGATACCCGTCTGCCGTGGTGGGCGGTCACCCTCATTGCGGTGTTGGTGATCGCGGCCCTGCATCTGCTCTTCGTGTCCTTCCTGCCCGCCCAGTGGGGCGCGCGCAACCCCGAGGGTATCGCCCTGGCGGGCACCAGGTTCGCGGACCGCCTTGCGCGTCTTAGCCACCTGGTTGACCCCCTCCTGACCCGCGTGCGCTCCTCGCGCCCCGCCCCCGAGCCCACCGAGGCCCAGGTGCGCGCCGAACTCATCTCCGACCTGCGCGAGATCGTCGATGAGGTCGGCGAGCCCGAGAGCTTTGAGGAAGAGGACCGTGACATGGTCCGCTCCGTCCTGGACCTTGGACACACGCTCGTGCGCGAGGTCATGGTGCCGCGCACCGACATGGTGACCATCGACGCCGACACGCCCGCCCCCTCCGCCCTGCGCCTGTTCGTGCGCTCCGGCTTCTCCCGCGTACCCGTCGTCGGCGATGACGTGGACGATATCCGCGGCATCCTATACTTCAAGGACCTCGTGTCGCGCTGGGAGGCCACGGGCGGCCAGCTCGACATGCGCGCCGAGCAGATGATGCGCCCCGCCGAGTTCGCCGTCGAAATGAAGCCCGCGGACGACATGCTGCGCCAGATGCAGGCAGAACGTTTCCACATGGCCATCGTCATCGATGAGTACGGCGGCGTTGCTGGCCTGGTCACGCTCGAGGATCTCCTCGAGGAGGTCGTCGGCGAGCTGACCGACGAACACGACCGCCACTCCATCGAACCCGAGGAAGTCGAGCCGGGCGTGTGGCGCGTGCCCGCGCGCTACCCGATCTCCGAGCTGGGCGAGCTCCTCGACCGCGAGATCGAAGACGAGGACGTTGACTCCGTCGGCGGCCTGCTCGCCAAGGCGATTGGGCGGGTGCCCCTGCCCGGAGCGACCGGCACCCTCGCCGGCGTCATAATGACGGCGGAAGAGGCGCGTGGGCGCCGCCGCCAAGTCTCCACGATCCTCTGCCGTCTCGACCCCGACGCGCAGCTCCTGACCTCCGATCTCAACCCCGCCGACGACAAGGACAACTGACATGCGATTCCCCTCCGACGATGAACTCATGGCCGGCCCCAACGCCTTCGGCGACGCTCGCATTGAGGTCGCCCCCGACGCCGCCGATCCGGAAGCCGACGCTCGTGCGCAGATCGACGTCGGCGTCAGCGACGAGACTGAGGACGAGGCCGGGGCGCAGCCCGGCGATGACGAGGACTTTGAAGACTCCGAGGAAGACGAGGATGACGACGAGTACGAGGACCTCGAGGGCCTGGAGGACGAGGAGGACGCCGACCTCGATGCCTTCGAGGCGATGACCTCGCTGGCTTCCCTGCGCGAGGACGCGGCCGCGACCATCGAGATGCCGGACTTCCCGGAGGACTTCCGCGCCGGCTTCGTTTCGATCGTCGGGCGTCCCAACGTCGGTAAGTCAACCCTGACGAATGCGCTGGTTGGGCACAAGATTGCGATCACCTCGGGCCGTCCCGAGACGACGCGTCACAACATTCGCGGCATCGTGCACGGGGACAACTACCAGCTGGTGCTCGTGGATACCCCCGGATACCACCGCCCGCGCACGCTGCTGGGCAAGCGACTCAACGACATGGTGCGCGAGGCCCTCTCCGAGGTCGACGTCGTGCTCTTCTGCCTGCCCGCCGACCAGCGCATCGGCCCCGGCGACCAGTTCATCGCACGCGAACTGCGCGGCATCAAGCGGCCGATCATCGCTGTGGCGACCAAGTGTGACGCCGTGCCGCGCGAGCGCGTCATGAAGCACCTGTTGTCCATCGAAAAGCTGGGGGAGTGGGCCGCCATCGTGCCGGTTTCCTCCGTGGAAGGCAAGGGCATTGACCACCTGCGCGAGGTCCTCGCGCAGACTGTGCCCCTGTCGCCGCCGCTGTACCCCGAGGGTGACGTCACCGACGAGTCCCGCGACACCCTGATCGCCGAGTTCATCCGCGAGGCCGCCCTGGAGGGTGTGCGCGACGAACTGCCGCACTCCCTGGCCGTCCAGGTCGAGGAGATCATCGAGAGGCCGCGTCGCGAGGGCGACGACCGCCCGCCCATGCTCGACATTCACGTGAACGTCTACGTCGAGCGCGACTCCCAGAAGGCCATCATCATCGGCCGCAAGGGAAGCCGCCTCAAGCAGATCGGCACCCAGGCCCGCGCGCACATCGAGGAGCTGCTGGGCCGCCGCGTCTACCTTGACCTGCACGTGCGCACCGCGAAGGACTGGCAGTCCGACCCGAAGATGCTGGGACGCCTCGGGTTCTGATATGCCCAGTGTCATCCGCGTGCGCGGCGCCCGCGTCCACAACCTGAAAAACGTGGACGTTGACGTTCCCCTGAACGCGTTCGTCGCAGTCGCGGGCGTGTCCGGGTCGGGCAAATCCTCCCTGGCCCTGGGCACGCTCTATGCAGAGGGATCGCGGCGTTACCTGGAGTCCCTGGCGACCTACACGCGTCGGCGCATCTCCCAGGCTGCCAAGGCCTCGGTCGACGAGGTTGCGCACGTGCCCGCCGCGCTCGCGCTGCGCCAGCGCCCAGGTGTACCCGACGTGCGCTCTACCTTCGGTACGGCGACGGAGCTTCTCAACTACCTGCGCCTGCTGTTCTCGCGCGTTGGCTCCTACCTGTGCCCCAACGGGCACCGCGTCCCGCCCTCGCGCAACGTGGCCCTAGAAGTGCCTCTCACGTGCCCGCAGTGTGCAGCCTCCTTTTACGGCCTCGGTGCGGAGGAGATGGCATTTAACTCGGGCGGTGCGTGCCCGGTGTGTGAGGGGACGGGCGTCCAGCGCGTCGTCAACCGAGCGTCCCTCGTGCCCGATGAATCCCTCACTATTGACGAGGGCGCGGTTTCCCCATGGGGATCCCTCATGTGGAAGCTCATGAAGGACGTCGCCCGTGAAATGGGTGTGCGCACGAACGTGCCCTTCCGGGACCTGAGCGATGCGGAGAAGGCGATCGTCTACGAGGGGCCCGCCGAGAAACGTCACATCGTCGTCCCCACCAAGACCGGTGGCGCGGAGCTGGACTTCACCTACTTCAATGCGGTCGCCACGGTCGAAAACGCCTTGTCGAAGGCGAAAGATGAGAAGGCCCTCGCCCGCGTGGAAAAATACCTCGTCACCCGCACATGCCCCGCGTGCGACGGCACGCGCCTGGGGGAACGTGTGCGCTCCACGTTGATCGAGGGCATCGACCTGGGCGAGGCCTCGCGCCTCACGCTCACGGAGCTGCGCGAGTGGGTCCAGCGCGTCCCCGGCCTCGTTCCGGATGAGGTAGCTCCCATGGCTCGCGTCATCGTTGAGGAGATGACCGAGCCGATGGATCGCCTCGTGCAGCTCGGCCTGTCCTACCTGTCCCTCGACCGCGCGTCCTCGACGTTGTCCAACGGTGAGCGCCAGCGCATGCAGCTCGCCCGTGCCGTACGCAACCGGACGACTGGGGTCCTCTACGTGCTGGACGAGCCGACCATTGGCCTACACCCCTCCAACGTCGACGGCGTCCTGGCGATCATCCGGGAACTCCTCGCCGACGGGAATTCCGCTGTCGTCGTCGACCATGACACACGTGTCCTCGCAGCCGCGGATCACCTGATCGAGATCGGACCCGGAGCGGGAGCGGACGGTGGTAGCGTCATCTTCCAGGGCCCCATCAACGAGGCCTCCCACGCCCCCGCGTCCCGCATCGGCCCGTACATGGCTGGGGTCCGTCGGGTTGAGCGTGCAGCGGGGGAGTCGGATCAGGGCGCGGATATCGATGGGCGCGGTGCGCTTCACCTGAAGACTAACCAGATCCACACGGTGCGGCCCCTGAGTGTTGATATTCCGCTGGGTTCGTTGACGGCCGTCACGGGCGTCAGTGGGTCGGGTAAGACGACACTCGTCCTTGAGTCGCTAGTTCCCGCGCTGCGTGCGCGCCTTGCTGGTGAGCCTTTGCCCGCGCACGTGCGCGACGTGGATGCCGCCGGTATCTCACGGGTGAACCTGATCGACGCGACGCCGATCGGAGTGAACGTGCGCTCGACCGTGGCCACGTACTCCGGTGTCCTGGATGAGCTGCGCCGGGCGTTTGCGCGTACCGAGGAGGCGCAGGCTGCTGGGCTGAAGCCCGGGGCATTCTCGTACAACACGGGTTCGCTTCGATGCCCCACGTGTGACGGTACCGGGCAGATCACCCTGGATGTGCAGTTTTTGCCTGACGTGGACATTGAGTGCACAGATTGTCGAGGGAGCCGCTACGGCGCGCGGGCGTCGCAGATCCGCCGCGATGGGCTGAGCCTGCCCGATATCATGGCGATGAGCGTGGACGAGGCACGGATGGCCGTGCGTGGGCTGAAGAAAGCGGGCGCGCTCCTCGAGACCCTGGCCGGCCTCGGCCTGGGCTACCTGACGCTGGGGGAGGCCACTCCCGCCCTCTCTGGTGGCGAGGCCCAGCGCCTCAAGCTTGCCTCCGAAATGGGTAGGCGCCAGGAGGGCACTCTCTTTGTCTTCGACGAGCCGACGATCGGCCTGCACCCGTATGATGTGCAGGTCCTCCTGAACGTGCTCCAGCACCTCATTGAGCGTGGAGCGACGGTCCTCGTTATCGAGCACGACCTGGACCTGATCCGTTGCGCTGACTGGGTCATTGATATGGGCCCGGGCGGCGGCGTTGAAGGTGGTCGTATCGTCGCGCAGGGCACTCCGAGCGATATCGTGGACAGCGAGGCCTCGGTGACGGGGCGCTACCTGCGCTGAGACTCTGTCGCAGGGGAAGCATCAGGTGGGTCTCGGCCCAGATAAGCATGGTGCCCGGCTGCCGTGAGGCAGCCGGGCACCGTGTTGTGATTAGGTCACTTGACGATGACGACTCGCAGGAAGCGGGGGCCGTGCACGCCGTTGACGCGGACCAGCTCGATGTCGGAGGTCGCCGAACCGCCGGCGATCCAGGTCATCGGACGGGTCGGGTTCTTGCCGAGGATCTCGACGGCCTGGGGCACCGTGGGAACGATGTCGGAAGCCTTGAGGACGACGACGTGGGTGTCGGGCACGAGCGAGATCGCGCGGCGACCCTGGTCGGGCTCGCCGTCGAGGACGATGGTGCCGGACAGGGAGATCGCGACGCGGCAACGCGTGACGACGGCGTCGATCTCGTCCAGCTCCAGCGTCGGGATCGCCTGCTCGCGGCTATCCTCACGGACTGTGCGTCCGTCGCAGGCGGCAGCCTTCTTGAAGGTTTCGTCCAGGCCTGTGGGGACCACAACGGAGGTGGCCTTCTGGTCGGCCAGGAACTTCGAGATCGCGTCGGCGACCTTGGACTCCTCGGAGACTACGACGACCTGCGCGGAGTAGTCCTCGAGTGTCTCGATCATTTCGTCAATGACGGCCTGCGAACCGGGCGCGTGCTCGGTGGAGCGGATGTAGTCGCGGGGGATCGGGCGCACTGGACGGCCCTGCTGGGAACGAGAGATGGCGTCGCGTGCTCGCGCGAGGATCGCGGTCTTTGCGTCCATGGTGGTGCTCATGTCACGCCTCCTTCGGGGTCGTGTTGGTGGTCATGCCGTGCTCGGAAGCGAGCGGGACGCCCTTCGCGGGGGCGTCGGTGCGCGGCGCGTTGGCGTCGGAGTCCTTGTGGGTGCGCTTCCACCACTCGCGGAAGGTTTCCTTCGGGGCTACCGGCAGGTCGCGTGCGCGCGTCCACAGCGAGGCCGGGAAGGGCAGTGCACCAATCGCGCCCTTCTTCGCGAAGAGGCGCGTCGCCTTGGTCGGCACGTTCGCGGCCTTCCAGAGCTTTGCGTTCGACATGACCGGGGTGGTCACGCCCATCGCGAGGTCCCACACGTCCGGCACGAGGTTGCGCTTGACGTCGACCGTGCGCGCACGCATGTGGATGAGGATCGTCGGGATGTCGATCTTGACGGGGCAGACCTCGCCGCAGGCGCCACACAGGGAGGACGCGAAGGGCAGGGTGTGCACGGGATCGTGCTCGTCGAGGCCCTGGGTGAGCTGCGGGGTCAGGATCGCGCCGATGGGGCCCGGGTAGACGGAGCCGTAGGCGTGGCCGGAGGTGTGCTGGTACACCGGGCAGATGTTCATGCACGAGCCGCAGCGGATGCAGGCGAGGGCCTGGCGACCGATCGGGTCGGCGAGGACCTTGGTGCGGCCGTTGTCCATGAGGATCAGGTGGAATTCCTGGGGGCCGTCGCCGGGGGTGACGCCCGTCCACATGGAGGTGTAGGGGTTCATGCGCTCGCCGGTGGCGGAGCGGGGGAGCAGCTGGGAGAAGATTTCCACGTCCTGGAAGCGGGGGACCAGCTTCTCGATGCCCATCAGAGTGATGAGCGTGTCGGGCAGGGTCAGGCACATGCGGCCGTTGCCCTCGGACTCGAAGATGGAGACGGTGCCGGTTTCCGCGATGCCCATGTTGGTGCCGGAGACGGCGACCTTGGCGTGCAGGAACTTCTTGCGCAGGTGGGAGCGTGCGGCGGCAGTCAGCTCGGTCGGGTCGTCGGAGAGGTCGCGGGGCGCGTCCTCCATGCGATCCAGGAAGATGCCGCGGACCTCGGAGCGGTTGCGGTGAATCGCGGGGACCACGATGTGGCTGGGCATGTCATCGGCCAGCTGGACGATCATCTCGGCGAGGTCGGTCTCGCGAGCGTGGATGCCCTGGTCCTTCAGGTACTCGTTGAGGTTGGTCTCCTGGGTGGCCATGGACTTGACCTTGACGACCTCGTCAACGCCCTTGGACTTGATGATCTCCGCGACGATGCGGTTGGCCTCGTGCTTGTCGCGCGCCCAGTGGACGATGCCGCCGCGGGCGGTCACGTTGCGCTCGAACTCTTCGAGGAGCTCGGGCATACGGGACTCGACCTCGAACTTGACGGCCTCGGCGGCGTTACGCAGATCCTCCCAGTCTGGCATCTCCGCGACGCGCTGTCCGCGCTTGGTACGGATCGTACGGGTGGCGTGACCCAGGTTGCGGCGCATCTGGGTGTTGGCCAGCGTCTTGTGGGCGCCTTCCGGGAAGGTGGGGCCCCAGCGGAGGGTGTCCTCGGGGATGGAGACGGTGGTGCGCCAGCCGCCGGTGTGTGCCTGGGCGTTTGCGTCGTCAGAGACCACGCCGGGCATGCCGATGAACGTTTCAGACATATCAGATCACCTGTGCGCTTTCGGGTGCGAAGGAGATGTTGCCCTCGAAGGGCTGATCCTTGGTGGATGCCAGGATCTCGGCGAGGTGCATCGGGCGGATGCCCGAGTTAAGTCGGGAGAGGCCGCCGCCGACGTGCATGAGGCAGGAGTAGTCGCCCATGACGAGGACCTCGGCGCGCGTCGACATGACGTTGGTGACCTTGTCCGCGAGCATCGAGGTGGAGGTCTCGGAGTTCTTCATGGAGAAGGTGCCGCCGAAACCACAGCAGACCTCGGCGTCGGGCAGGTCGACGAGGGTCAGGCCTTCGACGGCGCGCAGGAGGCGGTAGGGGCGGTCGCCGACCTTGGCGATACGCAGCGAGTGGCAGGTCGGGTGGTAGGTGACCGTGTGGGGGAAGTAGGCACCCACGTCCTCGAGGCCCAGAACGTCGGTGATGAGCTCGGTGAGGTCGTAGGTGTGCTCAGCGATGCGCTGGGACTGCTTCGCGAGATGCTCGTCGCCCACGTGCTCGGCGACGATCTTCTGCTCGTGGCGCGCTGCACCGGTGCAGGAGCCGGAGGGGACGACGATAGCGTCCCACTGGCCGTCGAGCACAGGCTCGAAGGTCTTGACGTGGTTGCGGGTAATCTTCGCGGCGTCTTCGAAGTAGCCGGTGTTTGCGTGCATCTGTCCGCAGCAGACCTGGTCTTCGGGGAAGACAACCTCGTGGCCGAGGCGTTCAAGCAGGGTCACTGTGGCCTGGGCAGCCTGGGGGAACATGACGTCTGCCAGGCAGGTCGAAAAGAGAGCAATGCGCACTGGGGGATCCTTCCTCGTGGGTGCTGTCCAGCCCAGGTTATGGCTGGGTCAGAGGTCCCAGCGACCGTTTTTGTCCAGACAACTCGGACGAGGTTGATTTATCCGCTGTTTCTTGCGAAAAAATCGCCACATGTAATCAACGAAAATTGGCCTCTCATTGGGCGTTTTAGGACCTTCGGGATGCGACTTAGCTCAGGGTGAGTTTTCGTTTTTCAGTTTTGCGATGGTTTCGTGTGCGCAGACGTTCGCCCCGACCTCGGAAATGGACGAGGCCGGGGCGCGGTGTAGAGGACGAGTGGGAGGTCCCTGGGGCTCAGGAGTGGCCGAGTGCGGTGAATACGAGAAGGTGGCAATCTTCGGACACGGCTAGCGCTTGTATGTCCATGGGACCGAAATCGTGTGGGATCTTCTCTTTATCCGGCGCGAGGGCCTTATCCGCGACAGACGGGTCGATCGTGGTGAAATGGCACCCCTGCGGCACGTACTCGTAGAGATCGGGATAGATGCCGGGCAGGAGCGTGTCGGTGGTAGCGCCCTCCGCGAGGAGCTGGATTGTCTCATCGGGGACAGTGGCAACGGTGGTGAGCCAGAATTCAGGGTCCTGGTCGGGGAGGAAACCTGTTTGGCTGGAATACTCGGTGACGATGTGTGCCTCGCTCGCATTCGTGTTCGGCCACCGAACGTTGACGGAGTCGGTCCGATCTTTGACGGTCGGTGTCTCGTCACTTTTGAAGACGAATTCAGAGAAGCGAGAATCCTTCGGGTATTGAGGAGCCGAAGTCTTGTGTGTGAATGGGTTGCACGCGGTGGCGAGAGCCGCGATGGCGACGAAGCTAAGACAACACCGGCTCAGGGCTTCCGTCCGAGGCCGAATAGCTCGTAGGGAGGACCTGTGGCACACTGTCGTCTCCTTTGTCCGTACTTCTGTTAGGAGCCTACAAGGGGGAGGTCCCGGGAAGCAACTTGCTTCCCGGGACCTCCCGAGCCCATCCGCCGTCGATCAGTGCGGCATGTAGGCGCCGAGCCAGCCCTGGGATGCGATGAACACCAGGGCGCACAGCACGAGGAGCAGGCCGATCGAGTAGGGGGCGGCCTTCTTGAGGATTTCCGCATCGGAGCCTTCAGAATCGACTGCGGTCGCGGCGATCGCGAGGTTCTGCGGGGACACGATCTTGCCCAGGCCGCCGCCGATGGTGTTGGCGGCCAGCAGGATCGACGGGTCGAGGCCCGCGCCGGCTGCGGCGGTCGACTGCAGGTTCGCGAAGAGAGCACCCGCCGAGGTCGCGGATCCGGCGACGGCCGTGCCGATCCAGCCCAGGATGGGGGAGAGGAACGCGAAGGCCGCGCCCGTCGTCGCCAGTGCGGCGCCGATCGAGGTGGTCTGGCCCGAGAAGTTCATGACGAAGGCGAGGGCCATGACGGAGGCGATCGTCAGGATGGCCATTCGCAGCGAGTAGATGGTGCGCGGCAGGACCGCGAACATCTCACCCACGGAGGTCTGGAAACGGCCGTTCGAGGAGTTCGTGCCGTAGACGATGGCGACGATGATGCCGGTGACGAAGATCCAGGTGCCGGGGTTGGACAGGATCTGCAGGTTGTAGTTGGCTGCGGTCGAGGGGGATCCGTCGGCGGTCAGCAGGTTGCCGTAGATACCGGGCCACGGGATCTTCACGTCCGTCGAGGAGAAGAAAGCGGCGACCGGCTTGGCCAGCTTCGTGATCGCGATGATGACGACGACGAGGACGTAGGGCAGCAGGGCCAGTCCGATGCGCGAGCCGGTGGGCTTGTCGGCCTCGTCGGCCTCGGTTGCGCACTCCGCGGGGGTCGTCGGGCCCCAGAAAAGGAGGAAGGCGTAGCAGGCAGCGAAGCCGAGCAGGGAGGCGACGACGGCAGTCAGCTCGTAGGAGATGGAAGGAGTGAAGAAGTGGCCCGCACCGGCAGCAAGGCCGGCGACGAGGGCGAGGGGCCAGAGCTGTCGCACGCCGCGCCCTCCGTCCAGGATGAACAGCAGGAGAAGGGGGATGAACAGACAGAAGATCCAGGTCAGGTGTCCCATGTCGCCGGCGACGACGACGGGCTCTGCACCACCGAGCTTGCCGGCGGTGGTCGTGGGGATGGCCATGGCGCCAAAGCCAACGTTGATGGCGTTGCCGACGACGGTGACGACGGCGGCCTTGATCTTCGGGACGCCGAGGGTCACCAGCATGGCGCAGGTGATGGCCACGGGGGCACCGAAGCCGGCCAAGCCCTCGAGCAGGCCGCAGAAGCACCAAGCGACGATGAGGGCCTGGGCGCGCTGGTCGCCGCGGCCGATCGTATTAAAGATGGCCTTGAGGTCGGAGCTGCGTCCCGACTTCTCGGTGAGGTTGTAGAGCCACACGGCCGCGATGATGATGTAGATGATCGGCATAAAGCCCATCGCGGCGCCCTGCGTTCCGGACAGGAGCGCCATACCGACGGGCATTTTGAAGGCGAAGACCGCGAGGCCCAGGGAGAGCACCAGGGAGATGATCGAGCACCAGTGGGTGGCGACCTTGAAGACGCCCATGAGGACGAAGAAGACGACGAGCGGAAGGAGCCCGACGACGGCTGTCAGGAAGACGTTACCCGCGACGGCAGTCGTCGATGGGGTAAAAGATTGGGCTAACAAAAGAGAAGTCATGGCTGCTCCGCGCGTCAGTGTGTGGGACATTGGACCCAATTATCATGACATATGAACGCAGAGGCGTACATATTTTTGAGCGTTTTTCTTTGTCAATGCTGGGTGAGGAGCGCGCCGCATCTCACGTCCAGTATGCGCAGCGCCTGCTCGCGTGCCCGGCCTCGTCGATAGACTACGATGCGTGAAGACTACATCCGCTGTTCCCGTCCCCTCCGGCTCGCGCATGCCGATTCGTAAGTATCGGCCGTTCCTCGATACGAATCCCGTGGAACTGCCGGATCGCCAGTGGCCCTCCAAGCGCATCACGAAGGCGCCGCGCTGGATGTCCACCGACCTGCGCGATGGCAACCAGGCCCTCATCGAGCCGATGGATCCGGCCCGCAAGCGCCGCATGTTCGACCTGCTCATCAAGCTGGGGTACAAGGAGATCGAGATCGGTTTCCCCGCGGCCTCGCAGACCGACTACGACTTCGTGCGCTCCCTGATCGAGGACGACGCGGTGCCCGAGGACGTGACGATCTCGGTGCTCACGCAGTCTCGCTCCGAGCTGATCGAGCGCACGGTCGAGGCCATGGTCGGCTTCCCGCGCGCGACGGTGCACCTCTACAATGCGACGGCCCCCGTGTTCCGCGAGGTCGTCTTCCACGCTGATAAGGCGCAGACGATCGAGCTCGCCCAGTCCGGTGCGCGCGAGATTATTGCGCAGGCTGAGAAGCGCCTGGGCGATGAGACGATCTTCGGATTCGAGTACTCGCCCGAGATCTTCGTGGACACCGAGCTCGATTTCGCCCTCGAGGCGTGCGAGTCCATCATGGACGTCTGGGAGCCGGGCGAGGGTCGCGAGATCGTCCTGAACCTGCCTTCCACGGTCGAGCGTTCCACCCCGAACGTCTTCGCGGATCAGATCGAGTGGATGAGCCGCAACCTGAGCCGCCGCGAGTACGTGGCCCTGTCCGTGCACCCCCACAACGACCGCGGCACGGGCGTGGCGACGGCCGAGCTGGCACTCCTGGCCGGCGCGGACCGCATTGAGGGCTGCCTGCTGGGCCAGGGCGAGCGCACCGGTAACGTCGACCTGGTGACGCTGGGCCTGAACCTGTTCAGCCAGGGCATCGATCCGGGCATCGACTTCTCCGACGTGGACGCGATTCGCCGCACGGTCGAGTACTGCACGCAGATGGAGACTTCGCCGCGCGCCCCCTACGTCGGCGATCTGGTCTACACGAGCTTCTCCGGTTCCCACCAGGACGCGATCAAGAAGGGCTTCACCGCCCGCAAGGCCAAAGTGGACGCGGCCGGCGGCGACGAGGAAGCGGTCGTGTGGGAGCTGCCCTACCTGCCGATCGACCCGCACGACGTGGGCCGCTCGTACGAGGCCGTGGTGCGCGTGAACTCGCAGTCCGGCAAGGGTGGCGTCGCCTACCTCATGTCGACGGCGCACGCCCTGGAGCTGCCGCGCCGCCTGCAGGTGGAGTTCTCTCGCATCGTGCAGCGTCACACCGACACCTACGGTGGCGAGATCAACGCGGCCACGCTGTGGCAGATCTTCGCGGACGAATACCTGCCCACGAGTGCCGCTCCCGGTCTGGAGCCGTGGGGCCGCTTCGAGATGCGCTCCTCGCAGGTCTCGTCGATCGACGATGAGCACGTCGAGCTCAACGCGACGCTCACGGACGGCGGCGAGACCGTGAAGGTGCAGGCAACGGGTACGGGCCCGATCGACGCCTTCGTCTCGGCGCTTCACGAGTTCGATCTCGATGTGCGCATCCTCGACTACTCCGAGCATGCGATGAGCCAGGGCCGCGACGCCCGCGCCGCCGCCTACGTGGAGGCCGCGGTCGACGGGCAGATCGTGTGGGGCGTTGGCATCGACTCCTCGATTACGCGCGCGTCCTACAAGGCCGTCATCTCGGCGGTCAACCGAGCCCTGCGCTAAGCGCTCGCAGACAGATAGGGCGAACCCCGGCCTCGTTGATGGAGAAACGAGGCCGGGGTTCGACGTTTGGTCAGGCGCGCGCGGGCGGGTGGGGGGAGGAGGCGAACAGCTCGAGGCTGCGGCGCACCTGGCCGTCGAGCACGCGGGCGATGCGCTCGGTGAGGATGTAGGGGTCGGTGCTCATGCCGGTTGCGAGCCACTGGGAGATGTGGCCGAGAATGGCGAGAGTGAAGTGGTCGGTGACGAACACTCGATCGTCTTCGGTGACCCGCAGATCGATGCCGTGTTGATCGACGATGGGTTCCATGACGGCGCGCAGCTGCTTGTGGAGGAAGATCTGCAGGTCCTCCATGCCGAGGGAGGAGACGACGGAACGGGTCTCTTCGGGGTGGTTTTGCATCCACACGAACATGGCGAGCAGGCCGTCGGCCCAGTCCTCGTGGGTGGCGTGGGCGATGATCTGGTCGGCGACCTCGCGCTTGAACACCCAGACAGTCAGGTCGCGGATGTCCGCGAAGTGATAGTAGAACGCCTGGCGGGTCACGCCGGCGGTGCGCGTGAGTCCGGAGACCGTCACCTTCGATAGTGGGACGGTCTGAAGTGCGTCGCGCAGGGCGTGCGCGAGCATCGTTTTCGCATCGGTGTGGGGCATCGGTGGTCCTCGTCGACATGAAAAGAGAGGTTACGAGCAAACTGTGCAGGCTGAATTGCGGATCCGCGAAATTTCAGTGCAATGTTCGGCTGACCAATTGTATAGCTCAGATTGGCTTGTACGCATCCGGAAAGCCTGGGGTGAGCTGGGGGAGTGTATGGTTCAGCCCCGACCTCGTCGATGGAACGAGGTCGGGGCTGGGAAGACTGTCTGTCTGTCCTCGCGCGGTTGGTGGGAATAACCGCGTTACTTGGCCAGGCGAGCCAGGGCGGGGGTGGTCTGGTCGGTCATAAGCACTCGCATGCGCGCGACCGCGAGCGAGGGGTTGACCTCGAGGCCGGAGAGCATCCACTGAGCCATGTGGGCGGTGGTCGCCAGGGCGAAGTGCTGGGCGACGACGTCGCGCGCCGTGGCCGAGGCGGAGCTGGGGAGGCGGGACTCGATGAGTTCCTGAATGTGGGAGGCCAGGAACGCCCACAGGTCGTTCGCCTCGATGGTCTTCATGGCGGCGGCGGTCTCGTCGTGATGGGCGTGCATCCACGTCATGGTCGCTTCGATGGCGTCGAGCCATTCTCCCGAACTGGTGGTCAGGTGCGCTGTGACTTCCGTGCGGAAAACCCAGGCATTGAGGTCGTTGAGGGAGTTGAAGTGGTAGTAGAACGCTTGACGGGTGACTCCGGCGGAGCGTGTCAGTGCGCTGACAGAGATCTTTGACAGCGGGGTCTGTGTCAGGGCCTGGCGCAGTGCGGTGCCAAGCTTTTCGCGGGCATCAATCGGCGGAGCCATTTGTTTCCTTCCTTCGACGGTTATGGGTAAACCATATCCAGTTACGAAGAAACTAGCTACTCGAAAACCGTTTGGCGGCTGTGTAACCGACCACGCTGTCAGTTTCTCATATATTGTTGACAGCGCACGCGGGGGCGCTTGTCGAGCGATGTGACAGCGCACTTCACAACAGATTTCGCGTCATGCGATGCGGGCCGGGCCTCCTCTCCCAAGTCGCGTGGCCGTGACACAATGTTCGTGTGATGAAGTCCTATCGAGACGAGGCGATCGTCCTACGCACCCACAAGCTGGGCGAAGCGGATCGCATCATCACGCTGCTCACTGCCGAGCATGGGCAGGTGCGCGCCGTCGCCAAGGGAGTGCGCAAGACGACCTCAAAGTTCGGCGCACGCGTCGAACCCTTCTCCGTCATCGATGCGCAGCTCCATCGAGGCCGCACTCTCGACACCCTCACCCAGGTCGCCTCGATCGTCCAATACGGCGATGCCATCGCCGCCAACTACGACCTCTACCTCGCGGCCACCGTCGTCGTCGAAACCGCCGAGCGCCTCACCGCGGACGCTCACGACGGCACCCACTCCCAATACCTGCTCCTCCTAGGGGCCCTCAACGCCCTGGCACGAGGCCGACACGACCCGACCCTCATTCGCACGTCCTACACGCTGCGCGCCCTCGCTCTCGCCGGATGGGCGCCCTCCTGCTTCGACTGCGCCGTGTGCGGCACCCAGGGGCCGCACACCTCGTTCTCCATCCCCGACGGTGGCACCGTCTGCGATACCTGCCGACCGCCCGGCGCCTCCTCGCCCGCGCCTGACACGGTGGCCCTCCTCGGTCAGCTGCTCAGCGGCGACTGGGAGCGGGCCGACCGGTGCGAACCCTACGCGCGCACCGAGGCCTCGGGCCTCATTTCCTCGTACACTCAATGGCATCTGGAACGTCGCCTCCGCTCGCTGAGCGTCATCGATAGGAGTCACCCATGACGGACCTGCGACCCACCCCCATGGACCGCGCACCGAACGACCCAACCGCGCCGCTGCTCGGGCCCGGCCAGTGGCACTGCGAGGCGCCCGTCTTTCGTAAGGGTGAGGTGCCCGCGCACGTCGCCCTCATCATGGACGGAAACGGGCGCTGGGCCAATAGCCGAGGCCTGGCGCGCACCGAGGGACATCGGGCGGGGGAGTACGCCCTCATGGATACGATCGCCGGCGCGATCGACGCGGGTGTGCGCTACCTGAGCGTCTACACGTTCTCCACGGAAAACTGGAAACGTTCGCCCGCCGAAGTCTCTTTCATCATGAACTACGCCTCCGACGTGCTCGCGCGGCGTACCGACCAGCTCGCCCAGTGGGGCGTGCACGTGCGGTGGAGTGGGCGCCGGCCGAAGCTGTGGAAGAGCGTCATCAACGCGCTGGAGAAGGCTGATCGTGCGACCTCGCACTGCAAGGCTCTCGACCTGATCATGTGCGTGAACTACGGTGGTCGGGCAGAGCTGGCGGATGCCGCCCGGTCCATCGCCGAGGGCGTGGCGGCGGGGCGCCTCAGCCCGCGCGGCGTGACAGAAAAGACGCTCTCACGCCACCTCTACCTGCCCGACGTGCCCGACGTTGACCTCATGATCCGCACGTCGGGGGAGCAGCGCCTGTCCAACTACCTGCTGTGGCAGATGGCGTATGCGGAAATGATGTTCGTCAACACCCCCTGGCCCGCGTTCGACCGCGAGGAGCTGTGGGGGTGCCTGGAGGAGTACGCGGGGCGAGACCGCCGCTTCGGCGGCGCGATCGACAGCGTCGCGCAGTCCTAGGCCTCGTCGGAGGCCAGCGCGGCGTCGACCGCGCGGCGCTTACGGCGGCCCCACACGATCTTCGCGCCGATCAACGCGATGATGAGGGCGAGGCCAGCCCAGCCCCAGGGGGAACCGGCGACGGCTCGAATCGCCGCGGCAAAAACGGCGAGCGTGCCGAGGCCGTACAGCAGTGCCCACAGGACGCAGCCTGGGATCATGGCAATCGTGTAGGTGCTCCAGCGCATGCGCACGAGGCCCGCGCCCGCGTTGATCGCCGTCTGGATGCCTACCGTCAGGAAGCATAGGGGAATGGCGATGATGCCCCACTTGTCCAGCATGGCCGCGCCCTTGCGGGGAACCGGGCCGTCGAACCAGCGGGCCATGGCGCCCAGGAAGCCCTGTCGTCCTGTCGCCAGGACTGCGCCGGAGGCAGCGCCGCGAGCCAGCCAGTAAGTCGCCTGCGCGCGGAAGAAAACGACCACAAAAAGGAAGACGAAGAGCCAGATACCCTCGCGTGCAAAGGCGGGGACCATGGAGTTGATTCCGGCGGCGAACATGACACTCCCAGACTGAGGCTAACCAAACGAAGCCTATCCTAACCTACGGACGAGGCCTGGGAAAGCGTCTCCCGCTTCCCAGGCCTCGTCGTGGCTGATGCAGCCTCAGTAGGTCACTTCTTCGACTGGCAGGATGCGCACACCCCGAAGAGCTCCAGGGAATGCTCGACATCTCCAAATCCATGTGCCGCTGCGACCGAATCTACCCACGACTCGATCTGCGACTGCTCGATCTCCTCGGTAAAACCGCACTCGCGGCACACCAGGTGATGATGGTGATGGTGCGTCGTGCACGAGCGGTACAGGGCCTCGCCGTCGGAGGAGCGCAGCGTGTCGACGCGACCGTCGTCCGCGAGGCTCTGGAGCGAGCGGTACACGGTCGCCAGGCCCACGCGTTGTCCCTGGAGGTGGAGGTCTTCGAAGATCTGCTGGGCGCTGCGGAAGTCACTGACACGGGTCAGCTCATCGAGGACCGCCTGACGCTGCTTCGTCATGCGCTGCATGGTGTTCCCTTCCTCATGATGCGTCCGCGTGAGCGAGAGGTTCGCGCTCCGGATGCTGGTTGTGGCCGCGGGCTGCGCGAAGCCTGCGCACCCTGCGGATACGGTCCACAATAGCCCGGATCGTGAATCCAATCGCGTACAGACAGATTGCGCCGACAACGATGGTCGCACCGGGCGACAGGTCAACGAAGTACGTCAGCGACAGCCCGCACGTGCAGATGATGACGCCGAGAGCCATCGCGATGCCCATCGTGGAGCGGAACGAACGTGCTCCGAGCTGGGCGATAGCCACGGGAATAACCATTAGTGCGCTGACCAGCAGCGAGCCGACGACCCGCATCGCGACGGCCACGGTCAGCGCCGACAGGATAGCGATGAGCAGGGACAGCGTGCGCACGGGCAGCCCCGTCGAGCGTGCGAAGTCCTCGTCGTTGGTCACCGAGAAGAGCGCGGGGGCCAGGCCTACCCCGAGCGCCACGATTGCGACCCCGAGGAGCGTGATGAGCGTAATGTCGCTCCATCGCACGGTCGAGATCGAACCGAACAGATAGGAGTTCAGCTGAGCGGAGGTCCCGCCCGCCAGGCCGATCAGGAGGACGCCGCCGGCGATGCCCCCGTAGAAGAGCATGGCCAGGGCAGTGTCGCCGGACGTGCGACCGCTCTGGCGCACCAACTCGATCGTGATTGCGCCCAGCAGGGAGATGATGACCGCGCCGGGGATCGCCCATGAGTCGGCGGGGCTTACGTTCGCGAACGTGCCTGCCAGCCATCCCAGCGCGACACCGGTCAGAGAGATGTGGCCGATGCCGTCGCCCAGCATGGCGAGGCGGCGATGGACCAGGTAGGTGCCGATGATCGGGGCGGTGAGGCCCACGATCAGGGCGGCGAGCAGCGAACGCTGCATCATCTGCGAGGACAGGAGGGTCGTCAGTGCGTCAATCATGTGTCGCTCCCGTCTAGATTCCGCTCACGAGGCCGCGGTCGCGCGTCGCCGGGCCGGGCTCGGTCGTGGAGTGGCAGTGATCGCCGCCGCCGTGATGCTGTTCGTGGTCATCCTCAATGTGGGGTGGGCCGTCGTAGGAGACGTGTCCCGCGCTTATGTGCAGCTCGCGATCCAAGAGTGGGCCGAGCTCGCCCAGTTCGTGCAGGACGATGAGGATCGTCGTCCCCTCAGCCTTGGCCTCGGCGACGATCTGTGCGAGGCGCGCTCGCGATGTTGCGTCGATTCCAGCCATCGGCTCGTCCATGATGAGCAGCTCGGGTCGGCGCACGAGGGCGCGTGCGATGAGGACGCGCTGGGCCTGCCCGCCCGACAGAATGTTGAGGGGGGAGTGGGCGCGGTGGGCCATGCCGACGCGCTCAAGGGCGGACATGGCCTTCGCGGTGTCGCCCGGCAGCGCCCACAGGCGACGAGGCCCGAGCAGGCCGGATCGCACGACCTCGATCGCGCTGGCGCTAATCGCGCCGCCCGAGGAGATGCGCTGGGGCACGTAGCCGATCTTGTTCCACGGTACGCGGCGGCGAGCGGAAATCGAGCGACCGAAGAGCTGGGCGTCGCCGCTCGTGATGGGAGCGGTGCCCAGCAGGGCCTTGAGGGTCGTAGACTTGCCCGATCCGTTCGAGCCCGTGATCGCCACGGTCTGGCCGGCGGGGATATCGAGCGAGATCCCGTGGAGGATCAGGTCCGTATCCCAGGCCACGTGCAGGTTGTGGAGACGCACGACGGCGGTCGCCTCCGCGAAGGAGGCTCCCGCCGTCGTGGGGTTGTCAGTCGTTGTCACTGGCAGTCGAGGGCTTTCGTCAGGGCGTCAATGTTGGAGTTCATCGTCGCAGCGTAGTCCTTGGATGCGTCGGTCTGGGACTCGATCGGGTCCAGGACGGCCGTCGTGATGCCGAGGTCGTCGGCCAGGGTCTGAGCGACCTTGGGATCGATGAGGGCCTCGGTGAAGATTGTCGTCACGCCCTGCTCCTTGGCGATCTGGGCGATTTCAGCCAGGCGCGCGGGGGAGGGGGAGGACTCGGGGTCGAGGCCGGAGATGCCAACCTGGGTCAGGCCCGTGCGGTCCGCCAGGTAACCGAAGGCGGTGTGCGCGGTGACGAAGGTCTTGACCTTGCAGCTCGAGGTCTTGGTGACCAGGGTGTCGCTCAGGGTGTTGAGCTCGTCGGCCAGGGCCTTCGCGTTCGCCTTGTAGACGTCGGCGTGGGCGGAGTCAGCCTCGGCGAGCTTGTCGCCCACCAGGGTGGCGGCCTTCGCCATGCGGGTGGGATCCAGCCAGAAGTGCGGGTCCGCGCTCATGTCGTGATGGTGATCGTGGCCCTCGTGGTCGTGGCCCTCATGATCGTGGTCGTGGGCTTCGGTCTCGCCGGACTGAGCCTCGTCGGTAGCCTCTTCTTCCTCCTCGGAGGGGTGGTTGGCGTCGGTGCCGGCCTCAACCAGCTCGGCTGCGGGGGAGACGTCGATGACGGTCTTGGGGGCCTGCTGCTCGATGGCCTCGTCAACGGCGCTCTGGAAGCCCGCGAGGTAGACAACCGCGTCCGCGGAGGACAGGGAGTCGACCATCTTGGGGGAGAGCTCGAGGTCGTGCGGCTCGGCGCCGTCCGGGGTCAGGGAGGTGACGGAAACGTGCTCGCCACCGATCTTCTCAGCCAGGTACTGCAGGGGGTAGAACGAGGCCATGACGGCCAGTTTGCCGTCCTTGGAGGAGCTATCTCCGGACGTGGCCGTGGAGGTGCAGGCGGACAGGGCGAGCGCTGTGGCAGCCGCGCATGCGGCAGCAAGGATTCTCTTCGACATGAAAATCATTCTCTTTGACATTGAGAATCTTTGTCAAGTCAATCTCGCTGCCCGAACCGCCGTGATCTGGGGAGTTATCGGACGTGTCCCGTCGAGCTCCGCACGATCAAATCGGGTGAAAAGACGTAATCGGCGTGCGCGGGGGCGTAATTGGCTGTGTTCAATGCCTCGACGAGAGCGCGCACGGCGGATGTGACGATCGACTGCACGGGCTGGTGAATCGTCGTGAGTGCCGGATCCAGGTGGCTCATGAGGAATGTGTCATCGAAACCGATGACCGAGACGTCGCCCGGGACGGACAGGCCGAGCGAGGAGATCGTGCGGATGGCGCCGAGGGCCTGCAGGTCAGAACCCGTGATGATTGCCGTCACGCCGCGCTCCAGGAGGGCGTGCGTGTAGGCGGCTGCGGCCTCGTACGTGTAGAAGGTTTCTTCGATGATGGGGGAGTGGTCCCCGATCAGCTCGCCCATCACCTGCGTGAATGCCTCGGCCTTACGTAGGGCTGGGACAATGTGCGTGCGGCCGGTGAGAAGCGCGATGCGCGTGTGGCCCAGCTCGTGCAGGTGGCTGACCGCGGCGTGAATGCCGAGGGAGTCCCCGGTGGAAAAGTCGGGGGCTGGGACCTCCTGGCGTGCGCCGTTGATCGTGACGAAGGGGATTCCGCGCGCAGCGACGTCGTGATAGGGGGAGAGGTCGGACAAGAGATCTGCGTGCCTGCCGGAGACAAAGATGAGTCCGTCGACGTGGTGGTCGACGAGTGATGCGAGATGATCGAACTCGGACGTTGCGCCCGGTGTCTGCGTGCGAATGAGGGCGATGCCCCCCGCGCGCGAAATCTCCTCCTGGAGGTGGTGGGCGAAGGAAGCGAAGATCGGGTTCGTGAGTTCGGGCACGATAACGCCGATCGTCGGAGCGCTGGGCGTGTGCTCGCTGGGTGGACGGTCGTAGCCCAGCTCATCGATCGCCGTCAGGACCCTGCGACGCGTGTCTTCGGAGACCTGGCCGACGCCGTTGAAAACGCGTGAAACAGTTGCGGTTGATACACCCGCATGGGCCGCAATATCGGCCATGCTTGTACGATTTTTGGTCATCGGCTCAACTCTCCTTTGGGCGTCCGAGTGCAGCTATTTCCCTATAAATGTAACAGCTTGCACACAAATGCGAAAATTGTTGCAGAAACAAAATCGGGCGTATTACAGTGGGCGTGTAGCAGGTCGCTGATGGAGGCGACCCGCCCGACCAACACAGGAGCAATAATGCGACGTGGCATCGCAGCACTCGGCGTCTTCGCGGCGGCTACCGCCCTGGCCGCCTGCAACAACGGCACGACTTCTTCCTCGACCTCCTCGGACAGCGCGAACACCGACGCTGTGGCGACCCTGACGATCTGGGCGGACGACACCCGCTTCTCCCAGGTTCAGCACTTCGCCGAGGACTTCACCACCAACACCGGCGTGAAGGTCGACGTCGTGCAGAAGTCTGAAGGTGACATGGACACCGAGTTCACCACCCAGGTGCCCACTGGCAACGGCCCTGACCTGATCGTCATGGCCCACGACAAGCTGGGCGCCCTCGTCGCTAACGGCGTCGTCGCCCCCGTGGACCTGGGCGAGGCCAAGTCCAACTTCGCAGACGTCGCCGTCAAGGCCGTCACCTACAACGGTCAGACCTACGGCGTTCCCTACGCCGTCGAGTCCGTGGCCCTGGTGCGCAACAACGCCCTCACCAAGGATGAGCCCAAGACCTACGACGACATGATCGCCTCCGGCAAGACCGCCGGCGTCGAGTACCCCTTCATCATCCAGATGGGTGACAAGGGCGACCCGTACCACTTCTACGGCTTCCAGACCTCCTTCGGCGCCCCCGTCTTCAAAACCAACGCTGACGGCGAGTACACCTCCGAGCTGGCCATGGGTGGCTCCGGTGGCACCGACTTCGCCACCTGGCTGAAGGCTCAGGCTGACGCGAATGTGTTCTCCCCGTCCATCACGGCTGATATCGCCAAGCAGGCCTTCCTCGATGGGAAGGCCGCCTACACGGTGACCGGCCCCTGGAACGTCGCCGCCTTCCGCGAGGCCGGCATGGACGTCTCCGTCCTGTCGATCCCCTCCGCCGGCTCCCAGGCCGCACAGCCCTTCGTTGGTGTCCAGATGTTCTACCAGAGCGCCAAGTCCGCTAACCCGGTCGCCGCCAAGCAGTTCTTCAACTACCTGGCAACCCCCGAGGCTCAGGAAGAGATGCAGAACCTTGGCGGTCGTGCCTCCGCGATGCCTTCGGTCGCCGCCAAGTCGGATGACCAGGACATCAAGGACTTCGCGAAGGTCGCCGAGTCTGGCGCTCTCGCCCCCGCGATCCCCGCGATGGGTTCCGTCTGGAACTTCTGGGGCCAGACCGAGGCCAACATCGTGAGTGGCACCGAGACCCCGGCAGAAGGCTGGGCGACCATGATCACCAACATCAACAACGCGATCGCCTCCAAGTGATCGAATCCGCCGGTTGATTAGCGACTGGCACCCCGCTCGTCTGAGGCGAGCACCCAGCCTCGCACCCGCCCGCGTCCCACGCGGCGGGCGGGTGCGAGGCCCACAAAACGCTCGCGCCGCACTGCGGTGCACTCGCACCCCCGGGTGCTTTCCGACCCGCCACTAGGCGGGTATCGTCGCAATGACGCGCAAACTGCGCACGTGTGGAGGACACGATGTCTGAGCCAGCGAAGGCTGCAGAAAAGAAAAAAGAGGCGCGCACCGCCTCGCACGCTAGCGAAGTAACCAGGCCCGGTTTCTTCGTCAAACTTGTTCTGATGATGCTCATCGATGCCCTGGGAATCTACGGCATGTTCACCGCTTACCTGGTGAAGTCGTGGACGGTTCTTGCCGTCCTGGTCGTCCTGCTTCTCGTGGTCAACTGGGTGTACTTCTCCAAGCGGACTATTCCCGCGAAGTACCTCGTTCCCGGCATGGTTTTCCTGCTCATCTACCAGGTCTTCGTCATGGGGTACACGGGCTACGTGTCCTTCACGAACTACGGCCAGGGCCATAACTCCAGCAAGGCTGACGCCGTCGCCTCGATCCTGCAGGCCTCCGAGCAGCGCGCCGAGGGTGCGCCGAGCCTCCCTGCCGCTGTCGTCGAGGACAGCAACGGCCTCGGGCTCGCGGTGGTCGACACTGCGACGGGCGCGATCCGCGTGGGCGACTCCGAGACCCCGCTGCACGAGGTGTCCGGCACCTACGCGGCCGGCGTCATCAGCGCGGTCGACGGTTACAAGGTCCTGACGCTCGCCGAGATCCTCAAGCCCGAGGTGCAGCAGAAGGTCTCCGCCATCAAGGTTCCGGTCTCCGATAATCCGAACGACGGAAGCTACCGCAGCGATGACGGATCGACCGCCTACCTGGCCAAGTCCCGCTACAACTATGACGAGGCCGCAGACACCCTGACCGACACGACGACCGGCGTCGTCTACACGGCAAACAATAAGATCGGCGCCTTCGTTGACGCGGACGGCAATCAGGTCGACCCGGGCTGGCGCGTGTTCGTCGGCTTCGACAACTACATGAACATGTTCGCCCGCGGCGACCTGGCTGGCCCCTTCCTGAAGGCCCTGCTGTGGTCCTTCGTTTTCGCCGCGGTCTCCGTCCTGTCGACCTTCGCGCTCGGCCTGATCCTGGGCCTTGTCTTTGCTGACAAGCGCATCAAGGGTCGTAAGATCTACCAGTCCCTCATGATCCTTCCCTACGCCTTCCCGGCCTTCCTGGCCACCCTGGTGTGGAAGGGCATGCTTAACACAGACTTCGGCTTGATCAACCAGGTGTTCCTCGGCGGCGTGAATATCCCGTGGCTGACGGATGGAACGCTGGCGAAGTTCTCGATCTTGGGCGTGAACCTGTGGCTGGGCTTCCCCTACATGTTCCTCGTGTGCCTGGGTGCCCTGCAGTCCCTGCCGGGTGACGTCGAAGAGGCCGCGAAGATCGACGGCGCCTCCGGCCTGCGTACCGTGTGGTCCATCAAGCTACCGCTCGTGCTGCAGTCGACCGTTCCGCTGCTGATCGCGTCCTTCGCGTTCAACTTCAACAACTTCTCGCTCATCTACATGCTGACCGGCGGCGGCCCGAACTACCCGGGCTTGGATGTCGGCCAGACTGACATCCTGATCTCGATGGTCTACAAGATCGCGATCGAGTCGGGTTCCCCGAACTATGGCCTGGCCTCGGCCATGTCTATCGTCATCTTCATCGTCGTGGGCGTGATCGCGTGGCTCGGTTTCCGCCAGACGAAGACCCTTGAGGAGCTGTGATGAGCGCTGCAACTGTGAAGAAGAACCGTGAGTCTACCCTGAAGGGTGCGCGCTGGTGGAAAGAGGTCGGTTGGCGCCACATCGTCGCCATCCTGATGATCATCTACTGCCTCATCCCGCTGCTCTACGTCCTGTCGGTGTCCCTGAACCCGGGCGCGACGCTCACCGGCTCGACCAAGCTCTTCTCCTCGTTTTCCTTCGAGAACTTCCTGGCGCTGGGCTCCGGCAAGTATGCCGGCTACTGGTCGTGGGTCCTGAACTCCCTCATCGTGTCGACCGCGACCGCTGTTGGCACCGTCCTCATGGGTGCGGCCGCCGCCTACGCGTTCAGCCGCTTCCGCTTCAAGGGGCGCCGTGCGACCCTGACCGGCCTGCTGCTGGTGCAGATGTTCCCGCAGATGCTGGCCTTTGTGGCCCTGTACCTGCTGCTCCTGGGAATCCAGGACATCTTCCCGGTCCTCGGTCTGAACTCCAAGCTCGGCCTGATCTGCGTCTACCTCGGTGGTGCGCTCGGCTCGAACACCTTCCTGCTCTACGGCTTCTTCAACTCGATCCCGCGTTCGCTGGATGAGGCGGCCATGATCGACGGTGCGACGCACGCCCAGACCTTCTGGACGATCATCATGCCGCTGGTCCGCCCCGTCCTGGCAGTTGTGGGCCTGCTGAGCTTTATCTCCTCGCTCGGCGACTTCGTGATCGCGAAGGTCGTCCTGCAGGATCAGAGCCAGTTCACCCTCGCTGTCGGCATGTACATGTGGGCATCCGATGAGCGCACCGCTCCGTGGAGCATCTTCGCGGCTGGCTCTGTCATCGCGGCCATCCCGGTGATCCTCCTGTTCCAGTACCTGCAGAAGTACATCGTCTCCGGCTTGACCGCCGGCGGCGTCAAGGAGTAAGCGCGCCGCGCCCTCCTGCCTAGCCAGCCCCGGCCTCGTCCCCTATCCCCGTGGGACGAGGCCGGGGCTGTTTTATGCGTTCGGGCGTGGGCATCGTGTGGGACGTGGGCACAGTGTGGGCCGAGGGCGCTGATGGCCGCGAGATGCGGGTCGTTGGGAACGGGTGTTCGGGCGCTGCTGGTCGGTGACCAGTGCTGGTTGTTGGGCGTTCGTAGCGCACTCTTGTGTGCGCCTTCGGGCCTGGTCTCCCGCGAGAACTGGCCGCCTCGCTTCGCTCGTAGTGTCCGACCAGATGCTCACCCGAACCCTACGGGCGGTGTCTCCGCCCGTACTGTCCGTGTGGTGGTGTGGTCACAGTGCAGTCCACTTGGGTGAAATCCGGCGAAAACGGGTGTTTGGGGCGAAGCGGACTACGGTTTGGGCGCGGTGGCTTGCGATGTCGCGTTGTGGGTGGGCTCGCGGTAGGGCAGTGTCAACGGGGCGCACTATAGCCGCCCGGCGCCCGCCCGGCGTCCTATGCTCGGGCTGGATGTGGGCCAGGAGCGGCTCGGTTTGCCAGTTCCGCGTTTGTTCTTGTGTGTTGGGGTGCTACACCCGATCCGTAGGCAATGCACCTCTTCTGATCGGGTGCAGTGCCCCTGATCGGGTGCATGGTTCCGTAACGGGTGCAGCGCTCCCGCTCGGGTGTTGCTTCTGGTGGTGTGGCTGCATGGGGCGCGGGCGCCTTTGGGCCTTGAGTTGCCTTTAGGTTTGAGATCTTTTCTGTTTGGGGTTCTTTGTCGCCTCGCGTTGTGGTTCCCCAACAATGCCGCATGCAATTCCCATGTAAACCTTTCAAACATGTAAACGGGATTGTTGGAATTGTGACGTTTGTGGGTGGTGTTGAAGACTGACCAGGGAGAATTGCCTGCGACATTAGGGGGGCGGCGTAGGTGTGGGGGAGTGGAAGGGGTGCGAGGTTCGTATGGTGAGACCGCTTGACAAGTTAGTTGGTTATATGGTTCATTAGTCATGTAATGAACCACTGAAGCTGAAGGGAGGGCTTGTGCATGGCACCCACGTTCGTCTCGGGGATCCCGATCTACGTGCAGATAGCCGACGACATTCGCGCGCAGATCCTGCGCGGCACCCTGCGTGCTGGGGACCAGCTCACCTCCACCACGGAGTACTCCGCGACCTACCGCATCAACCCGGCCACCGTCGGCAAGGCCTTCGCGATCCTTGTCGACGAGGGCCTCGTCGACAAGCGACGCGGCATCGGCATGTTTGTCGCCGAGGGGGCCCGCCGCGCGCTCGTGGCCGACGGGCTCGCATCCTACGTGGAGGAGACCCTGAACCCCGCCGTCGAAGCGGGCCTGGCCCTGGGCCTCGACCTCGACGCCATCATCGACCACGTCCGCGCCTACGGCGCCGACACAACCGCCAAGGACAACTCATGATCACCCTCAACTCCATCAGTCACACGTATCCGGGAGAAAGCGAGGCGGCGCTGCGCGATGTCTCTCTCACCCTCGCAGATGCAACAGTCACCGCGCTCGTGGGCCCCAACGGCTCGGGCAAGACGACGCTCACGCAGATCCTCGGTGGCCTACTTCCACCCTCGTCGGGAAGCGTGTCCATCAACGGAACGGAGATGAGCCCCAACGACCTGCTCGGATACTCGGTCATGGTCTCCTCCGACAGGGACTTTGATAATTCCTCGGCCTCGGCCGTGGTCGCTTATGCCGCGCTGCGCCCGACCTGGGATCAGAAACTATTCGACCACTACACCCATCGTTTTGGATTCCGGCTGAAGGGGCGCAAGAAACTGCGCAAGATGTCCTCGGGTCAGGTTGCCGTCCTGACCGGCGCCGTCGCGCTGGCCTCGGGTGCGCCCATCACGCTCCTCGATGAGATCCAGGCACCCCTGGACGTTCCCACCCGATACGCCTTCTACGAGGAGATCCTCACGCTGGCCGCCGACGCCATGGAGGGACGCCGCCCCCGGCGCACCTTCCTCATCTCCTCGCACATGGTCTCCGAGCTTGAGAACGTCGCCGAAGACGTCGTTGTCCTCAAGAATGGGCGCCTGCTCGCCCACGAGAGCGTCGACGAGTTCACCTCACGCATCTGCGCCATCACCGGAAACGCAGCCGACGTCGAAGGCTTCCTGATCGACCACCCCGGCACTCCCGTCATCAGCTCGCGAACGCTTGGATCCGCCCGCGAGATCGTCGTGGACCTGCGCGACCGCGGCGTCACCGACCGCGAGATCGCATTCCACAACCTCACACTGTCGCCCTGCACCTTCCAGGACGCCTTCGCCTACCTCATCCAGGAGAACGACCAATGAGTACCCTAACGCCCGACCTCACTCAATCTTCCCCCTCACCCCTGCGCATTGGCCTTGTCGGATCGCGATTCACGGTGGTCCTCTACCTGCTGGTTGTGTGTTTCCAGTTCCTCGTCAACTTCACGGTCAATGGAATCGTCTACCTATCAGTCCCCGACGTCACCGAACAAGCGGAACAGGCTGCCACAAACTCCGCTTTTGTCACGGGCGTCTTCCTCTTCGTCTGCGGGGTCGTCAGCTCCACCATCGACATGCGAGCCTCAGCCCTCAGCGGCGGGTCGCGCCCCGTGCTTACCGCGGCGAGCTACGTCCACTCCATTGTCATCATTGGCCTGGGATCCCTTATCTGGTGGCTTCTTATCGCCATCCATCCCCTCCTCTTCGTCATGGGACGCGAGTCCTTCCCTCTCGGCGTCGACTCGTGGATCTTCGTCCTATTCGCATGGGTGGCGTGTGATGGAGCTGGGCGCTTCATCGGCGGGCTCTCCCGCTGCATCGGGTCGACCTGGAAACGGGCCTTCGTGCTCATGGTCGCGATCCCGTTGGGCATCTGCGCGATCGGCGCGCCGGTCACGTGGCTGGTCCTCACCCTCGTCCACAAGTCCGGCTACCTGCCACCCATGCACCCGGCCTTCTGGCTGCTCGGCGTGATCCCGCTGATGGTCGTCGCCGCCGGATGGCCCCTCACGGCGGCAGGCCACATACGCCGCGTCGGCTGACACCGAGCCAACCCGCTGGAAATCGATCCCAACCGCCGCGTCCCCGGCCTCGTCCCCTCACACGGAAGGGACGAGGCCGGGGCTCCTTCGTCGGTTGGGTGCGCACCTGTGGTGGGCTCCATGAGCTCGGAAGGGGTCGCAAGTGCCCGACACAGTAGTTATCGGCTAGTATCGATGGCGACACGACAGCCAGTCGTGCCCCAGATACTCAAGGAGTGACAAGTGGCTAAGGGACCCTCCCGCCTCGACAACGTGATCAGCCTGGCCAAGCGCCGCGGCTTCGTCTTTCCCTGCGGTGACATCTACGGTGGCACCCGCTCCGCGTGGGACTACGGCCCGCTCGGCGTGGAACTGAAGGAAAATATCAAGCGCGCCTGGTGGAACGCCATGGTCCGCCGCCGCGCAGACGTCGTTGGCCTCGATTCCTCCGTCATCCTCCCGCGCGAAGTGTGGGTCGCCTCCGGCCACGTCAAGGCCTTCACCGACCCGCTCATCGAGTGCCTCAACTGCCACAAGCGCGCCCGCCAGGATCAGCTCATTGAAGAGCTCGCCGAAAAGAAGGGCGTCGAAGAGTCCTCCCTGAGCAACGCCGACATCGCGTGCCCCAACTGTGGCGTGCGCGGCCAGTGGACCGAGCCCCGCGCCTTCTCCGGCCTGCTCAAGACCTACCTGGGCCCCGTCGACGACGAGGCCGGCCTGCACTACCTGCGCCCCGAAACCGCGCAGGGCATCTTCATCAACTATGCGAACGTCATGAACGCCGCGCGCAAGAAGCCGCCGTTCGGCATCGGCCAGATCGGCAAGTCCTTCCGCAACGAGATCACGCCCGGCAACTTCATCTTCCGTACCCGCGAGTTCGAGCAGATGGAACTCGAGTTCTTCTGCGAGCCCGGCACCGATGAGGAATGGCACCAGTACTGGATCGACTACCGCAAGGCCTGGTACGTCGACCTCGGCATCGACCCGGAGAACCTGCGCGAGTACGAGCACCCGCAGGAGAAGCTCTCGCACTACTCCAAGCGCACTGTCGACCTGGAATACCGCTTCGGCTTCCAGGGCAGCGAGTGGGGCGAGCTCGAAGGCATCGCCAACCGCACCGACTATGACCTGACCGTCCACTCCGAAGCCTCCGGCGCGAAGCTCGACTACTTCGACCCGAACACCAAGGAACGCTGGACCCCCTACGTCATCGAGCCCTCGGCGGGCCTGACCCGTTCCCTTATGGCCTTCCTCATCGAGGCCTACCACGAGGACGAGGCCCCCAACGCCAAGGGCGGCGTCGACAAGCGCGTCGTGCTCAAGCTGGACCCGCGCCTGGCCCCCGTTAAGGCCGCCGTCCTGCCCCTGTCCCGCAAGCCCGAACTGACTGGCCCCGCCCAGGAGCTGGCCGACGAGCTGCGTGGCATCTGGAACGTCGACTACGACGACGCCGGCGCCGTTGGCCGCCGCTATCGTCGCCAGGACGAGATCGGCACGCCCTTCTGCATCACCTACGACTTCGATTCGATCGAGGACCACGCCGTCACCATCCGTGAGCGTGACACGATGGAGCAGGTGCGCATCCCGCTCGACAAGGTCAAGTCGTACCTGATCGAACGCCTGGGCTGCTGACTTGGAGATAGCCTCAACATCCGCAGCGGCCCCTCTTCGCGTGGGGCCGCTGCGCCTGTGGACACCCGTCGTCCTGGCCCCCATGGCCGGGGTGACGGACGTGCCCTTCCGACGCCTGTGCCGCATCATGGGCGAGTCGGGCCTGCCCGACCACCTGCGACCCGTCGGCATCCCCTCCTGGGCGGCCGAGTCGGGGGAGGGGGCCACGGCCTCGTCCCCGAAGGCACCCGGCGAAAGCTCCAACGAGCCGCGCCACGTCACCATCCCGCGCGTGGACGCGCCCGCAGGCCTGTACGTCACCGAGATGGTGACCAGCCGCGCCCTCGTCGAGGAGAACGAACGCACCCTGGAAATGGTGCGCCCCGACCCCGCCGAGCGCGTGCGCTCCCTGCAGCTCTACGGCGTCAACCCCGCCGTCATGGCGAAGGCCGCGACGATGCTCGTCGAACGCGACCTCACCGACCACATCGACTTGAACTTCGGGTGCCCCGTCCCCAAGGTGACGAAGAAGGGCGGGGGAGCGGCCCTGCCCTGGAAGCGCGACCTGTTCTCCGACCTCGTGGGTGCCGTGGTGCGCGCCTGCGACGAGGCCGGGGAGCGCGCGGGGCGCGAGATCCCCGTGACCGTCAAGATCCGCATCGGCATCGACTCCGAGCACGAGACCGCGACGGACGCCGCCTTGAATGCGCAAAAGCTCGGCGCCGCCGCCCTCACCCTGCACGCGCGCACCCAGAACCAGCACTACGCGGGACACGCCCACTGGGACGAAATCGCGCGCCTGAAGGACCTGCTCGACATCCCCGTCTTCGGAAACGGCGACGTCTTCGAGGCCGCCGACGCCCTGGCCATGCTGGAACAGACCGGCTGTGACGGCATCAGCGTCGGGCGCGGCGCCCAGGGACGCCCCTGGATCTTCCGCGACATCGTCGCCGCCTACCACGGCGGGTCCATCCCGCCCGGCCCCAGCCTCGCCGAGGTCGTCTCCGTCATCGAGTGCCACGCCGCCTGGTGCGTCGTCGACCAGGGCGACGAGGAGCGAGCGCTGCGCGAGATGCGCAAACACATCGGCTGGTACCTGCGCGGATTTGCCGTCGGCGGCCCCCAGCGCCACGCCCTGTCCATGGTCTCGACCCTGCAGGAGCTCCACGAGCGCCTCGCGGACCTGGACCTCAACCAGGCGTTCCCGCCCGCAGCACGCGGACCTCGCGGCCGAGCCGGTGGCGAAAAGACCCCCCACCTACCCGACGGCTGGCTGGACCGCCCCTCCCTCACGCAGAGCGAACGAGATCGCCTGCACCTGGCAGAAATCGGATACTAAGCGAAGGAATCATGCCTCACTCATCTGCGCCCGACCCCGACCCTGCGCCCGGACTCGTCACCATCGGGCGAGCCGCCAAGAAGGCGACGCTCGGGGGACGTACCCAGGTCATCGTTCCCGTCAGCGGGGATGCGGCAGCCCTGAGCGGGCAGGTCGAGGCGCTGGCCTTGTGCCGCGCGGACATCGTCGAGTGGAGGGCCGACACCTTCCTGTCTTCCCTCGTGGGGTCGCACTTCGTGGCCGCCTCGGACGTGGAGGAGGACCTGGTGCGCATGGCCCGCTACGTCGCGGATTCCTCGCCCCTGCCGGTGTTGGCGACCATCCGCACGTCGGTCGAGGGCGGCGAGGCCTACCTGGACGACGAGGAATACTGCGCCCTCGTGCGTCGGCTTGCGTCCTTCGCGGGCGGCGTGGACGTTGAGATCTCGCGCGATGGGTCCTCCGCGCTCATTGAGGAGGCGCACGAGGCCGGGGCGATCGTCGTCGCTTCCTTCCACGATTTTGAGGGGACTCCCGGCGACGAGCAGCTCGCCGAAGTGCTCGCGGCTATGAACTACGCGGGTGCCGACGTCCTCAAGTTCGCGTGCATGGCGACCAGCGCCACGGACGCGGCCCGCGTGCTGGCCGCGCAGGCGTGGGCACGCGAGGCCTACGACCGTCCCGTCATCGGCATCTCCATGGGGGACCACGGCGCACCCACGCGCCTGGTCGGCTCCGCCCTCGGATCCGCAGCCACCTTCGCGACCCTGCCCGGCTGGGAAGGCAGTGCTCCCGGCCAGTTCACCGTTGAGCAAGTGCGAACCGTCTTGGATATCGTCGAGGGGCCCGAGGCCTAGAGCCTGTCGTGCGCGGCCGGTTGCTGTGCAGCGTGAGGGGCACTGGAGTGTTCTCCGGCGCCCCTCACTGACAATCAATATTGTCATTCTGCTGTGTCCGAAGGATAGTAATTCCTTGTAGGAATTCAGCTTCCATCGATAGACTGTGACTAGGTGGTTACCTCGCTGCCGAGGAGCGAGGCTGGGTTCAACTGAAGGAGAGCTGGGCAATGCCAGACGTTGCTTTTGATTCGGAACGTCATGCGCAGGCGCGTCATGATGTACACGACAGTGGGCAGGAACTCGCAGCCTCCGCCGTGTCCGCCAATGTGCTCGCGATGGCGCAGATGTTCGGGCATTGGACAACGGAAAACGCAGCTCAGGACATGGGAAAGACAGTGCGTTCATTCCTGACGGCCTTTTCTTCGCAAATGGCACATGAAGCGCAGTTCGTCGGCGATATGGACGTGAAAGTAAATCAGGCGGTGGCCGACTTCGAGGGGACTGAGGAGGACGCTCGCGCCGCGATGGCCGCTGTCAGCACTGCGCTGCTGTCACTGAATCAGGGAGAGAGCGCGCATAAGGTCTATTCGCAGGAAACCATCGACAAATTGACGAGTGAGAATAAGCCCAAGGATGAGGCTGTGCAGGGCAACGAGCACGAAAGCGAGCAGCAGGAAACATCCAATACTGTTGGGCAAACACCGTCTCACGATGAGCCCAATAGCTACTGAAACATACTGGATCAAGGAGATTATAGAATTGGTGTCTTCACCCATGTACGACCGCTTGATGCAGTTCGCTAACAGCGCGCCGGAGAATGAAAAGCTCTACGGCTGGGACGACGAACATTCGACCGTCGTCAAGGCTATCCGTAAGGCTCAGGAGAAGATTGAGCATTTCAAGGATCACCAGGGCTTCACGGGGCAGGCCGGCGATGCAATGAGCGCCGAGGCGGTGCGTGCCTTTAATCGATTCAATGGCCAGGCAAACTTCTACCTGACAGGCATGTCGTACTACGTTGAGGCGCGCCGCGCGATCATGCTAGCCGCTGAGGAAGCCCGCCAGCTGTCGCCCACGTTGTTGGATCCGATGACCGAAGCTATGCGTGACGTTGCTACGGTGACAATCCCTGTCGCCTCCAACTTCGGTCTTCCGGGACAGTTCGTGAACTCCCTTGTTGTCACCGGTGCCGCGTACGTCAACGCTGTCGAAGCGCAGGCCAACGCACAGCGGGAGGCAAAGTCCACCGAAATCATCGAGCACCTCGAATCTACGATGAACAACCTAGGTTCCCGATTAACGGAGCATACCCAGGCAGGAGTAAATACCGGCGCAGAGACTGGAGGTAGCGGCTGGGAACCAATTCCTGAAATCCCAAAGGACTCAGCGGATGCCCTCGAAAAAGGTCATATCACTATCTCACCGTATGAAGGCGGCGCTTATGGTCGCTCCCGTTCGGATGCATTCGGGAACGCTGATCTAAGGGGTTCAGACTCGGGTCTTTATCCGGGAGGATACGACAACGGCGAGGGGATCAACCAGCGCGTCATGCAGTCGCCACGTGTGCCGAGCCGTTATTTCCCTGAGGGAGAAGTAGGTTCGCGCGCGAATCCGATCACTGACCCGCAGGATCTCATGGACATGGACCTGCTGCACACGCGCGTCAACGGAGACCGTCACGCAAACGGCGTCATTGGCGGGCATACTCCAGCCCCTCCGATCGACCGTGATCATCCGCTGTGGGGCTTGAATGCTTCTCGTGCTGCGGAATCCCAAACAGTAGGTCGCCTTGGCGGCATCGGTGTGATGGGGGCTGGAGCTCTCGGCCTACGGGGAGCTGCTCGCATGGGTTCCGTTAGCATGGGGGCTATGGGGCGAATGGGAGGCGTCGGAGCAGGCTCGTTTGGCACCTCTGGTGCCGGAGCGCTCGGTCGTGGCAGTGCGGTAGCTGGTTCGTCCGCTCTGCGTGCGGGAACGTACAGCGGAACGGGCATGGGCACCTACACGCCACCTGGTTCCGGTCAATCGGCAGGGGCTGCCGGCGGGCAGGGTGCTGCCGCCGGTCAGCGGGGCGGTTTCATGGGTGCCTCTGGCGCTGGTGCCGGTGGCGCGAAGGAGGATAAGAAGCAGCGTCGCCGCAAGTACGAGGCCTTCCGCGTCGATGATAAGGATGACGATGCGCTGCCTCGTGGATACGTCAATCCGTTGTCTCAGACGTACGGTACAGACAAGGACATTGCGCCGGCACGCCGGCGCGACGACGGATGGGATCCCAACCAATGGTGACGGTACGACGCGCAGCGCTCACCAGCGCTCTGAGGAAAGGCTCACGGCGCGCTGCAGTAGCATCTGGATGCGTGCTTGCTTTGGCAGGCAGCGCATTGGGAGCTACCCCTACGCAAGCGGACGACCGTCAGATCACGGCCGCCGACCAAGCCTATTTCTCGTACTACCACCTCGACGCCGCGCGAGAAAAGGGCTACACGGGAAAGGGAGTTACCATTGCTATTATTGACGGCCCCGTTGATGTTTCCGTGCCCGAGCTAGCAGGAGCAAACATCGTCGATAAGACACCATGTAGTGTTGAGGCAACCGATGAGCTGAAAACGCATGGTACGAGCGTCGCCTCACTACTCGTGTCCCGAGATTACGGCGTTGTTCCGGATGCTACTTTGTTGTCTTATCAGGTGCTCGACCCCACAAGCCGCGTAGGTGGCGACTGTTCTTTTCAAAACAACTTGCGCCTAACGGATCTCTCTTCGTTAATCAACCACGCTATCAATGACGGTGCCTCGATTATCAACTACTCCTCATCAACGAGAAGTCAAGGGAACGATCTGAAATGGGCCATTGCGCGCGCCATGAACCAAGGCGTGATTATTACCGCTTCAGTCGGTAACAAAGCAACGGATGAAAATAGTAGCCATCTTTCACAGTGGTCTGGTGTTGTGGGCGTTTCTGCTATCAATACAGATGGCAAGTTTGCTTCCTATTCTTCCTGGGGAGAGGGAGTTACAACCACAGCTGTTGGCGGGCCGTTCACCGAGCGAAACCTTGTGTTAGGCTCAATCTCTCAGACACAAGGAACCTCTATCTCCGCCCCCATCGTTGCTGGAGCTCTCGCTCAGGCGCGCGCAAAGTGGCCCAACGCAACCGCGAACCAACTCTTACAGTTACTCATCAATACCGCTACGTTGCCTGCAGAAGGACAGAATATCTATAGCGGTTATGGGGCTATTAACCCTGGAAAGATGCTCAACACTGACCCGACCCAGTACCCCGACGAGAATCCGCTGGCCGACAAGGGGGGCGGTACCAGCCCCACCCCCGCAGAGGTCCAGCAGTACGCCGACGGGCTCGTCGATCCCACCGAAATCGCCTACGACAATTCCTACGCCTACCGAGGCCTCGACGAATCACAGGTCACCAACAAAGACAACACCTACCCCATCCACTTGGGTACCAGCCCGAGGTTCCATAGAAAGTAGGGCGTGACATGGTGAGGGGCGCCGGAGAACACTCCAGCGCCCCTCAGCAACATTATTGTCAGTCTGTGATGTCCGAAAGAAGATGATTCATTGCATGAATTCAGCCCCCGTCGATAGACATGTGACCATGTGGTTACCTCGCCGAAGGGAGTGCGGGGTTTTTCTTCTCAAAAGAAAGCGAAGCGATGCCAGACGTTGCTTTTGACCGGAACGGCATGCCCAGGCGCGTCATGCAGTCGCCGCGCGTGCCGAGCCGTTATTTCCCTGAGGGAGAAGTAGGTTCGCGCGCGAATCCGATCACTGACCCGCAGGATCTCATGGACATGGACCTGCTGCACACGCGCGTCAACGGAGACCGTCACGCAAACGGCGTCATTGGCGGGCATACTCCAGCCCCTCCGATCGACCGTGATCATCCGCTGTGGGGCTTGAATGCTTCTCGTGCTGCGGAATCCCAAACAGTAGGTCGCCTTGGCGGCATCGGTGTGATGGGGGCTGGAGCTCTCGGCCTACGGGGAGCTGCTCGCATGGGTTCCGTTAGCATGGGGGCTATGGGGCGAATGGGAGGCGTCGGAGCAGGCTCGTTTGGCACCTCTGGTGCCGGAGCGCTCGGTCGTGGCAGTGCGGTAGCTGGTTCGTCCGCTCTGCGTGCGGGAACGTACAGCGGAACGGGCATGGGCACCTACACGCCACCTGGTTCCGGTCAATCGGCAGGGGCTGCCGGCGGGCAGGGTGCTGCCGCCGGTCAGCGGGGCGGTTTCATGGGTGCCTCTGGCGCTGGTGCCGGGGCGCGAAGGAGGATAAGAAGCAGCGTCGCTGCAAGTACGAGGCGTTCGCGTCGATGATAAGGATGACGATGCGCTGCTCGTGGATACGTCAATCCGTTTTCTCAGACGTACGGTACAGACAAGGACATTGCGCCGGCACGCCGGCGCGACGACGGATGGGATCCCAACCAATGGGACGGTACGACGCGCAGCGCTCACCAGCGCTCTGAGGAAAGGCTCACGGCGCGCTGCAGTAGCATCTGGATGCGTGCTTGCTTTGGCAGGCAGCGCATTGGGAGCTACCCCTACGCAAGCGGACGACCGTCAGATCACGGCCGCCGACCAAGCCTATTTCTCGTACTACCACCTCGACGCCGCGCGAGAAAAGGGCTACACGGGAAAGGGAGTTACCGTCGCGCTCATTGATGGAAAAGTTGATACCTCCGTCCCCGAGTTGGCAGGAGCAAACATTATTGACAAGACTCCCTGTACGGTCAATTCAAGTTCTGAACACACAAACCACGGAACGGGTATAGCCTCCCTTCTAGTTTCTCGTGACTACGGAGTCGTTCCCGACGCGACACTTCTTTCCTACCAGAGCCACGACTCTTCAAGCACAGTTGAGCACGATTGTCAGCTTGCGGCAAAGATCCCTCTTATCGGTCTCCCTTCGCTAATTAATCACGCTATAAATGATGGCGCATCCATCATCAGTTTCTCGGCATCGAGTCGAGAACATGAGAACAATCTGAAGTGGGCGATAGCCCGGGCCATGAGTCAGGGAGTCATTATTACCGCTGCAGCGGGTAATGCGGGAAAGGACGAAAATGATACCTCCCTATCCTGGTGGTCTGGCGTTGTCGGGGTCTCTGCTATTGATGACAAAGGAAAGTTTGCTTCTTACTCATCGTGGGGCCAGGGAGTGACAACTGCAGCGGTTGGTGGACCATTTGTTGAACGCTTAATATCTGACGGCAAAATCGGCACTACCCAGGGCACCTCTTATTCCGCCCCCATTGTTGCTGGAGCTCTCGCTCAGGCACGTGCAAAGTGGCCCAACGCCACCGCAAACCAGCTCCTACAGCTACTCGTCAACACAGCTGTCGGTCACGAAAACGGTTGGAATCAATACGGCGGATACGGCGCAGCAAACCTCGGTGGGATGCTGAACACCGATCCGACCCAGTACCCCGACGAGAATCCGCTGGCCGACAAGGGGGGCGGTACCAGCCCCACCCCCGCAGAGGTCCAGCAGTACGCCGACGGGCTCGTCGATCCCACCGAAATCGCCTACGACAATTCCTACGCCTACCGAGGCCTCGACGAATCACAGGTCACCAACAAAGACAACACCTACCCCATCCACTTGGGTACCAGCCCGAGGTTCCATAGAAAGTAGGGCGTGACATGGTGAGGGGCGCCGGAGAACACTCCAGCGCCCCTCACGCACATTGCGTGCGGTTACCGCGCGCGTCGGTGGTGCGGGGTAGAAACGCATGTGGGTGCGGGCCGATTGGCCCGCACCCACAGCGATGCTCGGAAAGCTCACGCCTCCTTGGGGGACACAGTCACGACCGTGTCACTGATACCCACTGGGCCGGGGGCGGCCGGGGTGATCTCGCCGAACTTCTTCTTGTTCGTCACGACCATCGGGGTGATCGTGTCGTAGCCGGCCTCGCGGATGACATCCCAGTCAACCTCAGCCAGGACGTCGCCGCGCTTGACGACGTCGCCCTTGGCGACGCGCGGCGTGAAGCCCTTACCCTCCAGCTTCACGGTGTCCATGCCGATGTGGATGAGCACCTGGACACCGGACGCGGACTTGATGCCGTAGGCGTGGCCCGTCGGGAACGCAACCGACACCTTGCCGTCACACGGAGCAACAACCACGGCGCCAGCGGCCGGGGAGACCGCGATGCCGGGGCCGAGCGCGCCAGCGGCAAAGGCCTCGTCGGCAACGTCCGACAGCGCGACCGTCGTGCCCGCCATGGGGGAGGTGAGCGTCAGGTCAGCCTTCGCCTCGTCGCTGAACGCGGGAGAGGCCTCGGCCACCGGAGCGGCGGCAGGAGCAGCCGCGGGGGCGTCGTCCGCGAGGAGGGACTTCTTCGCGCGAACCTCAGCCTTCTGCTCCTTCGTGCGGTAGTCGAAGAAGACAACCATGAGGAACGCGGTGAAGAATGCGGCGGCAATACCAAGGCCGTAGACGGACATGGGCGAGAAGACCGGGATCGTCAGCAGCGACGTGAACACGAAGGTGTGCGTGATCGCGCCGCCACCGATGCCGATGACCAGGCCACCGACGACACAGCCGGTGAGCATGAGCGGGTAGATGCGCTTGAAGCGCAGGTGGATGCCGTACAGGGACGGCTCGGAGATGCCGCCGAAGAGGCCGGCGGCGAGAGCACCCGACGCGGTCTGGCGCATGTCGGTGTCGCGGTCACGGATCGACAGGAAGAGCACGCCGGCCGTGGCACCGAAGCAGGCGAAGTTCCACGCGCCCATGGGGCCCTGGATGAAGTCCGAACCCGTCGCGGCGATGTTGGCCAGCTGCAGGGCGTTGAGAGGCCAGTGCAGGCCCAGCGGCACGAGGAAGGGGTAGATGATTGGGATGATGATCGCGAAGAGGATGGGGGCGTGGCCGTTGAGCCAGGCCAGGCCGCCGCCCAGGCCGTTACCGATCCAGATCGACAGGGGGCCGATCAGGAAGGCAGTGAGAGGCATGATAATGATGAAGGAGATGAAGGGGACGAACACCATCTGGATGTTCGAGGGGATGATCCTCTTCAATCCCTTGTAGAGCAGGGCGAGGATCGGCACCATCAGCAGCGGCACGAAGACCTGGCCGCCGTAGTCAGACAGCTGCAGGGGCAGGGAGCCGATCTGGGTGACGCACTGCTCGGAGCCGAGCGCGGTCGTCGTACAGGTCGTCTCAGTGAAGGAGGACGCATTGCTCAGGCCGATGAAGTTGGGGGTGAGCAGCGACAGGATGACGGCCGTGCCAACCCAAGGATCGATGTCCAGCTTCTTGGAGGCGTTGTAGGCGACCATTGCGGGCAGGAAGTAGAAGACTGCCCTCCACATGGAGTTCACGTAGCCCAGCCACGCGGGGATAACATCTGCGTGCGTATCAACGACGCCAAAGGCTTCAAGAACCGCGAGGAACGCCAGGATCAGGGAGGCGCCGAGGAGGACGGGCAGCAGCGGGCGGAATGAGTCCGACAGGTACTCGAAGAAAGCGTCAACGATGGCGTTCTTGCCGCGCGCCTTCGCGCGGGCGGCGGCCTTGACGTCGTTGTTCGAGGCTGCGGCTCCCGGCTTCATCGACGGCAGGTTGTTGATCTCGTTGAAGACCGACTGCACGGCACCGCCGATAACGATCTGGTAGCGATCGCCGGACTGCGGGACGGCACCGAGAACGCCGTCAATGGCCTCGACTCGGTCCTTGTCGACGACCGATGCGTCGTTGAGTTCGAAGCGCAGACGCGTCGCGCAGTGGGTGAAATGGGTGATGTTGCCGGGACCACCGACCGCATCGAGGATTTCCTGTGCCGTGTTGGACACTCGGGACTCCTTCCGTGGATGGGGATTCGACGCTGAATGCGACTCTTGACAATTAGCATGTTTGAACAAATGCTGAAAGACCCGAAGGGGTATCTCACAGTAATTTCTCGGTGATTATCGGGGCTTTTTCAGTAACGAGGCCCGGGCTCCCTATCGGGTCATCAGGCGGTGTTGCTCGGCGTCCTTCCGTGCCCATCGTCGCTGGTCAACCATCATGAGAGTGTTCTCATGATGCTCTCATCCTGGTCTTTTCGTAGTTGGGCATTCTGGTCACTAACGATCACCGACACGGAAAGGACGAGACCTTGACACCGCCACTGTCAGTGCTCCTCTACAGCCACGATTCCCAGGGCTTGGGGCACGTGAAGCGCAACCTTGCTCTCGCGCATCACATTGCCGCGCGCATCGCCGGGGAAGCGGTGCGCGGACTCATCGTCTCCGGCCTGGCCCACAACCCGCTGTTCACCCTGCCCGAGGGCTTCGACTGGCTGGCCCTGCCCGGCATCGCGAAAAAGAATGGTGCGTACGTTCCCCGCCGCCTGTCCGGTTCGCTCTCCGATACCCTCGCTCTGCGCTCGGCCCTCCTCGAGTCCGCTCTCGTGGCCTTTTCCCCCGACCTCGTCGTCGTTGACCGCCACCCGCTGGGCGTGGGCCGCGAACTTGAGGCCCCGCTGCGCGCCCTCAAGCGCTCCCGCCCCCAGGCACGCGTCGTCCTGGGGCTGCGTGACATCCTCGACGAACCCACCGTGGCCGCGCGGGAATGGGCCGACCTGGGAGGTGCCTCGATCCTGGACGGCCTGATCGACCAGGTGTGGATCTTCGGCGATCCCTCCATCCACGACGCGACCTCGACGGGGGAGGTACCCGCCGCCCTCGCGTCCCGTGCGATCTTCACCGGCTATCTGGCCGACGGCCGCACCGACGTGGATCCCCACCCCGGCCCGATCAAGCGCCCCTTCGTGCTGACGACGGTCGGAGGAGGCTCCGATGGCGGGCGCATCGTCGAGGCCGCGGCTGGCGCCCGCATGCCCGAGGGACACGACCACCTCGTCGTCGCCGGACCCCAGCTCGACGACGCGAGCATGGAACGCGCCCGCTCCCTGGCCGGCCCCACGACCACCGTCGTGCGCACATGCCCGGGCCTGGCCCACCGCATCCGCGAGGCCGCCGCCGTCATCTCCATGGGGGGATACAACACGGTCTGCGAAATCCTCGCCGCCGACACCCCCGCCCTCATCGTCCCGCGTGAGGTTCCGCGCCTCGAACAGACCATCCGCGCCCGGGCGCTCGCGGGCGCCCACCTCATCGACACCCTCAGCCAGGCCGACGCCACGCCCGAGGCGTTGTCCCGCTGGCTGAACGGTGCCGTCACCACGCGGACCGACCGGTCCCGCATCGCCCGCGGGGGCCTCGCCGCCGCCGCGCACGCCGCTATGACTCTGATCGCCCCCGCCAACGATGGAGACCTCCAATGACCCGCATCGGCTACGTCCTCAAGGTGTACCCCCGCTTCTCCGAGACCTTCGTGGTCACCGAGATGCTCGCCCGCCAAGACATGGGCCAGGACCAGCGTATCTACGCGCTGCGTCCGACCACCGACACACGCTTCCACCCCGAGATTGCGTACGTCGAGGCACCCGTAAGCTGGGTGCCGCGCCCCCGCAAGGCCTCCGAGATGTGGAACATCCTCACCTCCGGCCTCGCCGACGAGGAGATGCGCACCCGCTTCGCCGCTCTCATGCCGGCCATCGCTTCGTTGCCTGCCGACGTCGTCGCCCAGGGCATCGCGCTCGCCCTCGCTGCACGCGAGGACGGCATCACCCACCTGCACGCCCACTTCGCTTCCCTGGCCGGGCGGACCGCCTGGATCGCCTCGTCCCTGAGCGGCATCCCCTTCACGGTCACCACACACGCCAAGGACATCTACCACGAGTCCGTCGACGTTGACCTGCTGCGCCGCATCTGCGCGGACGCCGCCCAGGTCATTGCGATCTCGCAGTACAACATGGACTACCTCGAGCGCTTGCTAGAGGGCACGGGCGCGCGCCTCGTCCTGCAGCGCAACGCCCTCGAACTGGCCCGCTTTTCCTACCGCGACCCCGAGCCCGCCACGGGCACGCTGCGCGTCGTCGCGGTGGGGCGCCTCGTCGAAAAGAAGGGCTTCGCGGACCTCATCGACGCGCTCGCGATCCTGCGAGATCAAGGCGTGGCGGTCGATGCCTCGATCATCGGCGAGGGAGACCTCAAGGACGACCTCGCCAGGCGCATCGAGGAGCGAGGCCTCACCGCCTCGTGCCGCCTGTGCGGGGCGCGCACCCAAAGCGAGGTGCGTGAAGCTCTTGAGGGTGCCGACGTGTTCGTCGCCCCCTGCATCCCCGGCTCGGACGGCAACATCGACGGCCTGCCCACCGTCATCCTCGAATCCATGGCCGTGGGCACACCCGTCGTGGCCACCGTCGTCACCGCGATTCCCGAGGTCATCATCAACGGCCGCTCGGGTGTCCTCGTTCCCCCGGGCTCCCCGGAATCGATCGCGCAGGCGCTCGCGGACATCGCCTCCGGTGCCACCCCCGTCGTGGAGCTGGCGCGTGGGGCGCGCGCGCTCATCGAGGAGCACTACGACTCGCGCCGCCAGGCATCTGCCCTTGCCCGCCTTGAAAGTGATGAGGAGACCCTCTGATGCGTATCGCCTACATCTGCGCGGACCCCGGCATCCCGGTTTTCGGAACCAAGGGAGCCTCCGTCCACATCCAGGACGTCGTGCGCGAGCTCGTGCGCCGCGGCCACGACGTCGAGATCCACGCTGTGCGCATGGGGGACCGTGTCCCCGCCGACCTGGCCGACGTGCCTACCGTCGAGTACCCGCTCGATGCGGACGGCGCGGGCGACCGCGAGCGCGCCCAGGCCCAGGCCTCGCGCGCGATCGCACAGCGCGTTGCGAAGAGCGCCCCGGACCTCGTGTGGGAGCGCTACTCGCTGTTCTCCACGGCGCTCGCGTCCCTCGCGAAGGGCAGTGGTGTGCGCGGGATCCTCGAGGTGAACGCGCCCCTCATCGAGGAGCAGCGTCGTCATCGTCGCCTGGATGACGAGGCCGGAGCGCGCTCCGCGCTCGTGGAGCAGGCGGGTGCGGCGCGTGCGATCATCTGCGTGTCGGACCCGGTGCGCGCCTGGGTGGAGGAGATGACGGGCACGGAGCGTGCCCACACCGTCCCCAACGGCGTCGACACGAAACGGATCACTCCCGTGACGGAGGAGGCCGGCCGCGTGGTCGTCACCTTCGTGGGCACGCTCAAGCCCTGGCACGGGGTGGAGCACCTCATCGGGGCGCGCGCCCTGGCCTCGTCCCCGTGGGACCTGCGCATCATTGGTGACGGTCCCCAGCGCGAGGCTCTCGAGGAGGCGGCGCGCGCAGCCGGCGTGGACGTGGATTTCCGCGGTACCGTCGCTCCGCACGAGGTTCCCTCCCACCTGGAGGGTTCCGCCATCGCGGTCGCACCCTACCCGGCGCCCGCAGACGAGGCCGACCACTATTTCTCGCCCCTGAAGGTTTATGAGTACATGGCGGCCGGCCTGCCCGTCGTCGCCAGCGCGCTCGGACAGATCCCCGTGGCCCTACTGGGCTGCGGCGTCCTCGTGCCGCCGTCCGATACGGCTGCGCTCGCTCGTGCGATTGACGCCCTCGCTCAGGACCCGGAACGTCGCACCGAGCTGGGTGCGCAGGCTCGTCTCGCCGCCGAGGAACGCCACTCGTGGGCGGGCGTTGTGGGGCGCGTGCTTGAGCTGGTGGAGGCCTGAGATGGCGCCGATCAGCAAGAAATACAACCTGGGGGCGCTGTCGCGGACCCTGCGCCTCGTGGGTCCCGACGTGCGTCCCCATCGCGGACTGATCGCCGGGGGCATTGTGGCTCTGCTCCTGGATGTCGTGTTCCGCGTCATGGAGCCCTGGCCGATGAAGATCGTCATCGACTCGGTCGTTGAGGTGGCGCTGCACCGCGGAGAAGGCCCGTGGTCTGCGGCCCCCATGATCGTCGCCTGCGCCGGGCTGCTGGTCGTTATCGTCGGCCTGCGTGCGGCCTCGAACTACATGGCCACGGTGTGCTTCGCGCTGGTGGGCTCGCGTGTCGCCCAGTCGTTGCGAGCCCGCGTGTTCCGCCACGTGCAGGGCCTGTCCCAGCAGTTTCACGCGCGCAACCGCAGCGCCGACACGGTCCAGCGCATCGTCGGTGACGTGAACCGGTTGCAGGAAGTGGCCATCACGGCCGGACTGCCGCTCCTGGCCAATACCGCGACGCTGCTCGTCATGGTCATCGTCATGGTGGTCCTCGACCCGCTGCTCGCGGTCGTGGTCGTTGTGGCCGTCGCGCTCTTCCTGTTCGTGTCGCGAGGCTCCTCCCAGCGCATCACCGCCGCCGCGCGGCGCACCCGCAAGGGGGAGGGCCAGCTGGCGAACACCGCCCAGGAGTCCCTGGCCTCGATCCCCGTCGTCCAGGCCTACGGATTGGAGGACTACATAGCCGGGCGCTTCGGCGGGGCAAACGGCAAGGCCGTCCGTCAGGGCGTGAAGTCCCTGCGCCTGGCCGCCCGCCTGGAGCGCTCCACGGACCTGCTCGTCGGCATCGCCACCGCGATCGTGCTCGTGGGCGGCGGCCTGCGCGTGCTCAGCGGCGCGATGAGCGTGGGCGACCTCGTCCTGTTCACCTCCTACCTGCGCACCGCCATGAAGCCTCTGCGCGACATGGCCAAGTACACGGGCCGAATCTCGCGCGCCGGCGCCTCGGGCGAGCGCGTCGCCGACCTCATGGAGGTCCGCCAGGACATCGTGAGCGCGCCCGGCGCCCTGCACCCCGCAGTCATCGGCGGCAACCTCGAGTTCGACCGCGTCGTCACCGAATACGACGGCGTCGAGATCCTGCACTCCCTGTCCCTGTCGGTGCGCGAGGGCGAGCGGGTCGCGATCATCGGCCCCTCCGGATCCGGAAAGTCCACGCTCGTGTCGCTCGCGGTGCGCGCCCAAGACCCCGTGAGCGGTCGCGTCCTCATGGGCGGATACCCGCTGACCGACCTCACCCTGGCGGCCGTGCGCTCGAACGTCACCCTGCTCCACCAGGACGCCGTGCTCTTCGCGACGACCATCCGCGAGAACATCCGCCTGGGCCGCGAGGGCGCCACCGACGAGGAGATCGTCGCCGCCGCAAAGGCCGCCAACGCCCACGACTTCATCATGGAGATGCCCGGCGGATACGACGCTGAGGTGGGCGAGCGCGGAGGCACGCTGTCGGGAGGCCAGCGCCAGCGCATCGCGATCGCCCGCGCCCTCCTGCGCGACACCCCGATCATCATCCTCGACGAGGCTACGACCGGCCTCGACCCCGAGTCCACTGGACTCGTCCTGGATGCCATCGACGGCCTCGTGGCAGGGCGCACCGCCCTGGCCATCACCCACGACCCGCCCGTCGCCCTGCGCTCGAGCCGCGTCGTGTGGATCGAAGACGGGCGCGTCCTCCTGGACGGTACGCCCGCCCAGCTCCTCGAGGAGTCCGAGGCCTTCCGCGAGTGGGCGGCCAGTGCGACGAGCGCCTCCGCGAGCACCCGAGGGGGTGACGTGCGATGAGCGCGAACCTGTCGGATGCACTGTCCCTCTTCCTCGACTCCTTGCGCCTGTCCGAGGCCGTGGACGCTTCCCGGGTCGCCACCCGCGTGCGCATCAAGCCCGGGGTATCCATCAGTGCCTCGCTCGCCGACGCTGACGGTCTTCCGGTTGGTTGGGCTCGCCTGCTGTGGCCGGATGCGGTCGCGAAGGGCGAGAAGAGCGCCGCCAAGGCCCAGCGCCGAAACCTACCCACCTCCTCGCGCATACTCGAAGACGGCCCGTGGCTCCAGTGGGGCGACATAGTCTCCGACCCGGACCTGATGGTCCACATCGGGCGCGCCCAGGCCTCGGGCATCGTCGAACCACGCACGTGGCAGGTGTTACGCCACAACCCCCTGCGCCGCCTTGTCGCGCGCAGTGGCGGTATGGTCGTGCGCATCCAGGCCACCGAGGACGCACACGTGCGCGGCCTTGACGCCTTTCTGAGCGCGGTCGTTCCCGTGCCCGAGCGCCTGGATGAGGGCAGCGATCCGAACGTGAGTGTCTTGGCCGACGCCGGGGGATTCGACCTGTCCCAGAGCGCCGGCACAGCCGGGCAGGTACACGCCTGGCACGAGGAAGCGGGAGAGCTCTTCGCCCGTCTCCACGCCGCCGTTCCCTCCGCGCACCTCGCCCAGAGCATGGGAGCTCCCACGTCCTCGACCCGTCACACCCTCGCTGTGCACGCCCGCATCATCTCCGAGCTCAACGCCGTCCTCGGAGCTCGGATTGAGGCGCTCGCGGACACGGCCCCCGAGCCGGAGGAAGCGCCCCTCGTGCCCATCCACGCGGACGCCACGCCCGACCAGGTGCTCGTGTCCGCGGATGGGACCGTGCTGCTCACCGACTTTGACCGCGCACGCATGGGGGCCGCCTCGCTCGACGTGGCCTCGTACATGGTCAGCGCCGATCCCGAGTGTGCCGAGGCCTTCGCGCGCGGATACGAGCGGGCGGGAGGACGCCTGCCCACGGGCACCGAACTGAGCGCCGCACGCATCCACGCCCGCGCTCTCAAACTCGCCGACCCCCTGCGCGAGGCCCGCCCCGACTGGGCTCAGCACATCGACCACACCCTCACGCTCATCGAGGAGGAAAGCGCATGTCTCTAATCACCGACGTCCGATCGATCGAGGGGATCAAGCGTGCGTGGCCAGCACGCGCTGGCATCGCCGTCGAGCTCGTCGACCGACGCGGACGCCTGCGCGCGGGACTCGCCACCGATGCCGGCGTCGCCATGTCCCTGTACGCCTGCGACCCGGTCCTCGGGACCATTCCCGTGGGGGAAGGGGAGCTCGTCGTCCACCGCCACGCCCGACGCGCCGTCGTTGTTGCGGATCGCTTCGTCACCAAGCACGTGCGCAAGGGCGGGGAGCGCATCGCCTGCAACACGGCAGTCGCCGGTCGCATCTACCGCTCATGGGGACTGGCCGTCGCCGACGTGACGGATTGGTCGTCGACCGCTCTGACCTACACGCGTCTGCCCGGCCGCTCCCTCGGTGACCTCGGGGACGAGGGGCTGGACGGGTGGAAGGCTCTCGCTCGGGCCTGGCAGCCGACTCGAGACGCCGCCCTCGAACCCCACACCGGCGCCCACGAGGCGCGCATCCTCGCCCGATGGGCCGAGCAGGCGCGCATCTCCGACACCATCGGCGAAGACCCACGTATCACCGAGGCGGTCCTGGACGTGTCCGCCCGCCTCATTGAGGACATCGACACCACCCACGTCGTCTCCCATGCCGACCTGCACGACGGACAGCTCCTGTGGGACGGCACCAGCCTTGGCGTCATCGACCTGGACGGCGCCCGCATGGCCGAGCCCGCCCTCGACCTCATGAACCTGCGCGCCCACGCGGAACTGCACCACCTGCGCGGGCCCCTCAGCGCCCACAGCCTTGACGTCGTCATCGGGCACATCGATGACGTCGCGTCCCGCATGCCCACCACGCGGGCGCGCCTGGAGGCCTACCTGCAGGCCTCCCGACTGCGCCTCATCTTCGTCCATTCCTTCCGCCCCGGGGCGAGCTCCTGGCTGGGGGAATGGATGGACCACGCACTCTCCGCTCACTCGAGCACTCACTGACCACAGACACCGACACAGAAAAGAGCACTTCCATGAAAATGACAGTTATTGGTTGCGGTTACCTCGGTGCCGTCCACGCAGTGTGCATGGCCTCCCTCGGCCACGAGGTCGTCGGCATCGACGTCGATCAGGCGAAGGTGCGGGCTCTGTCAGCCGGCAAGGCGCCCTTCCACGAGCCCGGCCTCGAAGAGATGATCGCCGCCGAAACCGCCTCGGGTCACCTGCGCTTCACCGCCGAGCCCACGGCGCAAGACTTGTCCGGCGCCGGCATCCACTTCATCACCGTGGGAACCCCGCAGTCTGACGAGGGCGGATCCGCCGACCTCAGCCACCTGATGGGAGCAGTCTCCATGCTCACCGAGCTGCTCGACCCCGCCGAGCGCACCGTCGTCGTCGGAAAGTCCACAGTCCCCGTGGGCACCGCGCACATCGTCGAAGAGAAGCTCGCGGGCACGGCTGCCGCCCTGGCCTGGAATCCCGAGTTCCTGCGCGAAGGCTACGCGGTCGAGGACACGCTGCGCCCCACGCGCCTCGTCTACGGCCTGTCCGCTAATGCTGACAGTGCATTCCGTGGACGCAACGCCCTCGACGAGGCCTACCGACCCATCATCGAGGCGGGCTGCCCCGTCATCGTCGACAGCTTCTCCACGGCCGAGCTGGTGAAGGTCGCCGCGAACTCCTTCCTGGCCACCAAGATCAGCTTCATCAACGCGATGGCCGAGATCTGCGACGTCACCGGCGCCGACGTTACGATGCTCGCCCAGGCCCTCGGGCACGACGAGCGCATCGGACGTCGCGCCCTCGGCGCCGGCATCGGCTTTGGCGGCGGCTGCCTTCCCAAGGACATCCGTGCCTTCGTGGCGCGCGCCGAGGAACTCAACAAGGGTGAATCGGTGGCCTTCCTGAAGGAAGTCGACGCGATCAACACCCGTGGTCGCACCCGTGCGGTCGCCGCCGCCGAGGCCGCGCTGGGTGGGTCTGTGACGGGCAAGAACATCACCGTCCTCGGTGCTTCCTTCAAGCCCGACACGGACGATGTGCGCGACTCGCCCGCCCTGGACGTCGCCTCGCGCCTGCACGAGCGCGGCGCCAACGTGCGCGTCACCGACCCGATCGCCCTGACCAACGCGGCCGCCCATAAGCCCCACCTGACGATGGTGGAGGACATGCACGCGGCGCTGACCGACGCGGACCTGGTCGTCCTGGCCACTGAATGGAGCCAGTTCGTCAACATGGATCCGGCCGCCATCGGCCCGCTCGTGCGCTCGCGCACCATCGTGGACGGGCGCAACGCGCTGGACCGCGAGGCGTGGAACGCCGCCGGTTGGACCCACGTGGGAATTGGACGGTGATACGCGGGTCGCGCCCGGGTGCAGACCTGGGAGATAACCCGGACAATGAGGTCATGAGCAAGCAGAACACGCGCGCGGGTGTGTCCGTTAGCATCCGCACCAGGATCATCGCCGCGGTGATCCTGGTGGCGGGTGCTGCGCTCACCGTCTCCGGTGTGCTTGTCTTCATCCTCCAGCAGCGTGCCCTCGACGCCCGCGCCGTGGATCGGCTGCATCAATCCAAGATCGCACTCCAAGACCTCGTCGAAGGCGGGACCAACCCCGAGACGGGCGTGGCTCTCACCGACCCCTCGGAGATCGTGCGACTGCACCTGGCGCGAACCTACGCGGGCACGTACACCGGTGAGGTCGGCTTCGTCGACGGGACCCTGTACTGGCTGCCCTCCCAAGAGCCGCGTCTACACATCGAGGACGACGCGGAGCTGGTGGCCTACGTTGCGCCCCTGACGACGGGCACGGACACCATCATCACCACGCACACGACCACGACGACGACCTACCGGCTCATCGTCGTACCGATCGCGGGTCCGTCCAGCAACGCGGCCCTCGTCCACGCAATCGACATGCGCGGCTACGGGGAATCGACACACTCTGCGATGGTTCTCTACCTGGTTGCCGCGCTCGGCACCCTCGTCCTCGTCGTACCTTTCGCCTGGTTCTCGGTGACGCGCCTGCTGCGCCCCATCGGCGAGCTGCGCCGCGCCACCGACTCGATCGGCGAGTCCGACCTGACGACCCGCGTTCCCGTGCGCGGCAACGACGACCTCTCGGGCCTGGCAGGAGCGGTGAACAGGATGCTGGACCGGGTCGAGACTGCGGTTGTCACCAGGCGCGAGCTCCTCGACGATGTCAGCCACGAGCTGCGCACCCCGATCACGGTCGTGCGCGGCCACATGGAACTCCTCGATCCTGACGACCACGACGATGTGGTCGAGACCCGCGCGCTCGTTATCGACGAGATCGACCGGATGGGCACCCTCGTCGGCGACCTGCTCGAGCTTGCCCGGGCCTCGGACACCGTGAACCCCGCATCCACGGACCTTGCCGCCCTCACCGAGGCGGTCCTGGACAAGGCCCGCGCCCTGGGAGATCGCCAGTGGACCCTCGACGAGGCCGCGCAGGTCACCTGCTGCCTCGACCCGACACGCATCACCCAGGCGTGGCTCCAACTCGCGCAAAACGCCGTCCAATACTCGGCCGACGGCACGCTCATCGCAATCGGATCGGGCGCGGACTCGCAGTGGGCGCGCCTGTGGGTGCGCGACCGCGGCATCGGCATTGCCCCGGACGACATTGAGTGCGTGCGTCAGCGCTTCGTGCGCGGCACCGCGGGCACCGAGAGCGTTGCTGGGTCCGGCCTGGGCCTGAACATCGTGGAATCTATCGCCCGCGCCCACGGCGGGCACCTCGACATTGAATCGACACCGGGGGTGGGCTCGACCTTCACCCTGGTGATCCCTCTGCGCCCCTGCGGCGCGTCAGGAGAGATATCATGACGACCATTCTCATCGTTGAGGACGAGGCCCGGATCGCTGCCTTCGTCGCCAAAGGACTGCGCGCCGCCGGCTTCGTCCCGGAGATCTACTCCACGGGATCCGAGGCCGTCGAAGCCGCCCTGCAGGGCCGGGGCGCCCTCATGCTCCTGGACGTGGGCCTGCCCGACATCGACGGCTTCGAGGTCCTCGAGCAGATTCGAGGCCAGGGCGTGGGCATGCCCGTCATCATGCTGACGGCGCGCAGTTCTGTTGCCGACCGTGTGGCCGGGCTCGAGGGCGGGGCCGACGACTACGTGCCCAAGCCCTTCTCCTTCGAAGAGCTGCTGGCACGCGTGCGCCTGCGCCTGCGCGAAGAGACGTCCACGTCCAGCGCGATGACGCTGACCCGGGGATCGCTCGTGCTCGACCTGAAGACGAGGCGCGCCCGCGTGGGCGCGGAATGGGTGGATCTGTCCGCCCGCGAGTTCACGCTGCTCGAAACCTTCATGCGCAATCCGGGACAGGTGCTCAGCCGCGAGCAGCTGCTCTCGGCCGTGTGGGGCATCGACTTCGATGGCGCGTCCAATGTGGTGGACGTGTACCTGTCCTACCTTCGCCAAAAAATCGGTAAAGACTACTTCGAAACGGTGCGCGGCATGGGGTACCGGCTCCTCTGATACCGGTACCCCACGCGCTCAGTCGTCGGTGTCGTCGTCGTGATCGTCGTCGTCATCGTCATCGTCGTCATCGGGGACGGCGCGCTGTGGTGACGTGGGGGCGACGTAGTAGGGGTTTGTCGCGACTGGCGCGGGCGTGGGTGCGGGCGCCGGGTCCTCGCTGGTGGGCTCGGGGGCGGGCTCCGGGGTCGGCGTCGGCTCCTCGGTGGCCGCAACGACCGGGGCGGATTGGGGGCCCGCACCGTCGGACTGGGCGGGGACGGAGAGGCCGGACTCCATCGTGGTCTGCTGGCCTCCGGCCGCGAGGGCACGCAGGCCGAAGAAAGCGCCGCAACCGACGGCAGCGATGAGGCCGATAGCCCAGATCACACGCATGCGTTCTGACATGTGTACTCCTTTCATCGCTACCAGGATGGATGCGGACCGTGAGAGTCCCATTGTGTCTTCATGAGGAGAATCTCATGAAAGGACGCGGCGCGCTTGGCGGAGCGCACGGGGGAGGGGAGTTGGTGTGAGCATCCTCGTGTGTTGGCCGACGAGGCCGTGGCGCGCTCTCGGGGTGGGTGCGGTCCGCGTAACATGGCCCCGTGAACGAGTTTTCCTTGGCAATCCCCGGTGTTGATGGCGGCGACGCGCGCCGCCCGTACGCGTCTGCCGATTCCGAGCGCTGGGTGCCCGAGGACCACAAGTCCTCCGAGCGCACCGAGTTTGAGCGCGACCGCGCGCGCATCCTCCACTCCTCGGCGCTGCGCCGCCTCGGCGAAAAGACGCAGGTGCTGGGCCCGATCTCGGACGATTTCGTGCGCACCCGCCTCACGCACTCCCTCGAGGTCGCCCAGGTGGGCCGCGAGCTCGGCAAGGAGCTGGGGGCCGACCCGGACGTCGTGGACGCCGCGTGTCTGTCCCATGACCTCGGGCATCCGCCTTTTGGGCATAACGGCGAGCGTGCCCTGGATGCGGCGGCCGCCTCGATCGGCGGGTTCGAGGGCAACGCCCAGACCCTGCGCGTCGTCACGCGCCTGGAACCCAAGGTCATCGGCGCGGGCGGCGTGCCCGCGGGTCTGAACCTCACGCGCGCCACCCTGGACGCGATCTGCAAGTACCCGTGGGTCAAGGCCGGTGGCCCGGACCTGGCCAAGTCGACGCGCAAGTACTCCGTGTACCCCGACGACGCGCCCGTGTTCGCGTGGATGCGCCAGGGGGCGCCTGCGGGCAGGCGATGCCTGGAGGCCCAGATCATGGACCTGTCGGACGACATCGCCTACTCGGTGCACGACGTGGAGGACGCGGTCGCGACCCGCAAGCTGGACCCCGCGGACCTCTTCGATGACGCGCACTGCTCGGCCGTCGTGGCCTCGACCCTGGACTGGTACGGGCCCTCGGTCGCGCGCTCGGACCTGGAGGAGGCCCTTGAACGCATCGTCTCCATGCCCGTCTGGCTGCGCTCCTTCGACGGGTCCTACGCCTCCCTCGCGCACCTGAAGGACGCGACGAGCGAGCTGATCGGCCGCTTCTGCTCGGCGACCGTGGCCGCCACGCGCGAGACCTTCGGGCACGAGCCGCTGGGCCGCTACCGCGCGGACCTCGTCGTGCCGCCTGAGGTTCGCGCCGAGATTCAGATCCTCAAGGGCATGGCCGTCCACTACGTCATGAGCCCGCGTGAGACCGAGCCGGTCTACTACCAGCAGCGCACGCTCCTGGCCGATCTCGTCGACGCCCTCTACGAGGCCGGGGCCGACACCCTCGAACCCGTGTTCGCCGCGCAGTGGCGGGCCGCCTCCGACGACGGCGTGCGCCTGCGCGCTGTCATCGACCAGGTCGCCTCGCTCACCGACGTGTCGGCCTCCGCGTGGCACGCCCGCTGGTGCGGCATGCTGTCTTCGCAGCTGTGAGCATGATCGGACGCAGACGTGGGCAGGCATCGGTAGACTGAGGGACATGGCGGGTCTGATTCGTAAGGACGACATCGAAGCGGTACGTAACGCAGTGAAGATCGACGAGATCATCGGCGAACACGTAGCGCTGCGACCCGCGGGCATCGGCTCCCTCAAGGGCCTGTGTCCCTTCCATGACGAGCGCACCCCCTCCTTCAACGTGCGCCCTCACCTGGGCATGTTCCACTGCTTCGGGTGCGGTGAGAGCGGTGACGTCATCTCTTTCGTGCAGAAGATCGACCACCTGCCCTTCACCGAGGCGGTCGAGATGCTGGCGGCGAAGGCCGGGATCACCCTCCATTACGAGGAGGGCGGGGCGCGCGTGCGCACCGAGGAGCCGGGCAAGCGCCAGCGCCTCCTGGACGCCCACCGCGTCGCCGAAGAGTTCTACCAGCAGCAGTTGGCTTCCCCCGAGGCGCATAAGGGTCGCACGTTCCTCGCCGAGCGCGGCTTCACCCAGGTGATGTGCGCGCATTTTGGGGTCGGCTACGCCCCGGCCTCGTGGGATTCCCTGACGCGCCATCTGCGCTCCAAGGGCTTCACGGACCAGGAGATCCAGATTTCGGGCCTGGGCTCTCAGGGCAGTCGGGGCGTGTACGACCGTTTCCGCGGGCGACTCGTGTGGCCGATCCGCGACATCACGGGCGCGACGGTTGGTTTTGGTGCGCGTCGCCTGGACGACAGCGACAAGGAATCGCCCAAGTACCTGAACACCCCCGAGACGCCGATCTACAAGAAGTCGCAGCTGCTGTATGGCCTGGACCTGGCGAAGAAGACGATCGCGACGGAGCACAAGGTCGTCATCGTCGAGGGATACACGGACGTCATGGCCGCGCACGTCGCGGGCGTGACGAACGCCGTGGCCACGTGTGGTACCGCTTTTGGCTCCGAGCACGTCAAGATCATTCGCCGCCTGCTGGGCGACCACGCGGATCCGGCCGCCGGCGTGCTCCTGTCCACGGGGCGCGCGCACGGCTCGGAGGTCATCTTCACCTTCGACGGCGACAGTGCCGGGCAGAAGGCCGCGCTGCGCGCCTACGGCGAGGACCAGAACTTCGCGGCCCAGACTTTCGTGGCAGTGGCCCCGGGCGGCCAGGACCCCTGCGACCTGCGCCTGTCGCAGGGCGATCAGGCGATCGTCGACCTGGTGAACTCGCGCATCCCGCTCTTTGAGTTCGCTATCCGCTCGGTCTTGTCCCAGATGGACCTGCGCAGCGCCGAGGGCCGCGTGCAGGGCCTGCGGGCCTCGGCCGGCATTGTTGCGCACATTAAGGATCGCGCCCTGCGTGCCGAGTACACGCGGCAGTTGGCCGGGTGGCTCGGCATGGATATCCCCACGGTCGAGCAGGCGATCCGCGCGGCTGGTCGCGTCGAAGTCCTCTCGCACGAGGCGCGCCCGGGCGAGATCGAGATGGCGGGCGCCGGCCGCCCCGTCCCCGCGTCCGAGCGCCGAGGCCCCGAGGACCCGGTGAGCCGCATCGAGCGCCAGGCTCTCGAGGCCGTCCTCCAGCACCCGCTCTACGCCGTGGGCTCCGGCTTCGAGGAGCTTGACGGGCAGTCCTTCACCGTGCCCACGCATCGCGCCGTCCACGACGCGATCCGCGCGGTCGGCGGGCTCGACGCCTTCACGCAGATGATGCGCCAGGCCGAGGCCCACTTCGGCCCGGGTGAGAACGCGACGCTCGCGGCCTCGCGCCGCTTCGTCCAGGTGGTCCTGGAGACCGCCGGCGAGTTCATCGGCCCCGCCGTCACCCAGCTGGCTGTTGCGCCTCTGCCCGTTGCGGGTGAGGCCGACGTGCGCTCATACTGCCGAGGCGTCGTCGCCGCTATGGTGCGTATGGACCTGACCCGCAAGCTCGGCGAGGCCCGCGCGGCCCTGTCGCGCTTGAGCGAGGACGACCCCATCTACTCCGAGATGTTCCGGGAGCTCATGCGCCTGGAGCAGCGTCGGCAAAACTACACTGAAAGGAACTAACCGATGGCCGAAGTTGAGAGCTTTACCCTGGACCACACCGCAGTGAAGGCACCCTACGTGCGTCTCATCAACGTGGAGGCCGGCCCGAAGGGCGACCAGATTTCGAACTTTGACGTGCGTCTCCTCCAGCCCAACGCCGGGGAGATCCCGACCTCGGGCCTGCACACGATCGAGCACCTGCTGGCCTCCCTGCTGCGCGACCGCATCGACGGCGTTATCGACTGCTCGCCGTTTGGCTGCCGCACGGGCTTCCACCTCATCATGTGGGGCACCCCCTCGGTGCGTGAGGTGACGCAGGCGCTGGCCTCCTCCCTGCACGCGATCGCCGAGGACGTCACCTGGGAGGACGTGCCCGGCACCGACGCCTACTCGTGCGGCAATTACCGCGATCATTCGCTGTTCAGCGCACGCGAATGGAGCCGCACAATCCTCGAACAGGGTTTCTCTCTCGACCCCTTCGAGCGTATTCATCTCGTTCACTGAACTGCCGTGACGAGGTCCGGGGTCCAGCCGCGAGGCTGGGCCCCGTAGGTGTATCTCGGGGCCTATTGGCGTTGGTGGGTCGGGGAAAAGGTAGGGGAGTATAGGGGCAGCCCCCCATAGAGTTCGTCAGGAGCGGTCGCCGATACTAGAAGCGTCCGAAACCAGCAAGGAGAAAGCATTACGATGTCCGCTCCCGCACTCACCTCCCCCGCTCGCATCGCGCCACGGTCGCGCCTGGGCGTCAACCAGTATTGGATCAAGCTCGCGATGGCGGCGCTCATGGTTCTCGACCATCTCCCGCACGTTCCCGGACTAGTCCCCGTGATGTGGACGGACATCTTCCACGTCGTCACCAGGTGCGTGGCCGTCTGGTTCGCCTACGGCGCGGTCGAAGGAGTTCTCTACACCTCGAGCATGCGCAAGTACCTGGCGCGTCTGTGGGGCGCGTCGCTCATCATGGCCGCGGGTAACTACGCGCTGGGCCTGCTGCTGGCCACCCGCGACGTGCACATGTACGACAACAATATTTTCCTCACCCTGGCTGTGGGGACCAGCCTTCTCGCCCTCGTCAAGCGTTGGTCAGGGACAAAGTGGCACAAGTGGGCGATCGGCGGTGTTTCTGTGCTCTCGCTCGTGTGCGCGGTTCTTCCGATCGAGGGTGGCCTGCCGCTTCTGCCCTTCATGGTCATCACCTATGCGCTCTACTCGCGCGTCGTGTGGCGTGACTTGGCGTACCTGGCGCTCGCAGCGGCCATGTTCGCCCTCGTGTGGCAGCCTTACGACACGTGGCAGGCGACGGTGTCGATGCTCGCGCAGAACTCCGATTTCATGCTTATCCTCGTGATTCCGATCCTGCACCTGTACAACGGTGAGCACGGCCCGCACACGCGATTCTCCAAGTACTTCTTCTACGTGTTCTACCCCGCCCACCTGTGGCTACTCGCCCTGGTCGCGTACGTCCAGGCGGGCTGAGCGCCTTTCGAGCCGGTTGGTACCCCGAGGGTTTTGCTGCGTACGGGACCTGAGGGGCGTCTCCTAGTCCAGGCCAACCGCGTCGCGTACGCGCGCCTCCAGGGCGTCCGCCTGACGTTGGCCTGCCGCATCGAGTGGGCCGTTCGCCGTCAGGATGGAGAAGAGCCCGTCGGGTCCGCGCCGTACCCAGACCGTCACTGTTGTCCTGCCCTCAGTCTCCACCTGGGCGTGTACAACGATGGAACGATTGACGTACTCGCTTGTGTGGCGCATGAAGTCGGATGGGTCGCCCTGCCCTCGTCCCACCAGCGAGGGCCGGGTCGGGTCCACCCATTCGAGCGTGAAGGATTCCGCCTCAGCCTCCCATTGCGCCCGCGCCACGTCGTACCAGGGGAAGACCTCGTAGCTCTTCTGAGCCTTCTCATCGGATGCGGACCCGGCCCCGAAGACGTACAGGCCGGACTTTGCTGCCGCTAGCCATCGCCCGTCATGAAGCTCGAGGCTGGGGGAGCGGCGCTCGCGGGCGGGCAGGCAGAGGGCGAGAGCCTTAGGCAGAGTCGTCATGGGTTGATCGTATCGTTTCGGATGCTGCCGCGCGCTGTCCGTGCGTTGGAAGCTGAGGGCGAGGCCTACTAGGTCGGGGCGATACCCAGGAGCAGAGCACCCACGCCCATGAGCTCGCGGGAGATGTGGCCGGAGGGCGCGGGAGAACTCAGCGCAGGGCAAACTCCCTAGGGCGGCGAGAAGCGTTAGCAGGCGGAGCCTTGAGGGGCTCCGGTGTTCGGCGCGCGAACGTACGATGAGACGGTACCGACAACACATCAGGCTTCGTGGGCTGACCGGGGTGAGAACCTCCACAGGGTGGTGCATGGAGGGTCACATGCCGAAACTAATCGGCCACAATGCGGACGGCGGGCATATTCTGGCTTCATATTTGTGAAAAAACACGACAGGAGACCTCATGGCATCGACGCAGCATACCCCCACGGAACTTGAGGCTGCCGGCGACCTGGTACTTCCCGCCGCCGACGAGCTTGCCGGTCGTTTCCCTCTGACCCCCAACGCTCACCCGGCGACGCCGGAAGAGTACAACGAGATCATGTCAACCCTGGCCTTCGGCAAGAAGTTCACGGATCACATGGCCCATATGCGCTGGACCCGCGAGGGTGGCTGGGATGACCGCGGCGTCATTCCCTACGGTCCGCTCGAGCTGACCCCCGGCGCCTCCGTCTTCCACTACTGCCAGTCCGTGTTCGAGGGTATCAAGGCCTACAAGCGCGAGGACGGCTCCGTGTGGACCTTCCGCCCCGGCTACAACGCCGCGCGCCTGAACCACTCGGCCCGCCGCCTTGCCCTGCCCGAGATGAGCCGCGAGGACTTCGTGGCCTCCCTCGTGGACTACGTGCGCGCCGACGTCAAGTGGGTTCCCGAGGTCGACGGTTCGTCGCTCTACCTGCGTCCCTTCATGTTTGCCTCCGAGGAGTTCGTGGGCGTCCACCCCGCCGGCGTTGTCGACTACTACGTCATCGGCTCTCCGTCGGGCCCCTACTTCAAGGGCGGCCTGTCTGGCGTGGCCATCTGGGTGGAGCGCGAGTATCACCGCGCCGGCCCCGGCGGCACAGGCAGCGCCAAGGCTGGCGGCAACTACGCGGCCTCCCTGCTGCCCCAGATCCAGGCCGAAGCCAAGGGCTTCTCTCAGGTCTGCTTCCTGGACACCTACGAGGGCAAGTACCTCGAGGAGCTGGGCGGCATGAACATGTTCGTCGTCATGGCCGATGGAACCATCCGTACCCCCGAGCTCACCGGCGTCATCCTTGAGGGTGGCACGCGCAGTGCGATCCTGCGCATCCTGCGCGACGAAGGCGTGGCCGTTCGTGAGGAGAAGATCGCCCTGTCCGAGGTCGTGGATGGCATCCGCTCGGGCGCGGTCGCCGAGGTCTTCGCCTGTGGCACGGCCGCCGTGGTCACCCCGATCACGCGCCTGGCTGGCGATGACTTCGACGTGGAGATTGAGGTGGGGGACAAGACCCGCGAGATTCACAAGCGCCTGACCGACATTCAGTGGGGCCGCGCTGAGGATCCCTACGGCTGGACGTACCGCCTGGTCTGAGCGTGATCGCTTGGGGGAGCCACGGCCTCGTCGATTGACACGAGGCCGTGGTTTCTTTACGTGGTCACGATACGAAATTGCTCCAAAGTGACACTGGTGTCAGAACCTAACTAAGGGTATCCTTGGTTGTGTACTCGTGTGCGTCATGTTGATAGGAGCACAATGAAACGTGCGATCGTGGTCGTCTGCTCGTGGGCAGCGGCTCTCTGCCTGGCCGCCGCCTACCTGGCGATCGGCTGGGGTATCGATGATATTGCGGGACACAATGCCTGGTCGACATGGTGGATCGGCGTGCTGGGGGCCCTGGGATCCGGCGTGTTCGCGTGGGCGGTCAGCGCCCTGGGGGCCGCCCAGATGAACCAGATGGAGCCCGCGCTGCGCCATTCGATGATCCGACAGGTCTTCGCCCTGGGGCCCTCGCAGCGCACCAATGAGCGCGCGGGCCGCGTCGTCAACTCCGCCACCGACGGCGTCGAGCGTGTCGCCGCCTACAAGGGCATTTTCTTGGCCCCGATGATCGCGTCGCTGACGACCCCGATCCTCGTCGTCATTCTCGTTGCCATGACGATTGAACCGGCCTCGGGTGGTTTCCTCGCGATCGCGATCCCGCTGGTCCCGATCTGCGTCATGGGCTTCCGCAAGGCTTTCAAGCCGGTGTCCTCGCGCTACCGCCACGCCTCGCGCCAGCTCGCCGCCAAGGAGCTCGACGCCATCCAGGGCCTGGGCGACCTGGCCCTCATGAACGCCGGCAAGGATATGGGCAAGCGCCTGGCCGAGGCCGCCGAAGAGGTCCGCTCGAAGGTCATGAGCTACCTGGCCGGCAATCAGCTAATCCTCCTCGTCATCGACTCCGTCTTCTCCCTCGGCATGATCACCGGCGCGATCACGCTGGCCCTTATCCGCTACCAGCAGGGCGCGATCAGCGTCGGTGAGGGAATTTCCCTCGTGCTGCTCTCCTCGATCATGCTCGACCCGCTGGACCGCATCGGCCAGTTCTTCTACATCGGCATGGGCGGCATCGCGGCCAACAAGGAGATCAAGAAGTTCATCAAGCAGACCCCGCCGGTTACGGACGCCAAGGGTGTCAAGGCCCCGGCGATCCCGCCCCAGCGCGGCGAGATCCGGCTCAGCGGTGTCTCCTTCTCCTACACCGAGGACACTCCGGTCCTGCAGGGTGCGAACCTGACCCTCACCCAGGGCGAGCACGTCGCGCTCGCTGGCCCCTCGGGCGCCGGCAAGTCCACGATCTCGGCGCTGCTGCAGGGCTTCCTGCGCCCCACGCGAGGCCGCGTGAGCCTCAACGGCGTCGACCTGGCCAGCGCGCCCCTGTCGTGGGTGCGCGCCCAGACCGCCGTCGTCGAGCAGAGCACCTACCTGTTCTCCGGCACGCTGCGCGACAACCTGCTCCTGGCCGCCCCCGCGGCCACGGACGACCAGCTCATCGAGGCCCTGCGCGCCGCCCACCTGGGCGAGTTCGTCGACACGCTGCCCGGCGGCCTGGACGCCCGCGTGGGTGCCCGAGGCCTGGCCGTGTCGGGCGGCGAGGCCCAGCGCATCGCGATCGCCCGCGCCTTCCTGAAGAACGCGTCGATCATGATCCTGGACGAGCCCACCGCCCACGTCGACCTGGCCTCCGAGCGCGAGATCCTCGCGTCGCTGGAGACCGTGTGTGCCGGGCGCACGACCCTGACGATCTCTCACCGAGACGCCACTATCAAGGGCGCTGACCGCGTCGCGACCCTGCAGGAAGGAACGATCCGATGACCCGCAGGCAACTGTCTCTTCGACTCCTGTCGATCACGCGGCGCGTCCTGCCGCCGCTCGCGGCCTCCATCGCCGCCCGCATCGTCTTCCTCATGATCGGCATCGCCCTGTTCGCCCTGGGCGGCTGGGCCGTCGCCGGCCTCGCGTCGGGGGAGAGCGCCTGGAGCATCGCCCTCGTCATTGTTTGTGCGATTGGCCTGAGTCTGCTCAAGGGCCTGGCCCGCTACCTCGAGCAGTTCGCCGGTCACTTCGTGGCCTTCCACTCCCTGGCGATGCTGCGCAACTACTTCTACGATCAGCTCGAGCCCCAGGCTCCCGCGGGCACGGATCGCCTGGATTCGGGCGACATCATGAACCGCGTGACGAAGGATATCGACCGCGTCGAGGTCTTCTTCGCCCACACGCTCGCCCCCGTCACCACCGCCATCATCGTTCCGATCCTGTCGATCGTGTGGATGGGCAGCGCCGTGTCCTGGACGCTGGCCGCCGTGCTGGCTCCCTTCCTGCTGATCGTCGGTGCGGTTATTCCCTTCCTGGGTTCCGGTTCGACCGCGCGTGCAGCGCGTGAGCTGCGCGAGGCCCGAGGTGCGATCGCCGCCCACGTGACCGATTCGGTGCAGGGCGTGCGTGAGGTCCTCGCCTTTGGGGCGGAGGAACGCCGCGAGGCCGAGATGAGCGCCATCGAAAAGCGTATCTCCTCGGGTCTGGGTACTCAGGGCCGCTGGATCGCGCTGCGCCGGGGCCTCAACCAGGCCGCCGTCGCCCTTGGCATCGTCACGGTCGCCATGGTCGCGGGCTCGAACGTGCTTGCCGAAACGCTGACGCTGTCCCAGGCGGGCCTCGCCCTCGGCATCGCCATGGGATCCTTCGGACCGGTCCTCGCGGTCGAGGAGTTCGCCGCCGACCTGGACCAGGCGTTCGCGTCGGCCGCCCGCGTCTTCGCGATCACCGACCGAGCGCCCGTCGTCGCCGACCCGGCCGACCCCAAGCCGCTGACCCCCGGCGACATCAAGTTCACCGACGCGACCTTCTCCTACCCGACGGACGAGGACGTACCCGCGCGCGCCCCCACAGTCCTGGACGGCGTGAGCATCCACATCCCCGTCGGCAAGCGCACCGCCATCGTGGGCGCCTCCGGCTCTGGCAAGTCGACGCTGGCCTCGCTGCTGACCCGCACGTGGGACCCGGCCTCGGGCGCCGTGACCGTCGGCGGAACGAACGTGGCCGAGGTGTCCCTACGAGACCTGCGCGCGACGGTCTCCTCCGCGTCCCAGCGCCCCTACCTGTTCAACGACACGCTGCGCGCCAACCTGCTGCTCGCCGCACCCGACGCAAGCGAGGCCGACCTGGAACGCGCGCTGGAGGCCGTGGACCTCACCGATTGGCTGGCCACGGAAAAGGACGGCCTGGACACGGTGGTTGGCGACATGGGCGAGCGCCTCTCGGGCGGCCAGCGTCAGCGCCTGGCCCTGGCCCGCGCGCTCCTGCGAGACGCCCCGATCTACGTCTTCGACGAGGCCACGAGCCAGGTCGACCCGGCCACCGAGGCGCGCGTGCGTGAGGGCATCGCCCGCGTTGCGAAGGGTCGCACCATCGTCGAGATCGCCCACCGCATCAGCGCCGTGCGCGACGCCGACCAGATCATCGTCATGGATGCGGGCCGCGTCGTGGAGACCGGCACCTACGCCGAGCTGCACGCGCGCGGCGGTGCGCTCGCCGCCCTCGAGGCGCGCGAAACCACCGATCAACCCAGCGCCTGACAGACGCGAGCGTGCGGGGGATGGGGCCACGGCCTCGTCCCTCGCGTGTTTACGCGCCCGATACCGATAGGATTCGACCTATGGAAAGACTGATCGGCTGGACGAAAGCTGACGCGTGGGGCTCCACGAACGCGATCCCCGAGTTCCTGGGGGCCGCTGCCGGGGACGACCCGGTGTCCGAGGTGTGGTTCGGCGCCCACCCGGATGGACCGACGCTGCTGACGGGCGGGCAGACCCTCGCCGAGCACATCGGCGAAGACCCCAAGCGTGCCCTCGGCGGTGGCCTGCTCTACGCGTTTGGTCCGACTCTGCCGTACCTGGCGAAGATCATCGCCCCCGCGCAGACCCTGAGCCTGCAGGTGCATCCGACGAAGGAGATCGCGCGCGAAGGCTACCTGCGCGAGGAGGTCCTGGGCATCGAGCGCACGGACACGCGCCGCGTCTACCGGGACATGAACCACAAGCCGGAGATGATCTATGCGCTCACCGAGTTCAGCGCGCTCGTCGGCTTCCGCGTGCCGCGCAAGGCCCGCCAGCTCCTCGTCGGTCTGGAGGGTGAGCTCGCGGACCGCCTGCGTCACCGCCTCAAGCTGTCCACCGTGCGCGGAGGTCTGCGCTCCCTGGCCACGTGGCTCTTCGACGAGGACTCCCCGGCTACCCCGGAGCGCGTCGAAGAGTTCGTGGACGCGTGCCGCTCCCGCCTCGCGTCGGGCACATCCCCCTCGCCGCGCACGGACGAGCTTGTGAGCGTCCTGGGGGAGAAGCACCCGGGCGACCCGGGTATCATCGTCGCCTTCCTCATGAACCCGGTGTCCCTGCGCCCGGGCGAGGCCGTCTACATTCCGCCGCGCCAGATCCACGCCTACCAGTCGGGCCTGGGCATCGAGGTCATGGCTTCCTCCGACAATGTCGTGCGCGCGGGCCTCACCGGCAAGTACGTGGACTCCGCCCAGCTCGTGGAAATCACCGAGTTCTCGGCGCTGCCGCCCGTGCGCGTGGCCCCCGAGCATCCCTCGGCGACGACTGACCGTTTCCTGGCACCTGCCCAGGAGTTCGAGCTGTCGGTGACGACGCTGGCACCCGGCAAGCACACGTCCCGCGTGGACGAGGTCGCCGTGCCCGGGGAGGGCCCGCGCATCGTCATCGCGACCTCCGGGTCGGTCTCCCTGCACGTGAGCGAGGAGCAGGGCGGGGACAGCGTGGGGCTGAGCCGCGGCCAGGCCGTGTTCATCTCGGCCGCCGAGCGTCGCGTGTGGGCGTACGGCACCGGCTCCTTTGTGCAGGTCGCGGCCCCCTGACCGGGGTGCGTCGCGCGCCGTGACGAGGCCGTGAATGGGAGTGTTGTCAAGTCGTCCCACGTGGTGGTCTTGGTTCCTGGAAAAGCCTTGTAGGCGCGCTGTTTTCCTCTAAAATAGGAATCGGGCCTCATCTCCGCTCGCTGCGACGAGGTCCGATTGTCAATCGCAGTGTGGGTACCGCGTGGGGGTGCCCACACTGCGATTCTGTTTGCGCCTTAGAAGACGCCGGAGACCCAGTCGGCCAGGGTCTTGCACGTGGAGGCCAGATCGCCCTCGTGGGCGTCGTAGCCGGCCACAATGTCCTCGGTGTCGACGTCCTCGTTGTTCGCCGCCCACACGGTCGCGATCTCGCGCGTGACCTCGGGGTGAAACTGGACGCCCAGGGCGGTGCCGTAGGAGAAGATCTGCGTGTACTTGTCCGAGCGCGCCCACTCGCGCGCGCCGTGGGGGAGTTCCACGATGGCGTCACCATGGTCGGCGAACACCGTGTGGGTCGAGGCCAGCGCCATGCGCAGGGGGACGGCTCCGCCGCCGCCCGCCTGGTCGTTCGTGCCCCACACGAGCGGGATGACGCCCCGTTCGGGGCCTGAGGGGTCGGCGATGCTGACCCGTCCACCGAAAGTCGCTGCTATCAGCTGAGCGCCCAGGCAAATGCCGAGGACGCGCACGTTGGCGCTCACACATCGTCGGGTTAGCTCGCGCTCGGCTTCCAGCCACGGCCACGCCTCGTCGTCATAGGCGGTCGCGCGCCCGCCCAGGAGAATGAGGGCACCCGGAAGGGGAGCGGCCACCAGGTCCTGGAGGCGCTGCGGTTCCTCCCAGGCGCGCACCATCTCGTGACCGCCGAGGAAGGCGGATAACTGGCCCACCGGAACGATTGGGTCGTTTTGAATCACGAGGATGCTCATACGCCAATTGTAGGCGCGATCACGCGCAGGTACCTATCGGCCCTTGAAGAAAGCGAACAGCTGGCGCTCTCGGATCGTCGTTGATGCGATGACGACACCGATGAGAGTCCACGACGCAGCGCAGATGCCCTCGGTAGCGACCAGGCGTATCAAGTCAGAGCGGTCACTGGGTGGCGCTCCGCTCAGGATCGTGAGGCATATGCCGGAGGAGAGGACGAATGCGCCGCCCACCCACGCCACGGCCTCGAACAACTGGAGGACCGTCGTATCTGATCTGCGGAGCCCAGCATGCAGAGCCGAGGCGATCTCGAGGCGACGCCACCACGTGGCAGCGGCCCCTAGCGTGGCACCGATTGTGCTCGCGGCGATCCACGCCCACCAGGTCGGCCTCTGCCGCAGTTGTCCCGCCGCGTCGAAGGCCGTTCCGCGCGTAGGGTTCATGGCGAGGACCTGGGCGTTCTGGTCGTCGCTTCCAACGAGGGTTGAGCGCACCAGGGCATCAACGTCGTCGCTGTGCGGCCAGGATTCGTACCAGCACTCATCGAAGGTCCCCATCGCTGGCACGGGGGCAAGAGCCGCGTAGGCGTAACCGGGACGACGCCCGTCGTTCTCGTCCCACGGGTAGGTGCCCGCGACCTCGGCCTGCCCGTGTGCGAGGGGGAGAAGGGCTCCTTGAGTGGTGCCGAGGTCCTCGGCTACCTGCTCAGGGAGCACAATGCCCGTCGGATCGGCCGTTGTTGCCCCCAGGAGAGAGACGGTTCCAGGCGTGACCTCGTACAGGGGCAGCGACGAGGCTGGAAGAGCGAGTGGGGACAAGCCGGATTCGACCGAGCGAACGGCTCCTGCGCGCACCCCGGGGATTCGCGACAGTGCCTCGCAGGTAGCCCCGTCGATGCTGCCTTGCGCTTGGAGGACTCGCACCGATCCCAGATGGACACGGAAAGAGGCCGCCTCAACGCTGACGGAACGAAGAGAGAACGCATCGGCGCAGATAACGCCTCCGACTAGGGCGGTGGCCAGGATAGTCAGAATCCCGACGCGGGCCGTCCCGCTCAGGCAGTCCCTCCACGCTTCGGACAGGAGTGCTCGCCACGAGAGTGTGCTCATCGCTGTCCCTCCTCGTCCTGGAAGTGTGCGAGGTCAATGACGGCGTCGCACTGCGCGCGAATCGACGGATCGTGCGTCGCGATCACGACGCTGACCCCGTCCTCGCGCAGAGAGCCGAGCGTGGAGGCAATGTCGCGAGCCGTGGATTGATCAAGCTGCGCGGTCGGTTCATCCACGAGGAGAAGAGTGGGGGCGCAAGCGAGCCCGCGGGCGAGGAGTACACGCTGAGCCTCTCCGCCCGACAAATCCCGAAATGGGCGGGTCGCAAGATGCGCCAGATTGAAAGCGTTGAGGAGCCGCTGTGCCTCCGCATCGGCCTGCGCCCGGCTCATGCCACGGGCCAACAGGGGCAGCGCCACGTGGTCAATCGCGCTGCGTGCGCGAACGCCGAACGGGTTCTGGAAGACCCACGCAATGCGGGGCTTCTGCTCACCAGACGGACGGGGGATGGTGATCGTTCCCTCGGTCGGAGTCTCCCATCCCGCGATCAGTGACAGCAGGGTTGACTTGCCAGAACCGGACGGGCCGACGATGGCGGTGAGGGCACCGTCCTCGCAGCGTGCGCTGAGATGGCGAAAGAGCCACGGGGTGGCGGCGAACCTGTGCCCGACGTTGTCTAGCTCGACGGACATGAGCGTCCCTCGACGGCGGTGTCGACGGTGGAGAGCGGGGTCGTTGGCAGGACGTAGGTTCGGCCAAGCTGGGAAGAAACGATAGAAACGGGAATCGGTGTGCCGTCTTCAAAGACGCACGCGCCCGTCGCGTTTCCGACCACTGAGGACGGTGGGATGACCGCGACGGTGATGGGGGAGGCGAGCTTCCAGGAGACGGGCAGCTGAACGGGTCCATCGCTGCTCGGGGTGGAGCGGACGAAGTCCGTGTATTCGCGCGAGGAGAGGATCGTCGCCGTCAGGGTGGGGTCGGTGATGATGCCGTCGTAGGGAACGGGATAGTCCGTGTCCCCCAGGGTGATGACGTGGTCCGCAGGATAGGCATCCGGTGGGACGGAGAGCCGCAAGGCGTCGCGGGACTCCTCAAGGGTGAGGAGAACGGTCTGTGTATCGACGCTGTCACCCAGGTGAACGGGGACCGACGAGGGGGTGACGGTCGGCGCCGGGATCCACAGGACGTGAGAGGCTTCGATGCTGGAGGGGATACCTCCAGCTCCGTCGCTCACGCCCATCGCCGAGGCCAGGGCCACTCGCGTGGCGACCGTGACCCGCTGAGAATCCGCCGGAGCCGCATACCCGAGCCGAGCAAGCTCAGCGTTCAGGGCACCGATATCGGGTCCCGCGGCTCCGTCCACCACGTCCTGATAGAGAGGAGTGGATAGGGCTAGGGCGAGAAGGGGCAGCCCGTCGATCTCGCAGGGAATGGAACCTGACGTGACAGGAGCTCCCGTCGCTGCTTGGAGGGCCGTGATGCGCCCAGCGATGGGGGAGGTGAGTTCGTGAGGCGAGGCCGGGGGAATCGTGAGGGTGAGGGAGCGCGTGTCGGTAAATTCGCGCGTCGTGACGGGGACCGTCGTCGGTGCAGATGACGATGCCAGCGAGGCCGGGGTGGGCGGCGAAGCAATGAGAATACCCGCGCTGACCCCACCCGCACCGGCGATGAGAGCGACTAACGCGGTGAGGGCGAGCCAGCGGCGAGAAGATGCCATCTCAACTCCTGAGGGTGGTTGCGGTCATTTGCTGGGGTCCTCGAGGCATCGTCGCAAAATGTCGGGACCCTGGGATGGGTCGATGAAAGGCAGCGCGCTTGCGAGAGGCGTTCCGCTCTCGCGAGCGCGCGCGAGCTCTTGGGCCGTGAAGGACGGCTCAACCGCCTTGTTGCGGATCAAACACTGCGTGAACAGCTCATTGACATCCCGGTGATCCGGGTTGACTCGCATGTCGAACTCGAGCGCCTCGATGATCGGCTGACCGGCATCGATGGAACAGGTGTAGACGAATTCTTGTTGCTGTTCCTCAGATATGGAGGAGCCAACCGGCTGATCGGGGACGCTCAGCGTGCCGCTCGGGCCGAAGGATGCGCCGGTCACGCCCTTGTCTGTCAGGCAGTTCAGCACACGCTGACGCATGTCCTGGAGTTCGGCCTCGCTGATGGAAGAGTCGGCGAGGACAGATTGGACGAACTCGTTGGACGCCCACTCACTGCGCGCTTGCTCAATGTCGGCCGCCCACGGCCCCTGCGCCGCGGGCGTGTTCTGTTGGCAGCCACACGCCGTGGCGACGATGACAAGAGCGGCAGCGAGCAAACCAACGCGCGAACGGATGGAGTGCGTGCCCTCCGTGTTGTTTGCTCCCATGATGTTCTCCCTCGAACAGCCTCGACAATGGGTGCTTACTTCCAGAATAACGAAGAAAGGGCTCCGTTTTCCGCATGACGGAGAAGTGAATTGAGATGGGGATGATCAGAGGACCCCAAACGCGCCGCAGCCCCCAATCCCGGAACCCGACGCGGCGTGCGATCCCCACCGCGCCAAGCCGACCCGGAAACGGGGGCTACAACACACGTTTCATTGTGTGAGGCTAAGCTCAAGATAAAGGGAGCGTTGCCTGAAAAAACCCTGGGAAAAGCGCGCGGGGTGGATCCTCATCCACCCCGCGCGCCCCAGGCCAGCAATCAGTCGATCACTTCGATGCGAGACGAGCGCCCTCGGTAAGAGCCTCCAGCTTCGCCCACGCGATCGACGGGTAGATGCGGCCGCCCAGGCCGCAGTCCGTCGACGCCACGACACGCTCGTCGCCCACAATGTCCGCGAACTGGCGGATACGCTGAGCCACCAGCTCCGGGTGCTCCACAACGTTCGTCGAGTGCGACACCACGCCCGGGATCAGGTACTTGCCTTCGGGCAGTTCGATGTCTCGCCAGATCGTCCACTCGTGCGCGTGGCGAGCATTCGCCGCCTCAAACGTCAGGCCATTCGCGTTCACCAGGAGAGCCAGATCCACGATGTCCTTAAACGCAATATCCGTCGTGTGCGGGCCGTGCCACGAACCCCAGCACACGTGGAAACGCACCAGAGACGGGTCAATGCCCTCCAGCGCGTGGTTCAGCGCGTCGATACGCACGCGAGAGAACGCGCGGTAATCCTCAACGGACGGCTCCGGGTTCATCTGATCCCAGCCCTCCGCGATATCCGGCGCGTCAATCTGGACCGTCAGGCCCGCGTCCGTAATGCGCTTGTACTCCTCGCGCAGCACGTCCGCCCACGCCCACACCACGGCCTCGTCATCCTCGTAGAACGCGTTAGCCACGCGAGCCGCCGAACCCGGCGAAATCGCCGCCACGAAACCATCCGACACGGGCTTGCCCGCCGCCTCCAGCGCGTGCTTCGTGCCCGCGATATCGCGCTCCACGGCCTCGGCGCCGATGTAGGCCAGCTCACCCGTGATCGTCGGGAACGCGATCGGGTTGCGGTTCGCAATGTGAATACCCGAATCCGGATCCGCGTACGCGTCCGCGAAACGCTGCCAGTCGCGGCGCTCAGCAAACGATGAGAAAGAAAGTCGACCGTCACGGCCGGCCGGGGGACGCACATCAAAACGCTGCACGTCCTCAAAGGACAGTCCGGCGAAACGCGAGAAGGAATACGTCCACCACGCGCCGTAATCAACCGTGTCGATCATCGCGTGACCGTACTCGCCGTCATTGACGATATCCAGGCCAATCTCGGCCTGACGCTTCACAACGCCGTCAACCTGATCCTGCAGCAGCGACGTGAAGTCAGCCTCGCCGAGCGAACCCTCACGGCGCGCACGATTCGCCTCGAGCAGCTCGGGGGTACGGGGCAGGGAACCAACATGAGTGGTGCGAATGGTCATCGCAGTCCTTTCTCTAATCTGTGCACCCAGCCTACGTTTCGCGTGTCGAGAACGAGGCCGAATGTCCGAAGCGTGACCAATGCGATCAACCACTCATCTGGCAAGACGCGAATTCACGCACGCACCCCTTGCGTTTTCCTTGCAATCACGCCCACAAGCGTCCGCCCACTGACACGGCGACCCGCTCACCACAGCCCCCGAGATACCGCGCGAAAACCGCCCCCACCCAGCCCCGGCCTCGTCCATGAGACGAAACCCGCACGGAAACGCAGCGCTCACGCTCCTACTGTTGAGTCATTACAAGGCAAAAGAAAGGCACATCATGAGTCGCCCGCTGCGCTCGGCAACATCCACCCAAGGCCGCAACATGGCCGGAGCACGCGCCCTGTGGCGCGCCACCGGCATGACGGACGGCGACTTCGGCAAGCCGATCATCGCCATCGCCAACTCCTTCACCCAGTTCGTCCCCGGCCACGTGCACCTGAAGAACATGGGCGACCTCGTCGCCGGAGCCATTGAAGCAGCCGGCGGCGTCGCCAAGGAATTCAACACGATCGCCGTCGACGACGGCATCGCCATGGGCCACGACGGCATGCTCTACTCCCTGCCTAGCCGCGACCTCATCGCCGACTGCGTCGAAACCATGGTCAACGCACACCGCGCCGACGCCCTCGTGTGCATCTCCAACTGCGATAAGATCACCCCCGGCATGCTCCTGGCCGCCATGCGCCTGAACATCCCCACCATCTTCGTCTCCGGCGGCCCGATGGAATCCGGCGCCGCCGTCGACGGCGTCGTCGAACACCGCCTCGACCTCATCGACGCCATGGTCATGGCCGTCGACGACTCAGTCAGCGACAACCAGCTGGCCAGCATCGAAGCCAACGCGTGCCCCACCTGCGGCTCCTGCGCCGGCATGTTCACTGCGAACTCCATGAACTGCCTCAACGAGGCCATCGGCCTGGCCCTGCCCGGCAACGGCACCACCCTGGCCACCCAGATCGAACGCAAGAAGCTCTTCACCGAGGCCGGCACGCGCATCGTCGACATGTGCCGCGCCTACTACGACAACGAGGACGACTCCGTCCTGCCGCGCTCCATCGCCACCAAGGCCGCCTTCGAAAACGCCATGAGCCTGGACGTGGCCATGGGCGGCTCCACCAACACCGTCCTGCACATCCTCGCCATCGCCAACGAGGCCGGCGTCGACTTCACGCTCGACGACATCGACGCAATCTCGCGCCGCGTGCCCTGCCTGTGCAAGGTCGCCCCCAACTCCACGACCTACCACATCGAGCACGTCCACCGCGCCGGCGGCATCCCCGCCCTGCTCGGCGAGCTCGACCGCGCCGGCCTGCTCAACCGCGACGTGCACTCCGTCCACTCCGACAACCTGGCCGACTGGCTGGGGGAGTGGGACGTGCGCAGCGGGAGCGCCACCGACGAGGCCAAGCACCGCTTCCTAGCCGCGCCCGGCGGCGTGCGCACCACCCAGGCATTCTCGACCGCCAACCTCTTCGAGTCCCTCGACACCGACTCTGAGGCCGGCTGCATCCGCTCCGTCGAGCACGCCTACACGAAGGACGGCGGTCTGGCCGTCCTCTACGGCAACATCGCCGCCAACGGCGCGATCATCAAGTCCGCCGGCATCGACGAGTCCCTCTTCCACTTCGTCGGAAAGGCCTTCGTCGTCGAATCCCAGGAGGAAGCCGTCGAGGCCATCCTCAGCAAGCAAGTCAAGGAAGGCGACGTCGTCGTCATCCAGTACGAGGGCCCCAAGGGCGGTCCCGGCATGCAGGAAATGCTCTACCCGACCTCCTACCTCAAGGGCCTGGGCCTGGGCAAGAAGTGCGCCCTCATCACCGACGGCCGCTTCTCCGGTGGTACGTCCGGCATCTCCATCGGTCACATCTCGCCCGAGGCCGCGGCCGGCGGTGCGATCGGCCTCGTGCGAACCGGCGACGAGATCGAAATCGACGTCAACAACCGCGTCCTGCGAGTGGGCGTGAGCGACGAGGAACTCGAGCGCCGCCGCGCCGAAAAGGGCGCCGCGCCGTGGAAGCCCTCCAAGCCCCGCGCCCGCAAGGTCTCCGACGCCCTGCGCGTCTACGGCATGCTCGCCGCGTCCGCCGACAAGGGCGGCGTGCGCGTCCTGCCCGACTGGGCGTGAGCGGAGCGCCTACAATCGTGGGCATGCATGGAGAGTATAAAGTTCCCGGAGGCAAGCTCGTCGTCGTCGACACCGGCGTGGAGGAGGACCGCCTGACGCGCGTGAGCGTATCCGGCGACTTCTTCCTCGACCCCGACGACGCACTCACCCGGATCACCGCGTCCCTCGAAGGGGCCCCGGCCTCGTCGAGCGCGAAGGATCTGGCCGCGCGCGTGGAGGCCGCCCTCCACGAAGGTGACACGCTCATGGGGGTGACCCCCGAGGCCGTCGGCATCGCCGTACGCCGCGCGCTGGGCGCCGCCCTGTCGTGGGACGACATCGACTTCGACGTCATCCACGGCCCCGTCGTCGACCCGATGATCAACGTCGCCATGGACGAAACCCTGGTCGAAGACGTGGCCGCGGGCCGCCGCAAGCCCTTCATGCGCCTGTGGGAGTGGAACGGCCCCCAGGTCGTCATCGGCTCCTTCCAGTCCTACCAGAACGAAATCCAGCAGGACGGCGTCGACCGTTACGGCATCACCGTGTCGCGGCGCGTCACCGGCGGCGGCGCCATGTTCATGGAGCCCGGCAACTGCATCACCTACTCGCTCGTCATCCCCACGGCCCTCGTGGAGGGAATGAGCTTCGAGCAGGCCTACCCGTACCTCGATCAGTGGGTCATGGAGGTCCTCGAAAAGCTCGGCATCAAGGCCAAGTACGTGCCGCTCAACGACATCGCCTCCGAGTCGGGCAAGATCGGCGGCGCCGCGCAGAAACGCTGGGCCAACGGCTACATGGTCCACCACGTGACCATGGCCTACGACATCGACGCCATCAAGATGAACGAAGTCCTGCGCATCGGCATGGAGAAGATCCGAGACAAGGGCACCCGCAGCGCCGTCAAGCGCGTAGACCCCATGCGCTCCCAGACCGGGCTTCCCCGCGAAGAGATCCTGAAGGTGTTCTTCGACCACTTCAAGGAGAAGTACAACGCGAGCGTCGGCACCATCACCGAGGAGGACCTGGCGGTCGCGCGGGAGCGCTGCGAGACGAAGTTCGCGCGCGAGGAGTGGGTGCACCGCATCCCCTGAGCACGCTCGCTTGGTGCGAACCGGGCCCGTTGCCCGCTTCAGCGTCGTTTCGACGAGGCCGGGGCGGGCTTCCGCTTAGAAGAGCTGGAGCGCGCGCACCCCGTGGATGATGAGCTCGACGCCGATGACGAGGATCAAGAAGCCCATGATGCGCACGATCGCGCCGACGCCGGTGGCACCCAGTTTGTCGATCCAGGGCGTGCCGTAGCGCAGTAGCAGCGCGATGACGGCCGCTGTCACCGCGATTCCCAGGACGATGCCGACATGAAAACCGATGGCCGTGTTGCGGGCGGCCAGCGCGATGACCACGCCGATCGAGCCGGGCCCCGCGATGAGGGGGAGCGCCATGGGGGAGAAGGACACGTCCGGCTTGGAGGTCGCGTGCTGAGTCTCCTCATGGGTGGCACGGCGCTTGTTTTCCAACATCGAGAAACCCGAGTGCGAGACGACCAAGCCACCCGCGATCTGTAGCGAGGGCAGGTCGAAGCCGAAGAAGCGCATGATGAGTGAGCCACTGACCGCGAACACCGTCAGGATGGCGAACACATAGATGCCTGTCTTCCACGCCTGCGAGCGCACCGCAGCCGCAGCATTGCCGGCGGTGAGTCCTGCGAACGCCGCGAGACCGCCGATCGGATTTGTGATCGGGGCGAGCGCCAGGATAGCGGCGGACATTCCAGCGAGAACAGTCATCATGGGGATAATCCTAGTCGGCGATGTACTAGCGCGAGCGAGCAGTCCGCTCAGACACGGCGGGCCCCGAAAACGGCAGTTCCCAGGCGCACGATCGTCGCGCCCTCGGCTATGGCCCACTCCAGGTCGCGGCTCATGCCCATTGACAGCGCCAGGTCGGACTCGTTGATGCCCAGGCGCGCGGCGGCCTCGTCCCTGATGCCGCGCAGCTGCGCGTAGGCCGCGCGCACGTCGGCCTCGACGGGGGAGTTCAGGCCCACCGTCATGAAGCCCGCGAGCTGCAGGTGGGCCGAGGCCTCGACCGCGTCGATCAGCGCTGCGACGTCGGAGGGGGCGCAGCCGTGCTTCGTGGTCTCGCCCGAGACGTTCACCTCGACGAATACCGGGAGCGTACCGGTCGCGCGTGCGTCGATTTTTGAGGCCAGGGCGGGGGAGTCCAGCGACTCGATCGCGTCCACGCAGGCCAGCGCCTGGTTGATCTTGTTGGACTGCAGAGGCCCAATCAGGTGGATGCGCGCGCCGGGCACCTCGCGGATCGCCTCCGCCGTCGCGCGCGCCTCCTGAACCCGGTTATGGCCCAGTAGGATCGGCAGGCCCGCCTCGCGTAGGGCAGCGGCGGCGGCCCGGCACTCCTTGGGCGTGCGCGTCTTGACCGCCAGCTCCAGGTGCACCGAATCGGTGCGGCCGCACGCGGACGTCGCGCGGTCGATGCGGTCGCGGGCAGCGGCGATGGCCTCGGGAATGCTCATGCCCTCATGGTACGCGCGGTGTTACTTTCAGGGGCGAATCAGGGGCCACTCAGGGGAGTCTGAGAGCCGCGTTGTGGCAGACTAGAATGTTTACAGATCAAGGAAAGGACACGCCATGCGTACCCTGCTCAACATCATCTGGTTCCTCTTCGGAGGGCTCCCGCTCTTCCTGGGATACCTCCTCGCGGGACTCTTCTCCTGCATCTTCATCGTCACGATCCCCGCGGGCGTTGCCTGCTTCCGCATCGCCGGTTACGTGCTGTGGCCGTTTGGCAAACGCGTCATCGACAAGCCGGGCGTGGGAGCGGGCTCTGGCATCATGAACATCGTGTGGTTCCTGGTCGCGGGCCTGTGGCTCGCCATCGGCCACATCACTACCGCCGCCGCGCAGGCCGTCACGATCGTTGGCATCCCGCTGGCCATCGCCAACCTCAAGATGATCCCGATCACCTGCTTCCCCTTCGGCAAGGCCGTCATCGACGACCCGACCGCGTCCATCCTCTGACGCGTCCTACACTGGGGTCATGGCTCGTAAACACAGCAAAGACCACGGCGGCGGCCCCACCCGCGCCATCGAGGCGCTCACGGCGGCCGGCGTTGCTTTTACCGTTCACGAGTACGAGCACGACCCGGCCGCCCGCTCATTTGGCGAGGAGACCGTCGAGAAGCTGGGCATCGACCCCACCCAGGCTTTCAAGACCCTCATGGTGCGCCTGGAGCCCACCGGCGAGTTCGTCGTCGGTTGTGTGCCCGCCCGGGCTCACCTGTCCATGAAGCTGATCGCCAAGGCCGTCGGCGCTAAGAGCGCCGCCATGGCCGACCCTGCTGTCGCACAGCGTCGCACTGGCTACGTCGTGGGCGGCATCAGCCCGCTCGGGCAGACCACCTCGCACCGTGTGTTCATCGACTCGGCGTGCCTGGACCACGAGACCATGATCATCTCGGGCGGGCGCCGAGGCCTCAGCGTCGAACTGAGCCCCCTCGACCTCGTCGAGCTGACGGATGCTGAGGTCACGGACCTGGCCGCACAGTCCTGATTCCTCTAGACACGTGTCCCCTGGTCGCGTCCTGCGGCGTGAGCGCACCCAGCGACCGGGTCGTGGGACGTCTCCTCACAGCCGCTGAAGTAGTTCCCGCCTTGTGTCATCATCGGACACGATGACTATGACTGAACTGAGCCGTCGCGGGCGCGCCGCCTACTGGGTGGTCGCCGCTCTCGCCTGGGCGGGCGTCGCCGCCACTCTTATTATCACGGCCTTTGATGGATACGCTGCGCCGACCTACGTCGAGGAGGGCCTCTTCGCGGGTGTCGCCCACGGCTGGGCGGGCGCGCCCGAGCGCCTCATCAATTGCCTGTCCTACTTCACCGAGCTGTCCAACATCATGGTTGCGATCATCTCGACCCGCCTCGCGCGCCGAGGCCGCGTCGGGGCGTGGGGGAGGGCCACGCACCTGTGTGCGCTCATGATGATCACCGTGACCGCGATCGTCTACGCGACGCTGATTGGCCCCTACGAGGTCCTCTCCGGCTTCGCGCTCGTCACCAACCCGCTGCAGCACATCGTCGTCCCGGCCGCCTTCGTGGGCACGGCCGCGCTCGCGGGTCCGCGCGGCGGCATTGCGTGGGCGACGCTGGGCCGCGCGCTGCTGATCCCGATCACGTGGGTGGCGTACACGCTGATTCGGGGCACCTTCACACACCAGTACCCCTACGGTTTCGTCAACGTGTGGCGCATTGGCTACGTGCAGGTGACGATCAACATCGTCGCGATCCTGATCGGCGCCCTGCTCTTCATGGCCATCTTTGCCGGTATCGACTGGATAATCCTACAAACCGGTCGAACTGGTGCGAAACGCTTCAAAGGCGCGTAAAGGAACGCCAGAATTCTCCTGTAAATACTGGTTCTGTAATCGTATGAGCATCTCGGAGGATAGTCGACAGTAACGATGGATCAACGATGTGTCCAGGCATAAAGTGTATAATTAGACCGCGTGTCTGATAGTGAAGGAGTCATCATGAAGATCCTCGTTATTCAAGGAAGCCCCGACGTAGCCAGTTACTCCCAGGAGCTGGCGAGCGCCTACGCCGAAGAGGCAAGCAGAGCCGGTCACGAGGTGCGCACCATCGACCTCGCTACCGAAGACTTCGACCCGAACCTGCGATACGGGTACCGCAAGCACATGGAGGACGAAAGCGCCCCGGAACGCTACCAGGAGCTGATCGCGTGGGCGGATCACCTCGTCTTCAGCTTCCCGATCTGGTGGTCGGCCGAACCAGCGATCCTCAAGGGATTCATCGATCGTACTTTCACCCCGCGCTTCGCATACCGATTCGCCGACGGCAAGAGCGAGGCGAAGCTGACGGGCAAGACCGCGGCGCTGATCCTCACCTCCCGCGCATCCGCTCTCATCTATCGTCTCTTCGGTGGTCCGGTCACGCGGTGGAAGCACATGATCCTGGGCTTTGTCGGCATTCGTCTGACGGACACGTTTATCCTTGGCAAGATCGATCATCCGCAGGACACCCCGGAATACCGCGCCGAATTTGTCGAGAAGGTACGACGCTACGCCCGCCGCTGACCCGCTGTGCGGCAGCCAGCCCAGTCGCCCCCGCGCCCGGTGGCCGCTAGAGTGAGGCTATGACCAGCGAACCCGGGCTTTGTTCCCGAACTTGCCGTCACCAACTACGAGGCGTCGCGCCGCTTTTGGTGCGACCTCGTCGGCTTCTGCCTTCGATACGAGCGGCCCGAGGAGGGCTTCGGATACCTCGTCTTGGGCAACGCGCACCTGATGCTCGACCAGATCAACCACGGGAGGACGTGGGCGACCGGCCCCCTTGAGCCACCGCTTGGTCGTGGGATCAACCTCGAGGTTCAGGTCGAAGATCTGGACGCCGCGTGGCGGCGCCTCACGCAGGCGCAGTGGCCGATCTTCGTCGAACCCGAAGAACAGTGGTATCGGGCGGGCGAGCGCGAGATCGGCGTTCGGCAGTTCCTGGTCCAGGACCCCGACGGTTACCTTCTGCGTCTCCAGCAGGAGATCGGCGAGCGGCGAGCGCCAGAGACCCAAGGCGGAGAGTAGGCCCCTACCGCGGCCCGACCGTGACCGTCGCCAAGACGACGCGGTTCGCCTCGTCCGAGGCTCCCACGTCCACGAGGGCGACGATACGCCAGTCCATGTCCTCCTCCGAGTCGAACAGGGTCTGCGTAGCCAGCCAGAACGTGCCGGCCGCAGCCTGATCGACTGCGTCCGCGATCGCCTCAATGCGCGCCACCTGGGCGCGCTCGAAATCAGAGGAAACCACAGCGGGGGCCAGCTCCAGCACGTCCTCGCGGGTCGGGGCCTCGTTTAGCGAGCACAGCGACAGGGCGCGCGCACGCTGGTCGATGCCGATCCACTCGTGCTCCGCCCAGTAGCGCTCGAGCACCGCGTCCCACTCGTCCTCGCCCCACGGTGCGGCCACCGGGGTGCGTGAGGCCTTGTCCAGGCGCGCCAAGGCCTCGACGTTGTCGCGGCTCATCGCCTCCACGCGCTCGAACAGGGCCGAGCGGATCGCCGTGCGGAACGCGTGACGATTCGCGCTGAATGGAACCGTCCCGTCCTCCCGAGCGCCAAACGCCAGCTCCGCGCCCTGGGTGCCGTCGCCTTCGGACGCGGGGAGGGCCTGGCCCGTGGACATGGCCTCCCACTCGTCCAGCAGCGAGGAGTCCACCGCGCGGATCAGCGCCGACAGCCACGCAATGATCGAACGGAGCTCGTCCGTCATCAGCTCGTCCGGTACGATCTGGCGCAGCGCACGGTACGCGTCCGTCAGGTAGCGCAGCACGATGCCCTCGGAGCGTCCCACGTCGTAGCGGCCCACGATGCCCGTGAACGTCAGTGCGTTCTCGATCATCTCGCGCACGACCGACTTCGGGGAAATCTCCTGATCCTCGATCCACGGGTTCGCGTGCAGGTACACCGCGAACGCTTCCCCCAGTAGATCGGCCAGCGGGCGCGGCCACGTCACCTCTTCCAGGGCGGCCATGCGCTCGTCGTATTCCATGCCCTGCGCCTTCATCGCGGCCACCGCCTCGGCCCGCGCTGCCTTCTCCTGCGCGAACAGGAGCGGGCGCGGATCCTCTAGGACAGACTCGATGACCGAGACGACGTCCAGGGCGAAGGTCGGGGACTCGGGGTCCAAGAGCTCGAGCGCCGCCAGCGCGAAGGGGGAGAGAGGCTGGTTGAGCGCGAAGTCGTCCGGCAGGTCGGTGGCCGCACGCAGGCGAGGCTCACCCGACGCCGAGGCCTCGGCAGAGGACACGTGCTCGACGACGCCCGCCTGCTTCATCGACGTGTAGATCTCACCCAGGCGGCGCAGGTGCGGGTTGCGATCCGTGGGCGGATCATCGTTGTTGCGCGCCAGCCACACGAGGTGCTCACCCGGGTCACGCCCGGCCGCAGGCGCACCGGCCAGCACGTTGAGGACCATCGCGTGCGTCATCTCGAAACGGCTCGTGAGCTGCTCGGGAGCCGCATCGACGAGGCGCTCGAACGTCGATCGCGTCCACGAGATCTCGCCCTCGCCGGGGCCCTTGCGCTTCTTCGCCGACTTCTTGGCGGCGCGCTTGGCCTCGCGGGCGTCGCGTGCGGCCTCCTGCGCGGCGTTCAGGCGTGCGCGCTCACGGGCGGCGTCGACCTCGTGCTCGGGGGCCAGGACGCGCACGAAACCGACCGTGTCGAAGCCTGCGCGGCCGGCGCGGCCAGCGATCTGGTGGAACTCGCGCGCGCTCACGTGGCGCATGCGTCGGCCGTCGTACTTCACGAGCGACGTCATCAGCACCGTGCGAATCGGCACATTGATGCCGACCCCCAGGGTGTCCGTGCCGCACACGATCGGCAGCAGACCCGCCTGCGTGAGGCGCTCGACGAGGCGACGGTAGCGCGGCAGCATGCCCGCGTGATGCACCCCAATGCCCTGAGCCAGCAGCGACTTGAGGGTCTGCCCGAAGCCCTTCGTAAACGACACGCCCGCCAGCTGCGCGGCGATCGCCTTCTTCTGCTCGGGAGAAATCAGCGAGGAACGGTCGAAAGACTGCGCGGTGGCAACGGCGTCGCGCTGGGAGAAGTGCACAATGTAGACGGGCCAGCGGCCCTCGCCCAGCAGCCGCTCGACCGTGTCGGGCAGGCGGTCCACGACGTACTCGAACTCGAGGGGCACGGGGCGTTCCGCGTCGTCGATGAGGGACACGTCGCGCCCGGTGCGTTCCTTCCACGCGCGCTCGAAACGCGTCGTGTCGCCCAGCGTCGCGCTCATCGCGACCACCTGCGGGGTCCTCAGCTCCAGGAGCGGCACCTGCCACGCCCAGCCGCGCTGACGGTCCCCGTAGAAGTGGAACTCGTCCATGACGATCATGTCCGCGTCCAGCGTGGGCCCCTCGCGCAGCGACTGATTCGCGAGGATCTCGGCGGTACAGCAGATGATGGGCGCGTCGGCGTTGAGAGACACGTCGCCGGTCACCATGCCGACGTTGTCCGCGCCGAACAGGGACACGAGGTCAAAGAACTTCTCCGACACCAGGGCCTTGAGCGGCGCCGTGTAGTAGGAGCGGCCACCGTGCGCCATCGACGTGAAGTGCGCGGCGAGCGCGATCATCGACTTACCCGACCCCGTGGGGGTCGCCGCGATCACGTGGTTGCCCGCCAGGATCTCCACCAGAGCCTCCTCCTGGTGGGGGTAGAGCGGGCGCCCGGTGCCCTCGGCCCAGGACACGAAGGCCTCGTACAGGGCGTCGTCGTGGCCCAGACGGCCCTCGTCCTCCAGGTCGTCCAGGATCTCGTTCAAAGTCGCGCTCATAGCCCCATTGTCCCAGAGTGCGCCCACGTCTGCGTCCCCGCACCGCCGGGCCCTCCCCGCACTTCATCGACGAGGCCGGGGGCGCCCCATGCACTCACGCGCGGGCGTGCGCGTCGCGAGACGTCGCCTGCCGGGCGCGGAGCCCTGTGGCAAGATGAACGGGTCCCATTACAACGCGCGGGTGCGTCCCGCGAAGCGCGCGAGGCGCGGCGACCCGTCCCCGGCCTCGTTTTTTGACACCCCGGGAGGCTCCTGTGGAACACATTGCCCAGATCGAGCAGCAGATCGCTGACTGGATCACGATGCACCTGACGATTGTCATCCTGATCGGGGTGGGCCTCGTCCTGACGGTCGTCTCCCGCGGCGTGCAGCTGCGCCTCTTCCCGGAGATGGTGCGCACGGTCCTCGGCTCGCGCAAGGGCGCCGACGGTGGCATCTCCTCCTTCCAGGCGTTCGCGATCTCGCTCGCCGCGCGCGTGGGCATCGGAAACGTGTTCGGCGTGGCCGCGGCGCTCATGTTCGGTGGCCCGGGTGCGATCTTCTGGATGTGGGTCGTGGCCCTGGTGGGTATGGCGACCGCGTTCTTCGAGGCGACACTGGCCCAGATCTTCAAGGTGAAGCACTCTGACGGCTCCTTCCGCGGCGGCCCGGCCTACTACATCAAGCGCGGTATGAAGAACCGCGTCCTGGCCAACGTCTTCGCCGTTATCACCGTCGTCACCTGCGGTATCGTCATCACCTCCGTGCAGTCCAACGCCATTGCGGGCACGCTCACGAGCGCCTTCGGTGAGGCCGCCAAGCAGCCCCTGCCCGGCGCGGGCGGCTTCTCGGCTGCGCAGCTCACGGTCGCAGGCCTGATCTTCGTCTTCTCCGCGATGGTCATCTTCGGCGGTATCCGCACCGTCGCCCGTGTCACCGAGTGGATGGCCCCGATCATGGCGACCATCTACGTCATCATGGTCGCCATCGTCTGCCTCATGAGTATCACGCAGTTCGGCACCGTTCTGGGCCAGATCTTCACCTCCGCGTTCTCCATGGATGCCACAGTCGGCGGCCTGGGCGGCGGCATCATTGCCGCGATGATTAACGGCACCAAGCGCGGCCTCTTCTCCAACGAGGCCGGCCAGGGCACCGCTCCCAACGCTGCTGCGACCGCGACCGTGTCCCACCCGGTGCGCCAGGGCCTCATCCAATCTCTGGGCGTCTTCATCGACACGATCGTCGTGTGCACGGCGACCGCATTCGTCATCCTCATCGCCGGCGAGAAGGTGTGGGGCGGCGCGGACGTGAACCCCTCGAACCTGACGACCCTGGCCGTGGCCAACGAGCTGGGCGCCTGGACGATCGTGCCTATGGCGATCCTGATCTTCGTCCTGGCCTACTCCTCGATCATCGCCGCCTACGTCTATTCCGACACGAATATGTCCTTCGTCTTCGGTGACGCCCGCTGGGCGACCTGGACCGTGCGCGTTGTGTGCGTGGCCTCGGCGACGATCGGTGCCCTGCTGACCCTGGACGTCGTGTGGAACGCCGTCGACATCGCGATGGCGGTCATGACGATCACGAACCTGGTGGCCCTGGTCTTCCTGGCCCGTTGGGTGCTGGGCGCGCTGCGCGACTACGAGGCCCAGCGTCGCGATGGCGTCGCCGAGCCCGTCTTCGTGGGCGAGAAGAACCCGCTGCTGCCCGGCGACGTTCCCGGCAGCGTGTGGAAGCGCCCCAAGCAGAAGAAGAAGTAATAGCTGCCGACCACCTCGCCGGGTGCGCCGGGCATGTTTCGTGCCTCGCGTATCCGGCGTCGTGTATGTCGGTGCTGCTCGGCGCGGCGCGCGCGGAGCTGCGTTAGGCTACCGGCATGAGAATCGCACGTTTTTCCGATGGTACGAACCCGGTCTACGGTGCCCTTGAGGAGGGCTCGACGAGGATTGTGGGGCTCAAGGGTGACCCGCTGTTTTCGCCCGTGGAACCCTCCGGCCAGATCTACGAGCTGGACGAGGTGCGCCTGCTCTCCCCGGTGATTCCGCGCTCGAAGGTCGTGGGTATCGGTGACAACTACTCCGACACCCCGATTCCGGCTGATGAGCGCCCCGAGCCGCCGATTTTCCTGAAGGCCAATACCTCGGTCGTGGGCCCCGATGACCCGATCGCGATCCCCGCCTGGTCGAACGCGGTGGCCTTTGAGGGCGAGCTCGCGATCGTCATCAAGTCCCTCGCCAAGGACGTGAGCGTTGAGGACGCTCCGCAGATGATCCTCGGCTACACGATTGCTAACGACGCCACTGCCCGCGACGCGATGACGGGCGGCCCCTGGTCGCGCGGAAAGTCTTTTGACTCGGCGTGCCCGCTGGGCCCGTGGATCACGGTCGACCCCGCCCTTGATGTCACCAACCTGGCGATTCGTTCGTACCTGAACGGTGAGATCGCTCAGGACTCCTCGACCGCGCACATGATCTGGAACCCCTTCGAGCTGGTGTCCTACTTGTCTCATCAGATGACGCTGCTGCCCGGCGACGTGATCGCCACGGGTGCGCCCGCGGGCGCCGAGATCGTTCACGCAGGTGATCGCGTGGAGATCGAGATCGAGGGGATTGGAAGCCTGACGAATCCTGTCGTCCGAGCCTAATTGTGTGACCTGTGTGATAGGATCATATCGTTCTGACAATATCTCCGTCGCATAGGAGCACACCGTGAGCGAACCCCAGTCATCGGGCGCGCTGGCCGTCGAAATGGCCGGTCTGGACGTCATTCCCGAATCCGATCGCAAGGGAAAACCCTCCGACCTGTTCATGCCGTGGTTCGCGGCGAACATTTCGGTCCTGGGTATCTCGTGGGGCTCGTGGATCCTCGGCTTCGGGCTTTCCCTCGGCCAGGCGGTCGTTGTGTCCGTCGTCGGCGTGGCCCTGTCCTTCCTGGTCTGCGGCCTCATCGCGATCGCCGGTAAGCGCGGCTCCGCCCCGACGCTGGTCCTGTCGCGCGCGGCCTTCGGTTTCAACGGCAACCGTATTTCGGCTGCGATCTCGTGGATCCTGACGGTGGGCTGGGAGACCTTCCTGGCGATCATGGCCGTCCAGGCCACGGCCACGGTGATGGGGGCGCTGGGCTTCACAAACCACGTCGTCGCCCAGATTATCGCCCTGATCCTCGTCGTCGTGCTGGCGGCGGGCTCGGGCATCCTCGGTTTCGAGGCGATCATGAAGGTCCAAACGTGGATCACGTGGGCTACCGCGGCCCTGACGATCGTCTACTTGGTCCTGGTCGCACCGACGATCGACTTCGCGGTCCTCTCCTCGCGCCCCTCGGCGCCCATGACTGCGGTGCTTGGCGCGGGCTGCATGCTCCTCGTGGGCTTCGGTTTCGGCTGGATTAACGCGGCCGCCGACTACTCGCGCTACCTGCCGCGCGCCGCCTCGACGAAGGGCGTTGTCGGCTGGACGACGGTGGGTGCGGCGCTGCCCACGGTCATCCTCGTCTTCTTCGGTATCCTCCTGGTTGGCTCGGCCGACGAGTCTCTCTCCGAGGCCATCGGCGGCGACCCGATCGGCGCGCTCACCACGCTGCTGCCCACCTGGTTCCTCATTCCCTTCGCGCTGGTCGCGATCCTGGGCCTCATCGGTGGCATCGTCATGGACATCTACTCCTCGGGCCTGTCGCTGCTGGCCACGGGCGTGCCCGTCTCGCGCCCGGTCGCCACTGCGATTGACGGCACGATCATGACGGTCGGCACGATCGTCGTCGTGTTCTTCGCGGACTCCTTCCTGACACCCTTCACGGCGTTCCTCACAACCCTCGGTGTCGTCATCGCCGCGTGGGGTGGCGTCATGCTGGCGGACATCGCGCTGCGTCGCAATGACTACGACGAGCCCTCGCTCTTCACTCCCTCGGGTCGCTACGGCTCGGTGAACTGGGGTGCTGTCGCCTCCCTGATCGTCGGCTCGCTGGTGGGCTGGGGCCTCGTCGTCAACGCGAGCGCCTCCTGGCTGTCCTGGCAGGGCTACCTCCTCGGTCCCCTGGGTGGCCGCGACGGTGATTGGGCGGGCGCCAACATCGGCATCCTCCTGGCGATGGTCGTTGGCTTCGTCGGCTACTGGGTGACCAGCGTGGGCCGCGTGCGTGCGCAGGAGAAGCTTCCCTCGCGTACCTACGCCGAGGGCGCGGATGAGGACGAGCAGTGAGCGTCGACCCGCGCTTTCCTCAGGCTCTCCTCGATGACGAGGCCGTGGCCGGTGCCCGGATCCTCACCTCTCTCGCGGGGCGCCCGGACGCGCTCGTCGCGCTCGGGTCCGGCTTGTCCGAGGCTCTCGACGAGGCCTGGGGAGCCCCCGCGGCCACCGTTTCACTGGGTGACATCCCCGGAGTCGTCGCGCCGGTCGCGGACGGGCATGGTGGCGAGCTGCGCGCCTACGAGGCGTGCGGGGGAGTGGTCCTCGTGGCCACGGGCCGCACGCACCTCTACGAGGGGCTGGGGGTCCGCCCCGTCGCGGCTCTTGCCCGAGCTGCGGTTGCGGCGGGGATCAGCCGCGCGGTCCTCACGAACGCGAACGGCTGCCTGAAGCCCTGGAACTTGGGCGACGTCATGGCGATCACCGACCACGTGAACCTCAGTGGCGCCTCGCCCTTCGATGGGCCGCTCTTCCTGGATGTGTCGGCCGTGTGGGACGCCCAGATGACGCAGGCGCTACGCGGGGTCTGTCAGCGCGAGGGTACTTACGCGATCCTGCGCGGCCCCGAGTACCAGACGATGGCCGAGACCCGCATCCTCTCGGGCCTGGGCGTGGACTGTGTGGGCATGTCGACCGTCATGGAGGCCATCACCCTGCATGCCCTGGGCGTGCGCGTCGCCGGCATGTCGGTTGTCTCCGACCTGTCGTTCGCCGATGGCCCGACGGATCCGACCGCCGTCGTTGAGGCGGCCTCCGCGGCCCGCCAGACCGTGGTCGCAGGCATTGAGGCGGCACTGGGAGCCTAAGCGCACAGACGCAATACGAGGCCGTAGTCGGGAGGTGGATGTCCACCGTTGCCGGCCACGGCCTCGTCTCGTGCAGGAGAAGATCAGAGCAGGGCGAGGACCCTCTCCACGATCCGCGAGGCCGCGTCGGGGGCGCACGCCAGGTTGATGCGCGCCCACGAGGCGTAGTCCGCTCCCAGGGTGCGGCCCTCGTTGGCGGCGATGCGGGCGCGCTCGCGCAGCGTCGCGGCGGGGGAGAGGGGACCCAGGTCGACTCCCTCGAAGCCCCACCAAGTCAGGTACGTGCCCTCGGGGCGTACGAAGTCGATCGGTGTATCTGCGAGAGCGCGCTCAACGAGGTCCACGTTGGAGCGGATCAGGTCCTTGACCTCGCGCTGCCAGGCATCGCCGCGCTCGTAGGCTGCGATCGCGCCCACCGTGCCGATGACGTTGGCGTCGTGGCGCACGTCGGCGGCGAACACGTCCCAGCGCTCGCGCAGCGCCTCGTCGGGCAGGATCACCTGTGCGGAGGGCAGGCCTGCGATGTTCCAGCCCTTCGACGCGGCGGTCGCCGTCACCGTGTGGGATGCGAACGAGGGGCCGAGCGACGCGTAGGAGACGAAGGGAATCTGCTCGTCCAGCACGAGGGAGGAGTGGATCTCGTCGGAGAACACGAGCGCGTCGTAGCCGGAGACCACGTCATGCAGGGCGCGAAGCTCGTCCTCGCGCAGGACGCGGCCGACCGGGTTCCACGGGTTGCACAGGATGACGAGGCCAGCCCCGGCCTCGAGCCCCGCGCGGATCCCCTCCAGGTCGAGCGCCCAGCCGCGCCCGCCGGCGCGCGTGCCACGCAGTGAGGGAACCTCGATGACGGGGTGGTCGAACTTGCCCGGGATCGTCAGGAACGGCATGTAGGCGGGCGTGGGCACGATGATCGGCGCGCCCGGGCGCACCAGGTGCTGGATAGTCGCCTCAAGCGCGGGCAGGACCGAGGCCACGAGGCGCACGTGGGAAGCATCCACGTCCCAGCCGAAGCAACGCTTCTGGAACTCCGCGGTCACGCCCGCGATGCGCGGCTCCAGCCAGGTCGGCTGGTAGCCGAGCAGGCCGTCGTCGATCGCCCCCTTCATCGCGTCGGCGACCTCTGGGGCCGTCCCAAAGTCCATTTCCGCCACCCACGCGCCGATCGTCGGCTCACCGCTCGCGGTCGTGATTCCCGTCCACTTCAGGGAGCCGGTGCGGTAGAGGTGGGAGTCGGAAAAGAGACGAACGGACACGGTGTCCTCCTGGATGAGTCGGTGGAAGCGGCGCGGGCCGATCTCGGTGATGCAACCAGCCTATCCGCACCCCCGGCGCGCGTCGCAGCGCGCCCACCCATCAAGCAAATGCAACAGCTACCGCTGGAGTAGGATGGAGGAATCATGAGTGAAACAACTGCCACCGGTGCCGACGTTCGCGTCCGCTTCTGCCCCTCGCCCACAGGAACCCCTCACGTCGGCATGGTCCGTACGTGCCTGTTCAACTGGGCCTACGCCCGCCACACGGGAGGAACCTTCGTCTTCCGCATCGAAGACACGGATGCCGCCCGCGACTCCCAGGAGTCCTTCGACCAGATCATCGAGTCCCTGCAGTGGCTGGGCCTCGACTGGGACGAGGGCGTCGGTAAGGGAGGCCCGCACGGCCCCTACCGCCAGAGCGAGCGCATGGACATCTACCGTGACGTGGCCGCCCGCCTGCTCGAGGCCGGCTACGCCTACGAGTCCTACTCGACCCCCGAGGAGATCGAGGAGCGTCACCGCGCCAAGGGCGAGGACCCCAAGCTCGGCTACGACGGCTTTGACCGCAACCTGACGGAGGAGCAGATCGCCGCCTTCCGCGCCGAGGGTCGCCAGCCCGTCCTGCGCCTGCGCATGCCCGACGAGGACATCACGTTCACGGACCTGATCCGCGGCGAGATCACCTTCAAGGCCGGCTCGGTGCCGGACTACGTCATCGTGCGCGCCAACGGCCACCCGCTCTACACGCTGGTGAACCCGATCGACGACGCGCTCATGGAGATCACCCACGTGCTGCGCGGTGAGGACCTGCTTTCTTCGACGCCCCGCCAGATCGTGCTGTACCGCGCGCTCGAGGCCATTGGCGTCGCCAAGTTCATGCCGCGCTTCGGCCACCTGCCCTACGTCATGGGCGAGGGCAACAAGAAGCTGTCCAAGCGTGACCCCGAGTCGAACCTGCTGCTGCACAAGGCCGCCGGTATGATCCCCGAGGGCCTCAACAACTACCTGGCTCTCCTGGGCTGGTCGATCGCCGCGGACCGCGACATCTTCTCCATGGAGGAGATGGCCCAGGCCTTCGATATCTCGGACGTGAACCCGAACCCGGCGCGCTTCGACCAGAAGAAGGCCATCGCCATCAACGCCGAGCAGATCCGTCTGCTGGACGGCGAGGACTTCCGCAACCGTCTGGTGCCCTTCCTGCACCGCGACGAGGTTGTTTCGGCCGACTCTTTCGAGGCGCTGACCGATCGCGAGCGCGAGATCCTCACCGAGGCCGCGCCGCTCATCCAAACGCGCATCCAGCTGCTCGGCGAGGCCACGGGCATGCTCGCCTTCCTCTTCGTCGCCGACGACGCCCTGGAGATGGACGAGAAGGCCGTCTCCAAGCTCAAGGACAACGCCGTGGACGTGCTGGACGCCGCCATCGAGACCGTCGAGGGTCTGACCGAGTTCACGACTGCGGCCCTCGAGGAGTCGCTGCGTGCGCGCATCGTCGACGAGATGGGCGTCAAGCCCCGCCTGGCCTTCGGCCCGCTGCGCGTCGCCGTGACCGGTCGTCAGGTCTCACCGCCGCTGTTCGAGTCCATGGAGATCCTGGGGCGCGATTCTTCGCTGACCCGCCTGCGTGCCCTGCGCGCCTCCCTGGCCTGATCGCTGAGACCAGCCCCGGCCTCGTCGCCCTGTCTGAGGACGAGGTCGGGGCTTCGTCGTGCCTGGAGGTGTCCCGTTGTGGGGGAGCGGAGGGTTGGTGATCGGGACCACTGGGCTTCGATTTGGCATGAGGGCCTCGGTCCGCTACAGTTATCTCCTGTCGCCAGCGACGTGAAAGCGAAGCAGGTGATACCCAATGGGGTATGGTGTAATTGGCAACACAGCTGATTCTGGTTCAGCCATTCTAGGTTCGAGTCCTGGTACCCCAGCGATCTGAAGCGTAAGTTTCAGTCAAGGCCCCCATCGTCTAGCGGCCTAGGACGACGCCCTCTCACGGCGTTAACACCGGTTCAAATCCGGTTGGGGGTACGGATTCAAATTGAATCAAGGCCCCCATCGTCTAGCGGCCTAGGACGACGCCCTCTCACGGCGTTAACACCGGTTCAAATCCGGTTGGGGGTACCAATAGCCTCGTCACCTTCGCGGTGGCGAGGTTTTTTATTAACCACTCGGTCCGCGTTTTCTCTTGTGCTTTGCAGAAAACTTTCCGAAACGTTGCAGTGTGTCTAACCTAGGAGCAGCCCCATGGGAGGGGACCGCTTTTGGACGAGGGAGTCTGTCGTGACATACCGACTCAATAGGACATTCCTGCGCCGAACGCTCAGCGTTGGCGCAGCTATCGCGTTGATGGGGGGTGTGCTCCCAGCTGCGTGGGCCGAACCTGGAACGGAGACGTCAAACCAGGCAGGCGATGTGAACACTGCCGAGACGGCGGCCGCCGGAGCCGCCGATGACGTGCTGGTGACAATCCCCGGTAACCATAACAAGGCGATGGGATGCGACGCCGACTGGGCGCCCGGCTGCGACAAAGCGGCCCTGACACGCGATGCGACGGGTGTGTATAGCGCGACGTTCACGCTTCCGGCCGGTGACTACCAGTATAAGGTGGCCGAGGGCGGCTCGTGGGACACGTCCTTTGGCGCCGGGGGCGCTGCGGGGGGAGCGAACATCTCCTACACCCTGACCGAAACAACGCCCGTCACCTTCTTCTACAACCGTGCGACGCACCGCGTGTGGAACACCGCCACCGCCCAGATGGTGACCCTGCCCGGATCCGTTCAAAAGGCACTGGGCTGCTCGGATAACTGGAAGCCCGAATGCCTCGCGCCGCTCATGGAGCCTCTGGGGGACGGTACCTACGTGTACGCGACGACGGCACTGCCCGAGGGCTCCTATGAGGTCAAGGTTGCCATCGGTGGATCCTGGAACGAGAATTACGGTCAAGATGGCGCCGCCGGTGGCGCCAACTACCAGTTTGCGACGAAAGCGAACAAGCTCGTGACCTTCACCTACGATTCCGCGACGCACAAGCTCGACATTGCGGCCTCCGACGCGCCTGTCGCGGGCTCGGGTGAGCAGCGCGCCTACTGGGTGACCTCGAATATCCTCGCGTGGCCGACCTCGCTGCTGCCCGAGGGCGTGTCCCGCGCGCAGGTCCTTGACGGTTCCGCGGCTCTGACCTACGAGCTGGTGACCGCCCCCGAGGGCGGCGCGGGCCTGTCGGATGGGGCCGTTACCGGCGCCACGACGAGCGCCCTGACCGTCGCGGGTGACCTGCCCTCCGAGGTGACGACGGCTCACCCGAACCTCAACGGATACATCGCTCTGAAGGCCTCCCTCGACGAGGCCGGGGCACGCGAGGCCCTCACCGGCCAGATCGCGGTTGCTCAGAAGTCGGGGGAGAGCGTCAACGCTTTCACCGGCGTGCAGATCGCTCCCGTCCTCGACTCCCTCTACGCGGCCAAGGCCGCCCAGGCCTCGTACGGCGTGGGCTGGAACCAGGCAGGTAATCCGACGTTTGCGCTGTGGGCTCCCACCGCTAAGAACGTGACCCTGCTGTCGTGGAACACCTCGACCCCGCGCGGCTCCGACGCCGACGTGCCGGGTGATGGCATGCGCACCGCCGCCGTGCGCGGTGAGGACGGGCGCTGGAGCGTGGACAACGCCGCCGGCGAGATCCACGAGGGCGCCCAGTACCTGTGGGAGGTCAGCGTCTACGTGCCCGAGACGGGCAAGGTCGAGACGAACCTCGTGACCGACCCCTACTCGGTGGCCCTGACCGTGGACTCCACGCGCTCCGTCGCCGTCAACATGGACAACCCGTCGATTGCCCCGTCGGTGTGGACGGACTCGAAGGCTCCGGCCATCGAGGACGACGCCCAGCGCTCTATCTACGAGCTGCACGTGCGTGACTTCTCCGCCGCGGACGCCTCGGTTCCCGAGGACATGCGCGGCACCTACATGGCGTTCACGCAGTTCGAGTCCAACGGCATGCGCCACCTCGCCGAGCTGTCGCGCGCCGGCATGAACACGGTGCACCTGCTGCCCACCTTCGACATCGCGACCATTCCCGAGAAACGCGCGGACCAGAAGACGCCTGCGATCCCCGAGGGCGCCGGCCCGGCGTCCGAGGAACAGCAGGCTGCGGTCACGGCCGTTGCCGACCAGGATGCCTACAACTGGGGCTACGACCCGCTGCACTGGATGGCCCCCGAGGGCTCCTACGCGACCTCGTCCCACCAGAACGGCGGCTCGCGCGTGCGCGAGTTCCGCTCCATGGTGGGTGGTCTGCACTCGATCGGCATGCAGGTCGTCCTCGACCAGGTCTACAACCACACGCCCGCAGCCGGCCAGTCCGCATACTCCGTGCTCGACCGCGTTGTACCCGGCTACTACCAGCGCCTGAACGCCACCGGCGGTGTCGAGACCTCGACGTGCTGCTCCAACGTGGCGACCGAAAACGCGATGAGCGAGCACCTGATGATCGACTCGATGATCCACTGGGCGAAGTACTACCACGTCGACGGTTTCCGCTTTGACCTGATGGGCCACCACCCGGCCGAGGAGATGAAGCGCGCGAAGGCCGCCCTGGCATCCCTCACCCTGGAGAAGGACGGCGTGGACGGCTCGCGCCTGTACATCTACGGCGAGGGCTGGAACTTCGGTGAGGTCGCGAACAACGCGCTGTTCACCCAGGCCACGCAGGGACAGTTGGATGGCACCGGCATTGGTGCGTTCAACGACCGCCTGCGCGACGCCGTGCACGGTGGCGGCCCCTTCGATGAGGATCACCGCGTCCTGCAGGGCTTCGGCTCGGGCGCCTTCTCGGACCTCAACGGTCTCGATACCCGCTCCGAGGCGGATCGCCGCGCCGACTATCTGCACCGCGTGGACCTGGTGAAGCTGGGCCTGGCGGGCAACCTGAAGGACTACACGCTCACCACCTACGACGGTAAGACCGTGTCGGGCGCGCAGCTGGACTACAACGGCCAGGGCGCCGGGTTCGCCTCCCAGCCAGCGGAAAACGTCAACTACGTGGACGCCCACGACAACGAGACGCTCTTCGACCTGGTTACCTACAAGATGCCGGCGGATGCTCCGATGGATCACCGCGTGCGCATGTCGCTGATCAGCCAGGCCTCCGTGGCCCTATCGCAGTCGCCTTCCTTCTGGGCCTCGGGCACGGAGATGCTGCGTTCGAAGTCCCTGGACCGCGACTCCTACAACTCCGGCGATCACTTCAACGCGATCGACTGGTCCATGCGCGACAACGGTTTCGGCCATGGCCTGCCCGTGAAGTCCAAGAATGGCGCTGCCTGGGACCACATGCGCCCGCTGCTGGAGAACCCGGATCTGAAGCCGACCCCGGAGCAGATCGACGCCTCCTCGGAGGTTGCGATGGACTTCCTGCGCGTGCGTTCCTCCTCGCGCCTGTTCACGCTGGGCAGCGCGGATCTGATCCGTTCCAAGGTGACCTTCCCGAACTCGGGTGAGGGCGCCGTGGACGGCACGATCCTCATGCTCATCAACGACGAGGCCGGGGCTGGGAGTGATATCGACGCGAAGCTCGATGGCGCTCTCGTCGTCTTCAACGCGAGCGGCGAGTCCGTGACCACCGCGGTCGAAGGCCTGTCGGGTCGCGTCTTCAAGCTGCACGAGGCACAGGCGAACGGCTCGGACGAGACCGTCAAGGGCGCGTCCTTCGATGCGAAGACGGGCTCCGTCACGGTTCCCGCTCGCACGGTTGCCGTCTTCACGCAGGCCGCGGGAGATCGCATCGATCCCACCGTCACCCCGGATCCGGCTGCCGCGCAGTGGGTCGCCTCGGGTGATGGCCGCTGGTGGCTGCGCTACCCGGACGGGAGCTACCCCGCAAACGAGCGCGTTGTGCGCGGAGGCGTCACCTACTCCTTCGATGCGAACGGTTGGATGAAGACCGGTTGGCAGGTCGAGGATGGCGCGTGGCGCTACTACGCTCCGTCCGGAGCGATGGCGACCGGCTGGACCGCAGTGGATGGCACCTGGTACTACCTGGATCCCGACACCGGTGCCATGGCCACCGGATGGCTCAAGGACGGCGACACCTGGTACTACCTGCGCAGCAGCGGTGCGATGGCCACCGGCTGGGTGAACGTGGGCGGTGGCTGGTTCTACCTGAACGGTAATGGCTCGATGGTCACCGGCTGGGCGAACGTGGGCGGTACCTGGTACTACCTGACGGAATCCGGCCAGATGGCGATCGGATGGGTGAAGGACGGCGGTAGCTGGTACTTCTGCCACCCGTCGGGAGCCATGGCGACCGGACGCGTCGTCATCGACGGCACCGCCTACACCTTTGATGGGTCGGGCCGCTGGGTCGCCTAGCGGATCGCTACGCAAACGGGTGGGCCGGGACGATTGATTCGTCCCGGCCCACCCGTTTGTCTGCTGCGTGGTTGCGGCTTACAGGTCCGCGGCGTCCTCGACGGTGGAGAGGAATTCCGTGAGCCTGTTGGCCGCCGCCATGACGGAGGGGCCGTGCTGGCGTCCGGGCTGGCGACCCATGCGCTCGATGGGGCCGGAGATGGACAGGGCGGCCAGGACGCGGCCGGAGGGGCCGCGCACGGGGGCGGACACGGAGGCGACGCCGGGTTCGCGCTCGCCCACGGACTGGGCCCAGCCACGGCGGCGCACCTCGGAGAGCATGGTGGCGTTGAAGGAGGCGCCGTACAGGCCGCGGTGCAGGCGGTCGGGCTCCTCCCAGGCCAGCAGGACCTGGGCGGCGGAGCCGGCGCTCATGGAGAGCGTGGCGCCCACGGGGATCGAGTCGCGCAGACCCATTTCGCGTTCGGAGGCGGCCACGCACACGCGGTAGTCTCCCTGGCGGCGGAAGAGCTGGGAGGATTCCTTCGTGTGGTCGCGCAGAGCCTGAAGGACCGGCATGGAGGCCTGGAGGAGGCGGTCTTCGCCGGCGGCGGAGGAGAGTTCCTGGAGGCGGGGGCCGAGGATAAAACGTCCCTGCATGTCGCGGGCGACCATGCGGTGATATTCGAGAGCGACGGCCAGTCGATGGGCGGTGGGGCGAGCAAGCCCCGTGCTGGAAACGAGTTGGGCGAGGGTGGCGGGTCCCGCCTCGAGAGCGCTGAGAACCAACGCAGCCTTATCGAGAACGCCAACGCCACTGGATGTTTGCTCTTCCATACAACTATTTAATATCTCAGCTTTTGAGATGGCAAATTGTCGGATAGTGAAACAGGTCAAAGCAGCGTCCGAGACGTGAGATCAGCGGGTCGCGCGGCCGATGAGGCGGTTCCATTGATTGCGAAGTATGAATGACACCGTGTCTCCAAAGTGGAGACCAGAGGAGGAACAATGAGCGGAACCATGGCAGAAAAGGTGTGGCGAGACCACATCGTGTCCAAGGGGGAGAACGGCGCCCCCGACCTGCTCTACATCGACCTCCACCTCGTGCACGAAGTGACGAGCCCCCAGGCATTCGAGGGCCTGCGCCTCGCCGGACGCCAGGTGCGTCGCCCCGATCTGACGATCGCCACCGAGGACCACAACACCCCCACGGTCAACATCGACCAGCCGATCGCGGACATCACGAGCCGCACCCAGATCGACACCCTGCGCAAGAATGCCGAGGAGTTCGGCATTCGCCTGCATTCCCTCGGTGATGCCGACCAGGGCATCGTTCACGTCGTCGGCCCTCAGCTGGGCCTCACCCAGCCCGGCATGACTATCGTGTGCGGCGACTCCCATACCTCGACGCACGGCGCGTTCGGCGCGCTGGCCTTCGGTATCGGCACCAGCCAGGTCGAGCACGTGCTCGCCACCCAGACGCTGCCGATGGCCCCCTTCAAGACCATGGCGATCACGGTCAACGGCTCCCTGCCCGAGGGGTCGACGGCCAAGGACATCATCCTCGCCGTCATCGCCAAGATCGGCACCGGCGGCGGCCAGGGCTACGTCCTGGAGTACCGTGGCCAGGCAATCCGCGAGCTCTCCATGGAGGGCCGCATGACCATCTGCAACATGTCGATCGAGGCGGGCGCCCGCGCCGGTATGATTGCCCCCGATCAGACGACCTTCGACTACATCAAGGGCCGCCCCCACGCCCCCGAGGGCGAGGACTGGGACCGCGCCGTCGAATACTGGTCCTCCCTCGCCTCCGACGAGGACGCCGTCTTCGATGCCGAGGTCATCCTCGAGGCCGCCGACATCGAGCCCTTCGTCACCTGGGGCACCAATCCCGGCCAGGGCGTGCCGCTGTCGGGAACCGTCCCCGCCCCCGAGGACTTCACCGATGAAACTGCCCGCGCGGCCGCCGAGCGCGCCCTGGAGTACATGGACCTCAAGGCCGGCACCCCGATGCGCGACATCACCGTGAACACCGTGTTCATCGGCAGCTGCACTAACGGCCGCATCGAAGACCTGCGCGCCGCCGCCGGCATCTTCAAGGGCCGCCGCAAGGCCGAGGGCGTGCGCGTCATGGTCGTGCCCGGCTCCGCACGCGTGCGCCTCCAGGCCGAGGCCGAGGGCCTCGACAAGATCTTCACCGAGTTCGGCGCCGAATGGCGCAACGCCGGTTGCTCCATGTGCCTGGGCATGAACCCCGACACGATGAACGCGGGAGACCGTTCGGCCTCCACCTCCAACCGCAACTTCGAAGGCCGCCAGGGCAAGGGCAGCCGCACGCACCTGGTGTCCCCGCTCGTCGCGGCCGCCACGGCCGTGCGCGGCACCCTCTCCTCCCCGGCCGACCTCTGAGGCCCGCCCTCCGCCACCCGACAGCGGGGGAGGGCCCCGGCCTCGTCCCCCACGGAAGAAAAGACTCAACCACCCATGGAAAAGTTCATCACCCACACTGGCATCGGCGTCCCGCTGCGCCGCTCCAACGTCGACACCGACCAGATCATCCCCGCCGTCTACCTCAAGCGCGTGACCCGCACGGGCTTCGAGGACGCACTCTTCGCCGCCTGGCGCAACGACCCGGAGTTCGTCCTCAACCAGGACGCCTACAAGAACGGCTCCGTCCTGATCGCGGGTCTCGACTTCGGCACCGGCTCCTCGCGTGAGCACGCCGTGTGGGCGCTCAAGGACTACGGCTTCCGCGTCGTCCTGGCCCCCAAATTCGCTGACATTTTCCGCGGAAACTCTGGCAAGCAGGGCCTGGTTACCGGCATCATCTCCCAGGAGGACTGCGAGTCCCTGTGGAAGCTCCTCGAGGCTGAGCCCGGCACCGAGGTGACCGTTTCCCTGGAGGACAAGACCTGGCGAGCCGGTGCGATCTCGGGCACCTTCCAGATCGACGACTACGTGCGCTGGACCCTCATGGAGGGCCTGGACGACATTGCCCTGACCCTGCGCCACGAGGACGAGATCGCGGCTTACGAGGCCGCGCGCCCCTCCTTCAAGCCGCGCACGCTGCCCGCGAAATTCTTGCCCAAGGAAGAAGTTGTGTCCGCTCGCGACTGAAAGCACTGCGCATACTGGCCCCTACCTAGCTAGAGTAGGGGCCAGTGACGTCATAGTGAGGAGCACTCATGTCATCGATTCTTCAGGTTGAGGGCGGCCATCCGCTGCGCGGTGAAATCACGGTGCGCGGCGCGAAAAACTTCGTCCCCAAGGCGATGGTTGCGTCGCTGCTCGCCGACACCCCCTCTGAGCTCTACAACGTGCCGCTCATCCGTGACACCGACGTTGTCTCGGACCTGCTGAGTCTGCACGGCGTCCAGATTGACTTCGATCAGGATCGCGGCACGCTGCGCATGGATCCCTCGAACGTCAAGATTGCCTCGCGCTCTGACATCGATACCCTCGCGGGTGCCTCGCGAATTCCGATCCTGTTCTGTGGCCCGCTGCTGCACCAGCTGGGCGAGGCTTTCATTCCCGAGCTGGGCGGCTGCGCGATCGGTGGCCGTCCCATCGACTTCCACCTGGAGACGCTGCGAAAGTTCGGCGCGATCGTCGACAAGCAGCCCGACGGCGTGCACATCAAGCGTCCCTCCTCCGGCCTGCGCGGCGCGATCATCGAGCTGCCTTTCCCGTCCGTGGGCGCGACCGAGCAGACGCTGCTCACGGCCGTGCGCAACGAGGGCATCACGACCCTGAAGGGCGCGGCCATCGAGCCGGAGATCCTCGACCTCATTAACGTCCTGCAGAAGATGGGCGCGATCATCTCGGTGGACACGGATCGTACGATCCGCATTGAGGGCGTCGCCAAGCTGAACGGCTACCGCCACACGGCTCTGCCGGACCGCATCGAGGCCGCCTCGTGGGGCGCGGCCGCCCTGGCCACCCACGGCGACATCTACGTGCGCGGCGCTCACCAGCCCGATATGACGACGTTCCTCAACACCTTCCGCAAGGTGGGCGGCGCCTTCGACATCGACGCTGACGGCATCCGCTTCTACCACCCGGGCGAGCCGCTGCACTCGATCGCCTTGGAGACTGCCGTGCACCCGGGCTTCATGACGGACTGGCAGCAGCCCCTCGTCGTGGCCCTCACCCAGGCTGAGGGCCTGTCGATCGTGCACGAGACCGTGTACGAGAACCGTTTCGGCTTCACCGAGGCGCTGCGCAAAATGGGCGCGAACATCCAGGTCTACCGCGAATGCCTGGGTGGGACGCCCTGCCGCTTTGGCCAGAAGAACTACTACCACTCGGCCGTCATCTCGGGCCCGACCCCGCTGCACAGCGCGGATATCGAGGTTCCGGACCTGCGCGGCGGCTTCTCCCACCTGATCGCGGCCCTGGCCGCGTCGGGCACGTCCACCGTGTCGGGTATTGACGTCATTTCGCGCGGCTACGAGCACTTCACGCGCAAGCTCCACCGGCTGGACGCGCGCGTGCGTTACCTGGACGCCTGAGATCATGGCCGCATCGGGTGCGCGCCGTAGCATTTTGCTGCTCGTCTCGTCGATGTCGGCGGGCGGGCGCAGCGTGCGCCTGGGGCCGCGCATCGTGCGCATCCTGCGCGGCGGCGGCTGGGAGGTCGCGGTTCGCCTGACGACGCCCGGCGACGACCCTGCGGCGATCGCCGGCGAGGTTGCCTCTGGCTCCTTTGTCGCGGCTCTGGGCGGTGACGGGTACCTGGGCGCGGTGGCGCGCGGCTGCCATGAGTCCGACGCGATCTTCGTTCCCATGCCGGGCGGTCGCGGCAACGACCTGTGTCGCGCGCTGAGGATCGGCACGGACCCGCTGGTGCGCGCACGTTCCCTCGCTCCGCTGGGTTTTTCTTCCAACGAGGCCGGGGCCGACTCCTCGGACTGGCTGGCCTCCCGGATACGTCCCCTGGACGGCATGTGGGTGCGCTCGCGCGACGGCGTGCGCCTCGCTCTCGGCATCGTCTCGATCGGCCTGGACGCGCGAGCGAATATTCTCGCGAACGAATCCTCTTTCACCTCGGGTCCGCTGGCCTACGGGTACGGGGCCTTCGCGGCCCTGGCCTCGCACGAACCCACCGAGATTGTGGCGACCGTGGACGGGGTCGAGCGCAACATGAGCGGCTGGATCGCGTCGGCGTCCAACTCCGGACGTTTCGGCGGCGGCATCACCCTGGTGGAATCCTCGGACATGAGCGACGGCGTCCTTGAGGTGTGCCACGTCGGCCCCCTGTCGCTGTCTCGCGCCCTGCCCGTGCTCGCCCGCGTCGTCGCCGGCCGCGCGAAGGCACACCCGGCTATCGAGGTGGAAAGCGCCCGCGTCGTCTCCTTCGCCGCCCCCGCAGGTATGATCGCCATGGCGGACGGTGACCGCATCGCCTCGATCCCCTTCACCGTCGATGTCGCCCCCGGGGTTGTGTCCGTCCTGGTGTGAGGTCCGTGTGGGCCAGCGCAATGGGTGAGCGGTCCCCGTAGAATGAAGCCATGAGTGCTGTCTCCGGCTTTTACACCTTCGCCAAGGGCGTCCTGACGCCCATCATGACGCCCTGGATCAAGTTCACCGTGACGGGTGAAGAGAACCTCCCCACCGAGGGCGGTTTCCTCCTGGTGCCCAACCACCTGTCCAACGTGGACCCGCTGTGCCTGTGCTGGTACTTCATGAAGCGCGACACCGCCGTGCGCTTCCTGGCGAAGAAGTCGATGTTCTCCGTGCCGGTGTTCGGCTGGATCATCAAGGGCATGGGGCTGATCCCAGTCAACCGCGACTCCAACCCCTCGGCCGTCCTGGCACCCACCCGCGAGGCGCTGAAAGCCGGCGAGGTCGTCGGCATCTTCCCGGAGGGCACTCTCACGCGTGACCCCGACCAGTGGCCGATGGAATTCAAGTCGGGTGCCGCCCGCCTGGCCCTTGACACGGGTGTGCCCGTCATTCCCGTCTCGCAGTGGGGACCGCAGGACATCATGGCCCCCTACAACGCCAAGGGCATCGACATGCGCCCGGGCCGACTCATCGCCTACCACTTCGGCGAGCCCGTCGACCTGTCAGACCTCATGAGCCCCGCAGGCTCGGAGGATCACGAGGCCGTCAATGAGGCGACCAAGCGCATTAGCGACGCCGTTCGCGCGGGCGTGGGCAAGCTGCGTGGACTGCCCGTCCCCGAGCAGGTGTGGGACCCCGCCACGCAGGCCGGCCCCTGGTGGGAAGAACAGCTCGCGAAGAAGGCCAAGAAAGCGAAGAAGGCCCGCAAGAAGGGCTAATCGCGGATATCGATGACCATGCGCACCGGGTCGGATAAGAATCCGATCTGGAATTGGCGCGCGGTCGGCGCCCCGATGACGACGTGCGTGTTGTCCTCGAAAGTTCCGTCCGAGACGACGTCCAGGTCGCCAGCGCGCGTGTGCGTGCCACTCGGGTAAGAGCTTTCGCTCGCCGTCATCGGCGTGCCGTCAATGACCAGATCCAAGACAGCCTCGCCCTCGACCTGGATGGGCAGGCCTCGGCCCTGCTCCACGGCCTCCTCCGTCCACGCCGCACGCCACACCCCCGGCGTGCCCTCGCCCGAAAACTCCAGCACGACCCGCGCGAAACCCTCGTGCCTCGCCGCGCGTATCCCCGTCAGCGCCAAAGCCTTCGCCGGGTCATCCGAGCGCACCGGAGGCAACCCTTCCACGCTCGACATCCAGTTATCGGCGTTGATCGGCTTGGTTGCGTCCAGACCTGGCTCGGACGTCGGCGTGGTCTCCGGCGTCGCGCTCGCGGTTGCAGACGCCGTGGGGGAGTGAGAGGCGCTCGGCGAGGTCTCGGCTGACTGAGGCGCGTCCGTTGGGGCTCCGGGCGCGCACGCACCCAACAGGAGCAGACAGGTGGCCGCGCTCGCGGCGAGGGCGCGACGGTGAGACACAGTTCCTCCTGGTGCGGGTCGGTTGTTTCAATCCTAGTAGAATGGACTCGACAGGGAGGTCTCGATGAGTATGACAACAGCAGCGGTCCTGGGAACGGGCGCGTGGGGAACGACGTTCGCGCAGGTCCTCGCCGACGCGGGCGTGAGCGTGACGATGTGGGGGCGCAACGCTGACACGATCTCGTTCATCAACGGGGGAGAGAACCCGACGTACCTGCCGGGGATTGAGCTCTCGGGGCGCATCAACGCAACCACCGATATCGCCGAGGCCGTCGCCGGTCGCGAGCTCGTCGTCGTCGCCGTGCCCGTCAAGGCCGTGCGCGCCACCCTGAGCGCCGCGCGCGAGGCCTTCGCCCCCGACGTCGCCCTGCTGTCCCTGGCCAAGGGCCTCGAGCTCGGCTCGCTCAAACGCGTCGACGAGATCATCGCCGAGGCCTCGGGCGTGCCGAGTAGTCGCATCGCCGTCCTGTCCGGCCCGAACCTCTCACGCGAGATCGCGGAACGCCAGCCCACGGCCACGGTCGTGGCTGCAACCGACGTGGAGCTGGCCAAGGAGATCGCGAAGGCCTGCCACAACTCCTACTTCCGCCCCTACGCGTCCACCGACGTCGTGGGCACGGAGATGGCGGGTGCCACCAAGAACGTCATCGCGGTCGCCATCGGCGCCGCCGAGGGTATGGGCCTGGGCACCAACACGCGCTCGACCCTCATCACCCGCGGCCTGGCGGAAATGACGCGCCTGGGCACCGCGCTCGGCGCCGACCCCGCGACTTTCGCAGGTCTGTCCGGCATCGGCGACCTCGTCGCCACCTGCTCCTCGCGCCTGTCGCGCAACTTCTCCCTCGGCCACCGCCTCGGCTCCGGCATGGGGCTGGCCGAGGCCCTGGCCCTCTCCCCGGGTGTCGTCGAGGGCGTTGCGTCGGCCTCGCCGATCCTCCAGGTCGCGGCCTCCGTCGGCGTGGATATGCCGATTACAGGCGCCGTCGTCGAGGTCGTCGAGGGACGCGCCAGCATCGAGGACATGGGGCGCATGCTGCTCGCACGCCCGCAGAAGATGGACGGCTGGAAGATCGAGCTGGTCTAAACGCCGCGCACGCGGGCGTGAAAAGCCTCCCGCGCGGTAGTCTTGGACCCATGACTGCAATTTCTCGTCCTCGCGTCCTCATCGTCTTCGGTGGACGCTCCTCCGAGCATGAGATCTCGTGCTCGACGGCCGCCGGCATCCTGACCGCTATCGACCGCACCAAGTGGGATGTGATCCCGCTGGGCATTACGCGCGACGGCCAGTGGGTGCGCGTCGCCGATGACCCGTCGGCGCTGGAATTCAAGGACGGGAAGGGCCAGTCCGTCACCGCCGGATCGACCCGCGTCGCCCTGACCCCGGGCGAGGGCAACCTCGTCGAGCTCACCTACGAGGGCGACCCGGACTCACCGGACTCACGGGTCATTGGCGTGGAGGACCTGGGCCACGTGGACATCGTGTTCCCGCTCCTGCACGGCCCCTACGGCGAGGACGGCACCATCCAGGGCCTCTTCGAGATGGCCGGCGTGCGCTACGTGGGCTGCGGCGTGACCTCCTCCGCCGTCTCCATGGACAAGCACCTCACCAAGACCGTCCTGGCAGCCGCCGGCATCGACGTGGGCCAGTGGGAGCTGGTGACCGCGCGCCAGTGGGACGCCGACTCCACCGCATGCATGGACCGCATCGAGCGCTTGGGCTTCCCCGTCTTCGTCAAGCCCTGCCGCGCCGGTTCCTCGGTTGGCATCTCGCGCGTCACCTGCCGCGAGGACCTGCCCGTGGCCATCAAGGAGGCCGCGAACCACGACCCGCGCATCATCGTCGAGGCCTCTATTTCCGGCCGCGAGGTCGAGTGCGGAGTCCTCGGCTCGCGCTCCGACTGGCGCAGCGGTACCGCGCCCCTGGGCGAGATCGTCGTCCCCGAGGGCGAGTTCTACGACTACGAGCACAAGTACGTGGACGACGTGGTCGGCCTGTCCTGCCCGGCCGACGTCGCTCCCGAATACGCCGATCGCATTCGCGAGACCGCGTGGCGTGCCTTCGACGCCCTCGAGTGCGAGGGCCTGGCGCGCGTCGACTTCTTCCTCGACGAGGCCAGCGACACCGTCATCATCAATGAGGTGAACACGATGCCCGGTTTCACGCCTATCTCGATGTACCCGCAGATGTGGGCCGCCGCAGGCCTGTCCTACCCGGACCTGCTGACCGAACTGCTGACCGAGGCCGCGCAGCGCCCGCTCGGCTTGCGCTGAGCACCCAGCCAATGCCTCGTTAATCAACTAATTCCCACGATAGAAAGATAACTATGACGGCCCATCCCAAAGTCACCCTGGTGACCTGCAAGTCCATGCCCAACCTCTTCAAAGGTGAGGAAGGTCTGCTCGATGAGCTGGCGGCGCGCGGGTGCGACCCCCAGATCAAGGTGTGGAACGACCCCGACGTCGACTGGTCCGAGGCCGGCATGGTCGTCGTGCGCTCCGTGTCCGACTACGCGAGTGATCGCCCCGCGTTCCTGGAGTGGACGAAGCAGCTGCGTCGCGTGCAGAACTCCGCGGACGTGCTGAACTGGAACACGGATAAGCACTACCTCAAGGAACTGGCCGCCCTGGGCATGCCCACGATTCCCACGAACTGGCTGGAGCCCGAGCAGAACCTGTCCAAGCACCAGATCCACACGCGCTTCCCGGCCTTCGGCGAGTTCGTCGTCAAGCCCGCCGTGTCCTCGGGCGTGCGCGATATCGGCCGCTACACGACGGTCGACACCCGCCAGCGTCAGGCCGCCATGCGCCAGGTCCAGGGCCTGCTGGGCGAGGGTCGCTCCGTCATGATCCAGCGCTACGTTGAGGAGATTGACCTGCACGGCGAGATCTCGCTGGTCTTCTTCAACGGCCTGGTCTCCCATGCCGTCGAGAAGCGCTCCGCCCTGCACCCCGCGTCGGTCAGCGATCATGCCGTTCACGAGGCAGTAGTGACCGCCGAGGCCGCTGACTCCGTCGCCTGGAAGTGGGGCGAAGAGATCCGCCGCGTCCTGCACGGCTACGTGCGCTCGCGCCTGGGCCACGACGAGCAGTTCCTCTTCAACCGCGTGGACCTGGTCCCCGACGGCAAGGGCTCCTTCCTGGTCATGGAGGTCTCCCTCGTGGACGCCGACCTCTACCTGGGTGCCACCCCGGGCGCGCTCGGCAACTTCGCCGACGCGATCTCCGCGCGCGCCCACTGGTGACGCACGCCACCGCCGTGAGGGTAGTGCTCGAGTTTCCAAGCTCGGGCGGGTAGTGCTAAACTCTACCCGTTGCCTTCACGGCGACGCGATGGTGGCTGTAGTTCAGTTGGTAGAGCACCTGGTTGTGGTCCAGGACGTCGCGGGTTCGAGTCCCGTCAGCCACCCCAACGCCCCGGCGCACACGCGCTGGGGTTTCGTTTACTCTGTCGGGTGGACAGTGCGACTCTATGCGTGGCGGCGTTAAACCCTTCGTGCGCAGCGAAACCCAAGAGATTTGATACATCCCGGGCATTGTGGAGGGTGTCTTCGGCCAGTTCGGGGGCAATCCTGAGGCGTTGAGTACCTGGGTGCGTGCCGAGGAGCAGGGAGGACGCAATGAGCGCGGCGAGGTCAGTGATCACGAGGCCCACATCCGGGCGTGGAAGCTGAGAGCCGTGAACTGCGCCGAGCCAATGAGATCTTGAAGGCAGCTTCAGCTTTCCCGGGGTGGAGCCGGGTCGCCTCGGGCGTTAGTCTACGACTTCTTCGAGGTCAATCGACATCGGTGGGGAGTCGAGCCAATCTGCACTGTCTTGTCCCAGTAAGGCACGCCCCAGTTGCATGGGTCCATGGCACGACCAATGCGATGTCGAACGCGAAACCTCAACCTGTGTCCACTGGTGCAACACAAGCCGCCCACACCTCGCCCTGGGTGCCATCGCACCACAACAAGCAGAAAACCAACATGCAATAACGCGAAAGAAAGAGGCCTCAACGCCCCTACACGAGACCCGGGACTCGGCAGGCCAATCAAGCGGCGACATGACGTGGGCACTGCACCCGTTGCGGGGCGCTGCACCCTTTACGGGGCGCTACACCCGATCAGAACGGGTGCAATGCGCACGGATCGGGTGCAATGCCCACGGATCTGGTGTACCGCGCTCGCAGACAAGAACGACCGCGGAACATGGAACCCCACAACCCGAAAGAAAGCGACCTCAACGCCCCTACATGAAACCCGGGACTTGGCAGGCGAATCAAGCGGCGACATTATGAGGGGCGCTGCACCTGTTATGTGGCGCTGCACCCGATCAGAACGGGTGCAATGCCTACGGATCGGGTGTAATGCCTACGGATCGGGTGCACCGCGCTCGCAGACAGGAACGACTGCGGAACCTGGATTCCCGCAATACGAAAGAAAGCGGCTTCAACAGCCCTACACATAACCCGGGACGTGGCAGGCCAATCAAGTGGCGATGTCACGCGGGGCGCTACACCCGTTGCGTGGCGCTGCACCCGTTATGTGGCGCTGCACCCGTTACGTGGTGCTGCACCCGTTATGTGGCGCTGCACCCGATCAGAACGGGTGCAATGCCTACGGATCGGGTGCAATGCCCACGGATCGGGTGCAATGCCCACGGATCGGGTGTACTGGGCTCGCAGATAGGAACGTCAGCGGAACCTGGATTCCCGCAATACGAACGTAAGCGGCCTCAACGCCCCTACACATAACCCGAGACTTGGCAGGCCTGCGTCAGCCCGTGACGCACAAGCCTTCGAGAAAGTAACGGCGCTGCGACATGTTCGATCAGTCTGACGCTCGTGGAGTATGCTGGTAGCAATCCAATTGACCGGACAAAGGAGTTCCTATGCCTAGTGTGATCGCCTACGGATGTGACGACGCCACGACCCAGTTCCACCCCCTCGAGATCGACATCCGCGAACCCGGCGAGGGTGAGATCTACTTCGACGTCGCTTACGCGGGCATCTGCCACTCCGACATCCACGCCGCCCGAGGCGAGTGGGGTCCCGTGTCCTACCCGCTGGTACCCGGCCACGAGTTCGTCGGTACCGTCGCCAAGGTTGGCCCCGGCGTGACAACGTTTAAGGTGGGGGATCGAGTGGGCGTGGGCTGCATGGTCGGCTCCTGCGGCTCCTGCGAGATGTGCGAATCCGACTACGAGCAGTGGTGCACATCGACGCCGGGCACCCTGTGGACCTACCGCGCCGACGCCGAGGGTAACCCGACGACCGGCGGCTACTCGCGCGGTTTCACCGTGCGCGAGGACTTCGCCCTCCACGTCCCGGAGTCGCTCGACTTCTCCGCTTGCGCACCCCTCCTGTGCGCCGGCATCACCACCTACTCGCCGCTCAGGCACTATCAGGTGGGCCCCGGCTCGCGCGTCGCCATCCTCGGCATGGGTGGCCTTGGGCACGTGGGCGTACAGATCGCCAAGGCCATGGGCGCGGAGGTCTCCGTCATCTCCCACGGCCGCTCTAAGGAAGATGACGCCCGCCGCTTCGGTGCCGACCACTTCTACGCGACCAGTGAAGAGGGCGTGCTCGAGTCCCTGCGCGGCTCCTTCGACCTCATCCTGTGCACCGTTTCCGCCGAGGGCCTGGACTACGCCGGCTACATGGCTGCCCTGCGCCCCTACGGCGTCTTCGTCGACGTGGGCTTGCCCTCCGAACCCGTCTCCCTGCCACTGCGCGCCTTCGTCAACGGCGGCAAGTCCTTTGCGGGCTCCCAGATCGGCGGAATCGCCGAAACTCAGGAGATGTTGGACTTCTGTGCCGAGCACGGCGTCATTCCGCAGGTTGAGATGATCGCCGGTGATGAGATTACGCAGGCCTACGACAACATCGTTGATTCGCGCGTGCGCTACCGCTACGTCATCGACACCTCGACGTTCCCCGAGAGCGCGTGAATGTGAGTGAGTGACGGGAAAGCCCCGGGCCATGTGGCCCGGGGCTTTCCCATTCTCTGGGCGAACGATGCTACTCGTAGCTAGCTCTTCGACACTAAGATGGATATTGAGTGTTTGAGATCACTTCAGATCTCACGAATGCTAGTTGCGTTCTCTGGCCGCGTCGTGTAATCTGTCATCTTGACAGACCCCCGGCCAGGCCTCTGGTGTAGTAAAATTATTACTGCACACATGCACAAATGGCCGGGGCCATTTTATGCGAGGAAGCCTGAAATGCGTTCAGAAGTCGGTAAAGTTCGGCTGACATACGGTGAACAGCTTGATCTGCTAAAGCGTCGTGGCATGCTCATTGAGGATGAGGTAGAAGCTGCAGCTATCTTATCTCGCGTCAACTACTATCGCCTATCCGGCTATTTTCGCTATTGGCAGCTCGATCCGGATCATCAAGACGATTCGTTCATTGATGGGACAAGCTTTGATGCTGTCTATCGGCTGTATGAGATGGAGCGCCTGCTCAGTCATGAGTGCTCTATGTTGCTAGCCTCATGTGAAATTTTCCTGCGAAATCGATTTGCGTATCATTACGCGGAGCACTTTGCTCCTGTTGCCTCTTATGCTCGTGGTGAAGGTTTTAGTCAACCCCTGTCTTGCTCTAGAGAGGAACCGGTGCAGGAGCGCATACTGTCCGACCTGGATCGTAGTAATGATCTGTTCGTTCTGCACTATCGTGATGAGATTAAGTCTGGCACGTCGTATCTTCCTCAGGCCTACGACAGGATGCCGATATGGGTTGCTGTTGAGGTTCTTAGCTTTGGGACACTATCGCGTATGATTCATGCCTCAGGAGTGTCTGACGTTTTAGATTCAATTGTTGCACCCCCGCTTAGTATGTCGCGACGTAGTTTTCCCTCCCAAGTTCGATCGTTCGTTTATTTGCGAAATCGCTGTTCGCACTTCAATCGGCTTTGGAATATTTCTGTGTCGGATGCACCTGCGCTGAATCGAAATATTGCAAACAGGATCAAGAGAAACTACCGGACGTTTGATGAGCGTTCGATTTATAAGATCCTGGCAGTGTTGCATCATTTTGTTCAGAATGCAGGTATTTGTGATGATTGGTTGGGGGTGCGGATCGAGCCCTTGCTGCAGGCAAACCCGCTTCTTGCGTACGGGATTGCGACGCCGAAGAAATATGGGGACATGCCGCGTGAGGTTCTCATCGACGCAAACTTGTGATCGTCGTGTTGGGCCGGTGTCTGCGCTACCGCTACGTCGTCGACACCTCCGCGTTCCCCGAAACCGCGTGAGCATAGGTGAGTGAGCGGAAAGCCCGGGCAAAGGTCACAACGTGTTGGTCGTGGCTCGGTCCCAGGCATCGTCGAGGGCGGTGTCGTTGGGCTAGCGTGCTCGCGCTGCTGCGTCTCAGATAGGCTCAACCCCAACGGGAGCATTCAACCCGTTAGGGAAGAATCCACCCGATCAGAAGGGGTTGAATCTTCCCGATCGGGTGTAACACCCCATCGATCACAAGCGTTGTCTCGGAGCTGGCGACCATGATGTCCCCCGTCGTTGCTGGCGATGCCTCACCGGCGTTAATCGGCGCCCCGCCAGGCGGCCATGCACCGGTGAGGGAGCCTGACGCGGGGGCTAATGGTGGGGGTTTTGCAGCATTATGACCCTCCCTTCGGCGTGTCGCCGGCGTGTCGCGCTCCTAATGGTGCAAATCCCCCCGTTTAGTCGCGGCGAGGTCGCGGTCGTGGGCAGTGGGGTCGCGATTCAGGGCGGTGATGTCGCGGTTCGGGGTAGTGATGTCGCGGTTCGGGGCGGTATGGCGCTCACATCGCAGCCCACCTCCGTGAAGAACGCTGAAAACGGTGGTTGCGGCTGACGCGTTCTGCGTGTTGGAGGTAACGGTGCCCGGCCTGGCATGTAGCCCGCATGCAAACCGCTGAATATGCGCGTGAACCCCTGGATGCGCACGTTAACCCGCTAATTAGCGCGTTAACCCTCTTATGTGAGCGTGGGCGGGGCTGCCCAGGCTCGCATTAGCGGGCCCACGTGCGTGGCGAGGAGCGCAGGCAGCTAGCACACCGGCGAACTGCGCCCCTGAAGCCGAGTGCCCATACCTGGTCATCGTTCGCCCGCACGCCGGGCATTTGGGGGTATTCATACCCCCACGATGAAACAACCAACTTCAATGTGGATTTTCCCGTACCAGCAAGCCGAAAAGTCGCTACAAAACCAACACGTTTTGTCCATCCTTCAAGTTGGCTCCCACCAACTTCAATACCGATTTTTCCGCACCAAAAAGCCGAAAAGTCACCATAAAACCAACACGTTTTGTCCTATAACCGTGAATGTGAGCATGTGACAAGAAAGCCCCGGGCCGAGTGGCCCGGGGCTTTCCCAGTGCTGGAGCGGATGACGGGAATCGAACCCGCGTGATCTGCTTGGAAGGCAGAGGCTCTACCATTGAGCTACATCCGCGTGCCCCCGAAGGGGACACGAAGATCGTAGCGGGTATTGTCCGCGTGCGCGACATTTAAACCGCCCTCCCGTATGATGGGGCACCGGACATCAGTCCAACGGGGTGTAGCGCAGCTTGGTAGCGCATCTGCTTTGGGAGCAGAGGGTCGCAGGTTCAAATCCTGTCACCCCGACCAGCCGCGGCCATAGTGTCGCGGTTTTTTCTTACGATCCTGGGGGAGTCCATGCCGTCCTATCGCACCATCATGACGGTCACGACTCTGGCACCAGGCCGTGCCCCCGAAGAAGTCGAGGCCGCCGCCCGCTCCGTCACCCGGCTCGAATCCTGGGACATCGACATAGCCTCCGGCCAGCCCCGTGTCACCGCACGCTTTACCGCGACAGATGACGCCGAGGCGCGAGCCATTCACGGCGAGATCGCCGCCGCGGTGCGCCTCGTCGCCGATGTGCCCCGCGCCCGCCTGGCAGCCGTTGTGCGAGGGCGCTCCCACTACCTCGCCCCCTGAGTGTGCCCCTGAGTGCGGGCGGCCCCGGCCTCGCGAATGGGAAGAGAGGGGTACCTCCCCGTGTGGCGTTGCGCACTTGAAGCGGCTGTAGAGGGGTGGATATGCCCACTAATGCCCCGCGAATGAGGACATCAGCGGGGTCGTGGCGTACACTAAGCGAGTTGTTATGCGCCTGAAATGGGCGTTCCCGAATTCGTAGACTACGGAGCGTACGCACGTGAAGAGCACCGTTGAAACCCTCGAGCCCACCAAGGTTCGTCTGACCGTTGAGGTTCCCTTCGAGGAACTGAAGTCCGAAATGGACAAGGCGTACAAGGAGATCGCCGGACAGGTCAACATCCCCGGCTTCCGTAAGGGCCACGTGCCTCCGCGCATTATCGACCAGCGCTTCGGCCGCGCCGCCGTCATCGAGCAGGTCGTCAACCAGGTCCTGCCCGGCTACTACTCCGACGCCGTCAACGAGAACGACCTGCGCCCCATGGCTCAGCCCACTGTCGACGTCACCGAGATCCCCAACGTGACCGGCGCCCAGGGCGGCCAGCTCGTCTTCACTGCCGAGGTTGACGTCGTCCCCGCCTTCGAGTTGCCCGAGATCGACGAGAAGCTCGTCGTCGAGGTCGAGCCCACCGAGGTCACCGAAGAGGACGTCGAGAAGGAACTTGAGGACCTGCGCGGCCGCTTCGCGACCCTCAAGACCATCAACCGCAAGGCCAAGACCGGCGACTTCGCGACCATCGACCTGGTCGCCACCATCGACGGCAAGCAGGTTGACTCCGCCTCCGACGTCTCCTACGAGATCGGCTCCGGCTCCATGCTTGACGGCCAGGACACCGCCCTGCGCGGCACCAAGGCCGGCGAAGAGGTCACCTTCACCTCCAAGCTGAAGGGTGGCGAGCACGAGGGCGAAGAGGCCGAGGTGACCATCACCATCAAGGCTATGAAGACCCGCGAGCTGCCCAAGGCTGACGATGACTTCGCTCAGATGGTCTCCGAGTTCGACACCATCGACGAGCTCAAGGAAGACCTGAAGAAGCAGGCCGCCCAGTCCAAGGAATCCCAGCAGGCCCTCGCTGCGCGCGATGCCCTCATCGACCTCCTCCTGGACAAGGTCGAGATCGTCCTGCCCGAGTCCGCGGTCGACCACCAGGTCGAGCACCGCGTCGGCGAGGACGCCAAGCCCAAGGCCAAGAAGGAAGCCCGCGAGGCCGTCGAGAAGGAAATCCGCACCGAGCTGCTCTCCGAGGCCCTGGCCAAGAAGTTCGACGTGCAGGTCTCCCAGCAGGAGCTGATCGACTACGCGATCCAGATGTCGCAGAACTTCGGCATCGACATCAACCAGCTGTTCTCCTCCTCCCAGCAGATGGCCAACGTTGTGGCCGACCTGGGTCGCTCCAAGGCCCTCATTGAGGCCCTGAAGGTCGTTACCGTCAAGGATGCCAACGGCGCCGACGTCGACCTGAGCAAGTTCTTCGGCACCGATCCCGCCACCGAAGAGGGCGCGGAGATCATCACCGAGGTCGCTGACGAGCAGGAGTGAACCGCGGCGGGTATACCCGCTGACGAGTGACTAACTCGTGGGCTGAGGGGGTGGGGCGCGAGCCTCGCCCCCTCAGTGCATGTGTCGAGCGCATGTGCTCAGTGCATGTGTCGAGCGCATGTGCTCAGTGCATGTGTCGAGCGCATGTGCTCAGTGCATGTGCCGACAGCGAAACGACGGCCCGGCGCGCGCACGAGCGGGCGCGCTGCGGGTACGGTTGACACCAATGGGCCGACGGGGCCCGCGAACAGACGAGGAGGTACGCGTGAGCGTGCACAACACCGGTGCTGCTGGCGAAGGCTCGCAGCTGGGACTGGGCGACTCGGTCTACCAGCGCCTGCTCAAGGAACGCATCATTTGGCTGGGCGGCGAGGTCCGCGACGAGAATGCGAACGTGATCTGCGCGCAGCTGCTGCTCCTCGCGGCCGAGGACCCGGACCGCGACATCTACCTGTACATCAACTCGCCCGGCGGCTCGGTGACGGCCGGCATGGCCATCTACGACACGATGCAGTACATCAAGCCCGACGTCGTCACGGTCGGCATGGGCATGGCCGCGTCGATGGGCCAGTTCCTGCTTACCGCGGGAGCCCCCGGCAAGCGCTACATCACCCCCCACACCCGCGTGCTGCTGCACCAGCCCCTGGGCGGTGCGGGCGGTTCCGCGACCGAGATCCGCATCAACGCGGACCTGATCCTGGGCATGAAGAAGGAACTCGCTGCCATCACCGCGTCTCGCACGGGCAAGACCGTCGAGCAGGTCGAGGCCGACGGCGATCGTGACCACTGGTTCACTGCGCAGGAAGCCCTCGAGTACGGCTTCGTCGACCGCGTGATCGACAGCCCGCAGGAGATCGGAACGCGAGGAGAGAACTGATGAGCATCCAGCCCTACTTTGAGGCGGTCGCCCGCCAGATGCCCCAGGCCCGCTACGTGCTGCCCGACTTCGAGGAGCGCACGGCCTACGGTTTCCGCCGTCAGAACCCCTACACGAAGCTCTTCGAAGACCGCATCGTGTTCCTGGGCGTTCAGGTGGATGACGCCAGCGCGGATGACGTCATGGCGCAGCTGCTGGTCCTGGAGTCCCAGGATCCCGATTCGCTGATCACCATGTACATCAATTCGCCCGGCGGCTCCTTCACGGCGCTGACCGCCATCTACGACACGATGCAGTACATCAAGCCGCAGATCCAGACGGTGTGCCTCGGCCAGGCCGCCTCGGCTGCCGCCGTGCTGCTGGCCGCAGGTTCGCCCGGTAAGCGTCTGGCGCTGCCCAACGCCCGCGTCCTCATCCACCAGCCGGCGATGGAGGGTATGCAGGGGCAGGCCTCGGACATCCAGATCGTCGCCGACGAGATCGACCGCATGCGCGCGTGGCTCGAGGACACCATCTCGAAGCACTCGGGCAAGCCGGTGGAGCAGGTGCGCCGCGACATCGAGCGCGACAAGATCCTCACCGCCCCGCAGGCCGCCGAGTACGGCCTGATCGACCAGGTGCTGGAGTCCCGCAAGGCTCTGTGACGCTGTCTTCATTGACGAGGTCGTGGTTTCCCCGCGCGCGTGTGCGGTGGGTGCCACGGCCTCGTCGCTGTCTCTCTCGTTGAGCGGGTCAGTGTCGGCGCTCGGCTGAGGGTGAACTTTTCATAACAATAGGCGTGGCTAAGCGGAAAACTGCCCCGCGTGCACTACGTTGTTTGCTAGCAAGTGCGAAAGCGTATCCGATCGAACGGCAAAACGTTCAACACCTTGGAGGTCTCGTGGCTCGTCTGACTGATGGCGCGGAACTGCTCAAGTGCTCTTTCTGCGGGAAGAGCCAGAAGCAAGTGCGTAAGCTCATCGGCGGCTCCGGCGCGTACATCTGCGACGAGTGCATTGAGCTGTGTAACGAGATCATCGAAGAGGAGCTGGGTGCTCAGCAGTCCTCCTCCTCGGCGACTCCGCTGCCTAAGCCGCGCGAAATCAACGAATTCCTGAACACGTGGGTGATCGGTCAGGACCGTGCCAAGCGCGCCCTGTCGGTGGCCGTGTATAACCACTACAAGCGCGTGCGCTCGCGCGAGGCCGGTAATGCTGAGGACATGCTGGGTACCAAGTCCAACATCCTGCTGCTGGGCCCCACGGGCACGGGCAAGACCCACCTGGCGCGATGCCTGGCCCGCCTCCTTGACGTGCCTTTCGCGATCGTGGATGCGACCGCTCTGACTGAGGCCGGCTACGTGGGCGAGGACGTGGAGAACATCCTCCTGCGCCTCATCCAGGAGGCCGACGGCGATATCAAGAAGGCCGAGAAGGGCATCATCTACGTCGACGAGATCGACAAGATCGGCCGGAAGGCTGAGAACGCCTCGATCACCCGCGACGTGTCGGGTGAGGGCGTCCAGCAGGCCCTCCTGAAGATCATCGAGGGCACGGTTGCCTCCGTTCCCCCCACGGGCGGACGCAAGCACCCCCACCAGCAGTTCCTCGAGATCGACACCTCCGGCATCCTCTTTATTGCGGCCGGTGCGTTCGCGGGCATCGAGGACATCGTGAAGGCCCGCCTGGGCCGCCGGTCGACGGGCTTCGGTTCGGAGCTGAAGAGCACCTCCGAGATGGGTGACCTCTACGAGGCCGTCTCCGCCGAGGATCTGCACAAGTTCGGCATGATCCCGGAGTTCATCGGCCGACTCCCCATCTTGACCTCCACCAAGGAGCTGACGGAGGAGGACCTCGTCCGTGTCCTCACCGAGCCGTCGAACTCGCTCGTGCGCCAGTACCAGCACCTCTTCGAGCTGGACAACATGGAGCTGGAGTTCACGCACGAGGCACTCCTTGCGATCGCCGCTCGCGCGAACGAGCGAAAGACGGGTGCCCGTGGCCTGTCGTCGATCATGGAGCAGACCCTGTCGGATCTCATGTTCGACCTGCCCAGCCGCGACGACGTCGCACGCGTGGTTGTCACCCGCGACCTGGTTGAGGGCGTGGGCCCCGCCGAGCTCTACCCGGAGCCCTCCTCGGAAGGCAAGCGCAGCGCCTGAGTTCTCCCGCTACACTGAGGTCAGTTGAGACCCTAGGGGAGGAACAATGGCACAGCGTGACGAGGCCTCGGTGGCCGCTTCGGCCGACCTGGGAGTGAGCGGTGTTCCCGCCGAGCTGGCGGATGCGCGCGCCACGATCGACAACATCGACGCTGCCCTCGTGCACATCCTCGCTGAGCGCTTCCGCTGCACCCAGCGCGTCGGGCACATCAAGGCTCGGCTGGACCTGCCTCCCGCCGATCCGGCCCGCGAGGCCCGCCAGGTTGAGCGCCTGCGCACCCTGGCAGCATCCTCCGGCCTCGACCCTGATTTCGCCGAAAAGTTCCTGGGCTTCATGGTCCGTGAGGTCATCCGCCACCACGAGGACATCAAGGCCGAGTACAACGAGGGGCCGCGTCTGTAGAGTCCTGCCTCATTAATTCCGCAGGCGATTCTCCTGCGTCGCGTTCAGGTGTCGACATTGGATCGGTGATATTCTGCGGTTTAGGGGATATGGGGAGATGCGCTTGTGAGGCATTGCATGCGACTGCGGTGGCTGGCGATGAGGGGCGGTGGTGTCAGCCTTTTCTCTGCCTCTCGACTAGACTGTACGAGCTGAACACGTGGCATTTCAGGATGGGGATTGATGGTCAATCTAGGTGATATCGCGAAGGCGACAGGGTACTCGAAGGCGACTGTGTCCCGTGTGCTCTCGGGGGATCCCAGCTTCACCGCGAAAGAATCGACCCGACATCGCGTTATTCAGGTGGCCAATGAGCTCGGCTACGCGCTGCGCTCCTCGCGCTCCGGAATTCCGCAGATGATGGCGGTGCTGGAGAATTTCGACGCGACGCGCGGACCCCAGGACACTTACTTCGCAGACGTGCGTGACGCACTGCGCGAATGCGCGGTCAAAAACATGATGAGCCTGTCCTTCTTCTCCGACGTAGACTCGCTGGTCGAAGCCGGTGATGACTTCGCTGGCTTCGTCTCCCTGGGGCCCGCTCCGATCGCGAGTGAGGATCTTGAAAGGCTGCATGAGGCGCTGGCACACGGCGTGTTCATCGATATCAATCCCGCACCCACCCTCTTTCATTCGGTGCGCCCCGACCTGCAGCAAACCGTCATCGAGGCCATCTACGCGCTGCGCGAGCAGGGGCGCGAGCGTATCGCTTTTATCGGTGGAGACGGGCACATGATGGGGTCGCACGTCTTCGCCCGGGATCCTCGCACCTTTGCTTTCGATGAGTGGGCGCGTCTGCTGGGGATGCCGACCGACGGGCACGTGTATGCGTCCGGCCCATTCACGGTTGATAACGGGCGTGACCAGGCCGAGGCTCTGCTGGATGCCCATGCGGAGGCGATGCCTGACGCGATCCTCGTGGCTGCAGATCCTTTGGCAGTCGGCGTCATCCAGGCGCTGGTGGCCCGTGGGGTGAGGATTCCCGAGGAGGTCGCGGTCCTGTCGATCGATAATCTCGAAGTGTGTCAGTACACGGCTCCCACGCTCAGCTCCTACGCGATTGAGCGTTCAGAGCTCGCCGAGACAGCCCTCATGCTTCTTTCCGACGCGATTGTCGGCCGGTTCCGGCACAAGCATCACGTGCTCCTCTCCACGCGCCTGGTGCCTCGGCAGAGCTTTATTCCCGTCGAGGACACGCCCCGGTACTGATCGTCTGACGCGCAACGTGGCGGCGGCGTGTGCTTCTCACCCCGCCGCCGCGTTGCCTCGTCACAGGAGAGACAGCGTCACGTCCACGATCTGCTCGTGCGTCGCGTCGATCTGGAACTCGTCGTGGACCGGTGAACCCCACGAATCATCGCCGCCCACGCCCATCTGTGCGCTGAGCAGACGCAGGTACGTCGCGGTACGCTGCGAAGGCTCGGGAAGTTCCCACCAGTGGCGTGCGTTCTCAATTTGCGTGGACGAATAGGGTAGGAGAGAGATGCCTAGGTTGGCGCGGGCCTGTACGCGCAGCCCGTGGCCGTTGGCGTCGGTCGCATCGCACCAGCGCACACCGGGGTGGAAGCCACACTCCTGCGGCACCGCGTAGTGGGCCAGGCCCTGCGCGGCGCTGAGTTCCCACACACCCAGGTTTGCGCCGGCTAGGCGATCCGCGTAGGCCTCGACAGGGCCGAGGCCGTAGAAACGCAGCCGGTCAATCGAGGAAGGTAGAGCCCACTCGAGGCCGAAACATGGCATCGTCGGCAGGTTCTGGGCACCCGGGTAGGTTGCCGTCAGGCGGATCGTTCCATCGGTACGCAGCTCGTAGCGCACGGGAACGATGACGTTGTCCAGGCTGGCCAACTGGTAGTCGTAGGTGACGACGACGCCGCCTTCACGGGGCTCAACCCGTGTGTCCACGCAGCGGGCGTAGGCACCGGCGGTCGTCCAGCATGCACGCTCGAAACCGTGGCCGGCCCCGCGGTCATTGTCTGTGAGGGGACGGAACGTCGTTAGGCGAGGCGGGAAGAGCACCATGGCCTCCTCCCCGCGTTTCCACTGCACGATGCCGCCGGCGGTGCGAGACAGCAGAGCCTCGCTCTCGCCGTGGCGCATGCCGACGTTCCAGCGTCCCAGCGTGAAGTCAGCCTCACCCTCGATCTCCTCCGTTGGCGGCTCCGGGCGCGCGTGGATCGATTGACCCACCGCCACCACGTGCCCCGCCTCGCACCACGCGGTAGGCGCGGCGAGAAACAGCGTCCCCTCCAGGACAATTTCTCGTGCTGTCTCGCCCAACAGCTCGCTGGGCCAACGTACCTCGACCAAGCCCTCCGGGCCGCTCGCGGATGCCGCCTCGTACTCGGCCTCCCATGCGACCTCGCCGTCCGCGAGCACGCGGGCGCGCACTCTCAGGTGCTCAAGCGGAGCGGGAAGGGTGAGTATACCCAGACGTATGCCCTGCGCGCTGGGGGTGAGTGTCACCGGGGCGTAGAGAGCCTTCACCGCCTGCGCCTGAGGCTTGGGCGTACGATCCGCGAAAACGATGCCGTCGCACGAGAACTCCCAGTCGCAAGGACGATCACCGAAGTCGCCGCCGTAGGCCAGGAACTCACCGCCCGATCCGGCGGTCGGCTCATGGTACAGAGCCTGATCGATGAAGTCCCAGATGAAGCCGCCGCCGTACTCGGGGTAACGCTCGAGGTCCGTGTACAGTTGCAAGCCTCCCACTGAGTTACCCATTGAGTGCATGTACTCGCACGACAGGTAGGGCTTTGCCGGCTCACAGCGCAGGTACTCCTCAATAGCGTCGGGATGGGCGTACATGCGCGACTCGATATCCGAGGCATCGTCGAACTCGCGATCCCATGTCACGCCCTCGTAGTGAACTGGACGGGCCTCGTCCAGCTCGTGACAGCGTCGGTACATGCTGCGGAACACCTCGCCGCCGTAGGACTCGTTACCCAGTGACCAGATGAGCACACTCGCGTGGTTGCGGTCCTGGCGCACCATCGACTCCACGCGATCCACGCATGCGTTCTCCCACTCCATCTTCGAGCCCGGGATGGCCGTCTCGGGTGTGGGAATATCGCCTGGTGTGCACCATGAGCCGTGGGTCTCCAGGTTCGCCTCGTCGATGACGTACAGGCCGTATTCGTCACACAGATCGAGGAATCGCGTGTCGTTAGGGTAGTGGCTCGTGCGAATGGCGTTGATGTTGAGCTGTTTGCACAGTCGTACATCCGTGACCATGTCCTCCATCGCCATCGTGCGGCCCGTGTATGGGCTGAACTCGTGACGGTTCACTCCTCGGAAGATCAGGCGCTGATCGTTGAGAGTGAACACGCCGTCGACGATCTCAAAACGGCGGAAGCCCACGCGCTGGCTCACGACCTCGTGCGTGTGTCCGTCCGCATCGAGAAGAGCCACGCTCAGCGTGTAGAGCGCCGGGTCCTCCGCCGTCCATGGGCAAATCTTGGATAGAACACCGCTCAGCTCAATGACGGGCTCCCTCGTGGGGCTGCGGTGGCTCCACACGACGGTGGCCGAGCGGTCCGTAAGTTCGGCGCTGATGGTGACGTCAGCATCGATGCCGCAGATGTCGGCCTTGATGTCCAGGGTGCCCATGCCCGTCGCTGCGTCGTAGTCCGTGTCCACCATTAGGTTTTCGATGTGGCACACCGGCAGCGCGATCAGGTAAACGGAGCGGAACAGGCCGTGGAAACGCCACGAATCCTGTCCTTCAAGCCAGGAAGCGCTCGAGTGCTCGTAGCACGCGACCACGAGCTCGTGTTCCTCCGTGCCGCTATCGCTATTGAGAGCCTGCATCACCTCGAACTCACTCGCAGTGTAGCCATCCTCGCAGTATCCGACGAACGCGCCGTCGACCCACACGTAGAGCGCGGTCGCGAAGCCTTCAAAACGTAGGCGTACGCTGCCGCGTGCCTTGAGACTCTCCAGCACGGCGTCGTCAAGGCGGAATTGGCGACGGTAGACGGCGACTCGGCAGTCCTCGGGAAAGTTGGGAGCCGTCGGATTAGCGTGTCCGTCCCACGGCATCTGGATGTTGACGTAGGCCGGTGGCCACAGTCCCTCCGCTTCGAGCGTCGAGGGGACGGGCAGGTCGCACGCTTCCTCGGTTAAGAAGCAGTCGGTGGGGGAGACGAGGCAGATGCGCGATGCGGTGGTGAGTGCTACCTCCCAGGTTCCATCGAGGCTCTGGCGGTGCGTGTCTGAGTCATGGGAAGAGCGGGCGGGAAGTCGATTGACGGCAAAGGTCTGTGGATCGCTGAGCCAAGCAGATGTGGGGGTGGAAACATGGGGCGTGTGGAACATGGTGACCTCCGGATGTGCGACGTTGCGGTGGAGCGATCGTGCTCTGAGAACAGATTAACCTGCCGTGTACAAATACGCAATTAGGTTACTTGTAAATGCTCGTATGATCTAAATGACCTTGGAGCTGCAAGGTAAATATGTTAAGTTATGACTGTCCATGCAAGTGTTGCTTCAAAGGAGAGGGACAATGGCACACGAACAAGGAATGAACAAGAGCTGGGTGTCGCGAATCTGCTACGCGATCGGCAACCTCGGGCAGGCCGCGTATTACAACGCGCTGTCGACCTTCTTTGTCACCTACTACGCGGCGCAGACCCTGTTCCGTGACTACGAGGACTCCGATGCCAAGGCGATGATCGCGATCATCACGGCTCTCGTCTTCATCATCAGGATTGTTGAGATCTTCATCGATCCGCTCCTGGGTAACCTCGTGGACAACACGAACTCGCGTTTTGGGCGCTTCAAGCCCTGGCAGGTCATCGGCGGTGTTGGATCCTCGATCCTACTCTTCGCGATCTTCACCGGACTCTTCGGCCTCGTCAACGTGAACAAGGGCGTGTTCATCGTTGTCTTCGTGATCGTCTTCGTGGTCCTCGACGTTTTGTACTCCCTACGTGACATCTCCTACTGGGGAATGATCCCCGCCCTGTCCTCGTCTTCGCAGGAACGTAGCGTGTACACCGCCCTCGGTACCTTCACGGGCTCGATCGGCTACAACGGTGTGACCGCGATTGTCGTTCCCGTCGTCGCGTTCTTCGGTGCCCTTGCAGGTGCAGGCTCCGAGAGTCAGGCAGGCTGGAGCGGCTTCGGTGCCGTGATCGCCATCCTTGGCATCGTCACCTGCCTGGCCGTCGCTTTTGGAACGCGCGAAGAGGAGAGCGTGCTGCGCGATCCCGCCGACAAGTCCAACCCCCTGCAGGCCTTCCAGGCGATCGGACGTAATGACCAGCTCCTCTGGGTCTCCTTGTCCTACGTCCTGTACTCGATCGCGAATGTCGCGACGACCGGATTCATGATCTATCTGTTCAAGTTCGTCCTCCAAAAGCCGGACATCTACTCCGTAGTCGGTATCATCGCCTTCCTCATCGGCCTTGCAGTCACGCCTCTATACCCGGTCATAAACCGGCATGTCCCGCGCCGCTACCTCTACCTCGGTGGCATGGCGTTCATGGCCTGCGCCTACATCCTGTTCATCATCTTCTCGACGAACCTCGTAGTCGTCTTCGTTGCCCTGGTGCTCTTCTACCTGCCCGCCACCTGCATCCAGATGACGGCGATCCTGACGATCACCGACTCCGTCGAATACGGCCAGTGGAAGACCGGCAAGCGCAACGAGGCGGTGACGCTTTCCGTGCGTCCGATGCTCGATAAGATCGCAGGCGCGCTGTCGAACTCGATCGTCGGTTTCGTCGCCATCGTGGCCGCCATGACCAACGACGTCGATCCTTCGCTTCTGACGAGCAGCAACATCGAGACATTCAAGGCGGCTGCATTCTACGTGCCGCTGGTGGTTGTCGTCCTTGCGTTCATCGTCTTCGCCCGCAAGGTGACTCTCACCGAGGCCAAGCACGGCGAGATCGTGTCCATCCTTGAAGAAAACATGGCGAGCGCTTCTGACAAGGAGGGTTAAGACTTCCACATTCGCAGCCTCTTCGGGGCAACTCGTGAGATGCTCCGGGCGACGCGTGGGAGAGTTGAGGCGGGGGACGCCTTCGTCGTCCCCCGCCTGTTTCGCTACCTCCTGATTCGTCTGCAATTCCACAGGCAACTCTGCTGCATCGCGTTCGGGTGTCGACATTAGATCATCGGTATTCCAAGGTCCTTGGGGTGTGAGTGAGATATGCTCGCGAGGAGTTGGACATGACAGTGGTTTCTGTCGGTGTGTGGCTGTGAGGACCTCTCAGGGTTGTCTGATGAAATTCTGCGAAGGCTCCCGGATAGTTTTCAGGTAGCTTTCAGGGTTGTGGACTGTAATCTATACAGGCAGTGAGAACCATTGCCGATAAGCAGTCCTCAAGGAGTTTTCGATGAAGAATCGCGCCCAGACGAGCGCCCTCGCCGTCATCGCCATCACCCTGGCAGCAGCCCTCAGCGCATGCGGCTCGACCGGCTCGACCGGTTCGTCCGCCTCCAGCACTAAGAGCCCAAGCTCGGCGGCCACCAACGCGGCCAGCAACGACCCCAACCTGGTTTTCGCTCAGTGCATGCGTGAGAAGGGCTTCGACGTTCCCGACACCGGGCTGACGCCCGAGCAGATCAAGGACAACTCCGATGCTTTCAATTCGGCACTCAACGAGTGCATGACGAAGGTGTCGGGTCTGACGGGCGACGACGATCTGACGAAGGATCCGAATGGACGTGAAGCCCTCGTCAAGGGCGCCCAGTGCCTGCGCGATCTTGGTTACGACGTGAAGGACCCCGAGCCGGGCAAGGGCGTCAACATCCAGGACATCCCGCAGGATGCTCTCAACAAGTGCTTCGGTAACCCCGGAGGCGCGAAGTGAATTGTCTACGCACCCCACGCTTCGCCGCAGCACTAGCGATGGTGGCGGTCGCGGGAATGACCCTGTCGGCCTGCTCGGGCGCTCAAGCCGAGGCCGATGCCCCGCAGTCCTTTAACGGTGCCACCGCGACCGTCACCCGCGGAGACCTGGTCGGTGAGACCACCGTCCAGGGGTCCCTCCACTACGCCGACTCCTACACCCTCAAGAGCGCCTTTGATGGCGTCGTCACAGCCCTGCCCACGCCCGGTACAACCCTCACCCAGGGTTCACACGTGTACACGGTCGCCGGGAACAACACCTATTTGCTCCACGGCGCCACCCCCGCCTGGCGCGCGTTCGAGGAGGGCATGAGCGACGGTGAGGACGTGCGACAGCTGGAGACCGCGCTGTCGGAGCTCGGCTACTTCGAGGCCACCCCCAACGCCCACTTCGACTGGAATACGATCGCGGCGATCAAGAAGTGGCAGAAGGCGCTTACTCTGCCCCAAAGCGGCTCCCTGCCGCTGGGCACCGTGCTCTTCGCCCCTGAAGACCTGCGCATCGGTGCGCTTAAGGCCCGCGTCGGCACCAGCGCCACGATGGAGACGGAGCTGTTCACTGCCTCGTCCTCGCGTCAGGTGATTTCCGCGAACCTGAAGCTCTCCGACCAGGCGCTCGGCGTCGTCGGCAATTCCGTCACCGTGCGCCTACCCGGTTCGGCGACGACAACGACCGGGACGATCACCTCCGTGGAACCGCCCCGTGAGAAGGAAAGCGAAGAAGGCAGCAAGGAGACGAATAAGGAGAGGATCATCCCGATCACCGTCACCCCCGATGACACCTCCGCCCTGGAAGGCTTCCAGGAGGCCTCCGTCTCCCTGGGCCTGACCTCTGAGACCCGCAAGGGTGTCCTGTCCGTGCCCTTGGGTGCCCTCGTTGCTCTCAGCACCGACCAGTTCGGAGTTGAGGTTGTGGATGAGAAGGGCGGAGTTCGTCGGGTTCCCGTCACCGTCGGCCTGTTCGCGGGTGACCGCGTCGAAGTGAGCGGCGATGAGATCGCCGAAGGCCAGCGCGTGGTGGTGCCCAACCGATGAGCCACATTCTGCAACTGACCGACGTGCACCGGTCGTTTGGCTCGCCGCCCGTGCACGCCTGCAACGGAGTATCCCTGAGCGTCGACGAGGGCGAGTTCGTCGCCATCGTGGGCCCCTCGGGCTCTGGTAAATCCACCCTGCTCAACCTGATCGGAACGCTGGATCGGCCCACCTCGGGAAGCGTGTGCATCAACGGCACGGACGTGTCCTCCCTGCGAGACACCGAACTGTCGGGCGTGCGCTCCTCCCTGATTGGGTTCGTGTTCCAGCAGTTCCACCTCACGGCCGGCGTGTCCGCCCTGGATAACGTCGCTGACGGCCTGCTCTACCGGGGCGTGCCGCGAGCCAAGCGGCGTGAGGCGGCCCGCGAAGCCTTGACCCGCGTGGGGCTGGGGCACCGCATGGACCACAAGCCCCACCAGATGTCGGGCGGCGAACGCCAGAGGGTCGCTATCGCCAGGGCCATCATCGGCCACCCAGCCCTGCTGTTGGCTGATGAGCCTACCGGCAATCTCGACTCGCGTTCGGGTGCTTCGATCGTTGAGCTGTTGCGAGAGCTCAACGATGCCGGCACCACCATCATCGTGATCACTCACGACAACGACTTGGCAGCGTCGCTGCCTCGCCAGATCGCCATCCGTGATGGCGAGATCGTTTCCGACTCTGCGCACCCGGGAGGTGGCCATGACGAGTAAGAAGAATTCGGGAGCCGGCCGTTCCGCGCTGCGCGCCTCCGACGTTGCTCGCCTCGGCCTGACCGGGCTGCGTGCCCGGCCCATGCGAGCAATCCTTTCGGCCCTGGGCATCGCGATCGGCATTGCGGCGATGGTCGGCGTTGTCGGCGTGTCAGCATCCTCGCAGGCGCGCTTGCAAGAGCAGCTGCGGGCGCTGGGAACGAACATGCTGACCGCGCGCAGCGGGGCTGACCTGAGTGGCCAGGATCTGATCCTACCCGAAGACTCCGTGGGACGAGTCCGTATGATCCCGGGCGTGACCGACGCGGCTTCGACCTCGACGCTCAACGGCATCTCCGTGTACCGTTCGCGACTGTCAGACCCTAACGCAACCGGTGGTATCCTCACGATGGCGGCCGATACGAACCTACTCAAGGTCATTTCGGGCACCATGAAGAGCGGGTCTTGGCTCAATGATGCCACCGCTCGCTACCCGGGCGTCGTCCTGGGCTCGAAGGCCGCCGCGCTCCTCGGCGTCGTCGAACCGGGCACCCAGGTGTGGCTCGGAGGGCGCTCCTTCACGGTCCTGGGCATTATGGAACACGCGCCCCTGGCCGAGGAACTCGACAACGCCGCGTTGATCGGCGTGCCCGCCGCGAACTCGCTTTTCGATGCAGGCAAGACGCCCACGACTATCTACGAGCGCTCCACCGAGGCCCAGGTTGAGACGGTGCGAGAGCTCCTGGGTCCGACTCTGGCCCCGCAGGGGGCCACCGGCCTGAAGGTCTCGCGCCCCTCCGACGCACTGGCCGCCCAGAACGCGGCCGACCAGACCCTGACGACCCTGCTCGCAGGTGTCGGCTCGATCGCCCTGCTCGTGGGCGGCATCGGAGTGGCGAACACGATGATTATTTCCGTGCTGGAACGCCGCAAGGAGATCGGCCTGCGCCGCTCCCTGGGTGCCAAGCGCGGCCACATCACCGTTCAGTTCCTGGCCGAAGCACTGCTCCTGTCCTTCCTTGGAGGACTCGCTGGATGCCTCATCGGTGCGGGCGTCACCTGGGGCATGTGTTACGTCTACGGCTGGCCTCCCACCCTGCACTGGTGGGTGATCGCCGCAGGCCTGGGCGCCACTCTCCTCATCGGCGCCGTCGCCGGGCTCTACCCCGCGATCCGAGCGGCCCGCACACCGCCTACCGCGGCGCTCGCCTCGCAGTAGGAGAGCCCATCCGATAAAGCCGTGGCCGGCTCGCAACCCCCCGTCTCCTTCGCGGGGGAGCGCGAGCCGGCCACGGCCTCGTCTATGGGCGAGCAACCTTGCGGGGTTCAGCTCTGGACGGGTCCTCCGTAGATCTCATCGATAATCGGCGCGAGGCGGCGCGTGGCCTCCAGGCGCTTGACCTTCAGCGAGGGCGTGAGCAGGCCGTTCGCCTCCGTGAAGTCCGTGGTGAGGACCTTGATCTTGCGGATCGATTCGGCGCGCGAGACGTGCTCGTTCGCCGAGGCCACCGCCTTCTCCAGGGAGGCCAGAACCTCGACGTTCGTGGCGGCCTCCGCCACGCTCATCGGGGGCAGCGAGTGTGCGGTGAGCCAGTCGGGCAGCATCTCCGCGTCCAGCGTGATGAGCGCGGCGACGAAGGGACGCTGGTCGCCTACGACCAGGACCTGGGAGATGAGCGGGTGGGAGCGCATCGGGTTTTCCAGCGCCGCAGGCGCGACGTTCTTGCCGCCGGCCGTCACGATGATCTCCTTCGCGCGGCCCGTGATGGACACGTAGCCGTCGCGGTCCAGGGACCCCAGGTCGCCCGTGCGGAACCAGCCGTCTTCGGTGAAGCAGGCGGCGGTGGCGCCCGGGTCGTTGTGGTAGCGCTGGAAGACGCTGGGGCCCTTGAGGAGGATTTCCCCCTGGTCGCTGATCTTGAAGGACATGGGAGGCAGGGCCGGGCCCACGGTGCCGATCTTGGACAGGCGGGGCGTGTTGACGGAGACCGGGCCGACCGTTTCGGTGAGGCCGTAGCCCTCCAGGACGGGGATGCCGACGCCGCGGTAGAAGTGGGCCAACCAGGTTGCAAGGGGCGCGCCGCCGGAGACGATGTAATCCGCGTTGCCGCCCACCAGGCGGATGATCTGCTGGTAGACGAGCCTGTCGGCGAGCGCGTGTTGGGCCTTGAGGGAGGCGCTGGGCCCCTCGTCGGTATCGAGAGCGCGCGAGTATGCGATCGCGACCTTGGCCGCCCAGCGGAAGATCTTGCGCTTGGGGCCGGATGCCTTCGTGTCCGCCGAGTTGTAGATCTTCTCCAGGACGCGCGGGACCACCAGAAGGTAGCTCGGCTTGAAGGAGGCGAGGTCGTTGAGCAGGTTTTTGATGTTGGAGGCGTGGCCGAGCACGCCGTTTCCGCTGATCTGGAAGACCTGCAGGAAGCGCGCGAACACGTGGGCAAGCGGAAGGAACAGCAGCAGGCGCGAGTCCTTGCCCGCCGCGATCTCGGGCATCCACGCGTGGGCGTTGAGGCACAGGTTCGTGAAGTTCTCGTGGGACAGGACCGTTCCCTTGGGGGTCCCGGTCGTGCCCGAGGTGTAGACGATGGTCGCGATGTCGTCCTTCGTGAGGGCGTCTGCTCGTGCGGCGACGCGGTCGCGGGGCGTGGCTGCGCCGTCCGCGATGAGGGTCTCGATGGCCTCGGAGTCCAGGGAGAGCACGTGCGTGTTGTCCCGGTTTTCTCGTGCTGCTGCCGCGCGCACGATCTCCGCCATGGACACGGTCTCGGTGATGATGAGGGTGACGTCCGCGTCGTTGAGGACGTGGGCGACCTGGTCGATGGAGCTGGTCTCGTAGATGGGTACGGGGACGAGGCCGGCCGCCCAGCACGCGAAGTCGAGGAGCGTCCACTCGTAGCGGGTGCGGCTCATGATCGCGACCCGGTCGCCGGGCTCGAGGCCCCGCGCGATGAGGCCGGCGGCCACGGACTGGACCTCGTCGTAGAAGTCGCGCGCCGTGATGGAGCGCCACGTGTCGCCGATGCCGATCTTGCGCAGGATCAGCGGGCGGGTGGCGCCGCGCTGCACGCGTTCTTTGAGCAGGTGGGGGATCGTTGTGTGCTCGTCGATGCGCACCAGGACGGGGGCGTGCCACTCGAGGGCTTCGGTGGTCGTCTGCGTCTGGGTCGGTGCGTCGTCGTTGGACGAGGCCGGGGTTTCTTCGGCGGTCATGTCTGCTCCCTGGTCGCTGGGCGGTGAGCGCCGCGGGACGGGATTCAGCGCGGCGCATCTGCTGTTACCCGATATCTTACGCTCCCGTAGGGTGGGCAAGGAGCCGTCTTTAGGGGTGGTTGCCTGCGTTCGCCGTGGCCGGACAGAGCAAACCTGTGTAGGTACTAGTCCAGGCCGAGCTCGGCCTTCACCTCGTCGAACGTGTAGACGTCGTCCGGGTGCTGCTCGTAGTCCCGAACGGCCTGCTTGAGTTGCTCGTTGAGCTGCTCGAACGGATGCCCCGGCGTGGGGTTGTCGGCGTATTTCCTGAACTCTTCGAGGAAGGACTCGGCTAGCTGACCATCGTCTGCCGTGCGCTCGCGGACGGTGGGCGGCAGAGCGCCGGATGCGACGGCCTCAGCGGCTGCGAGTTCGTGCTCCTTGGGGCGCCAGAACGAGGTGACATCCTGCTTTTCCGCGAGCTGGTGCTGAATGAAGGCGTCGAGGAGTTCGTAGTCGAAGGGCTTGTCCCAGGGCTGGCGCGCGAACATCTTGCCGAAGTCCGTGCCTCGCTCGCGCATGACCGGTTCGAAGCGAATCATGGTGGTGCGCTCGGGTGCCATCGCCATGTGCTTAGAGGCTGCAGAGAACCCGATAATGTATGTCCCGTGGTGGGTGAACATCGGCTGGTTCCACGCGATGCGCAGCTCCAGCTCCGGGTAGCGCTCAGCTACCCAGTTCAACACCACCACCATCCGCGAGCGATTATCGTCGTTCGGGATGGTCGCGAGGTACTCGTCGAGCGTTGAGATGGCCATGACTTCACCCTAACAACGCCCATGCACATCTGCGGTGGGCGAAATGAACCGCGTCCGTGAACAGTGAAGCTGCCCGACGCCTCATGCACAAATAGAGAGGTTGCCCTTGGTGTTCCGTGGGGACTTGTAGGCATTAGGTTTGAGACGTAACCGTTCGAACGGAGTGACAGGACACGAGAATGAGCGTACGGCGTGGCTGTGGGTTGACGTGAACGTGCAGGACTCTTGCCCGTGATGATGCCCTAATCGGGGGCGTTGCAGAGTATGCATGTGAACTGTAGTGAGTGTTTTTATCACGAAACGGCTTGTCTCCAGTTACAAACGGATGGAGTGAAAGTATCCAGACTTTAGGTTGTGGGAGTTATCTTCAGAGGACACTGATATCTCATCTGTACAAGAGGAGAATGTACGTTGAGCGAGGCGCAGTCAGGATCCGAGCATCATGTTTTGGACACCGACGGCGATGATATTTCCGGCAGCACCAGTAAGCATGGGGATGATCCACGTACGGAAAATAGTGCCACAGTGGGACCAAAGTTCGTTCCGCTCGTTTTCGTCCTGGATGTGTTCTCCGAGACCGAGCGCTGTGCCAGCCACTTGCGTGCTTAGTGCACGAAGTGCGATGAGATCCACGTCTTCTCCCTTGAGGAGATCAAGGCAGCGTGCGATCAAGTACCGAAGGTAGCCGAGAGAGTTTTCGGGCAGGCTCGAAGAGACTCTGGTGACGTAGTCCTGCATCTTCTCAAGGGCATCCTGGAGGGCCACGCGTGCCTCCGGGGTGAGGGGAGGAGGCAAGAGACCGCGAGATGCTACGTCTTTGCCGATATAGCGGATCATCGAGATCTTGAGATCGTCAAAGGAAACGCGGGTATCGTCCCAGTTCTGAGTGCGTAGTAGGAGATTTTGGTGAATCTCATCGAGAAGGTTGAGCGCGGCTTTATCAGCGCCGCTTGCACGAGCTAGTTCTTTTGATTCGAGGAGGGATTGCATGACTTGGGCATGGGAGTCAAACCACTGGATGTCTTCCGCAAGATGCGTGAGTGCCGGAGTGAAACTCTCATACGAGGCGTTAATTGACTCAAGGTACGAAGAAAGATCTTCAAAAGGGTTGTTGCTCATATGTAGAATCGTATCCTGCTCGAAGGCAACTCAACTGCTAATCGCGTGGGTTAGCTTAGGAGCGCTGGCTCTGTTGAACCGTCCGCTTTGGACAGGTAATTCCGACTATTCCACCTCTTTTGTAATGCGTGTGTGCTCGGGTACTGGCTGAGGTGGTAGGTCGAGATCTTTGATGATAAAGCGCCTTCTGCCGCCGCCTTCTTCAATGACCTCGGGCGGTGTCTGTCCCTACCCGCTGATGCCCTGATTCGCTCGAGCGTCGTGATCGGTCTGAGGGGATGGCAGACGGCAGTGCTTTCAATTGATTGCGGTTGCTCGATGTGAGTATACGCTGGTGGTGGAAGAGAAGACCTGTTCTTGGACGATATCCCGGCAATGATCCGGTACCACAATGCGGTGTCGATGCTGTCTGAAAAGAACTTTTACATGATTACGGCCCTGGAACACGACGAGTGGGTGGGCTTTCCCCAGAACTCGTCTGGTTATTTCGGCGATCCGTTGGGTAATCCACTAGTTGTGCACAGGCGCAGGTTTTGAAAGGGGGCCGCCCGTGGTTACCCACGGGCGGCCCCCCAGCAGCCTAACGATCAGCCCTTGCGCTTCGCCGGTGCGTCGCCCAGCTCGAAGGAATCAACGGCGGCCTCGGTGGCCTCAGCGTCGTCGGAGGCGGCCACGGTCAGGGCACCCACGGCCTTCGACGCGGCCTCCAGGTCGCCCTTCACGGACTCCAGAGCCTCCACCTGAGCCTGCGGGGCGCGCACCGTCACCGCCAGGAACGGGGTGCGCGGCGACACCTTCGCCTCAGACTTCACGCGACGCAGTGCGATCAGCGCAGAAGACGCGGCCTCCAGCACCGACGGATCGCCCTGGGCGCCGTCCAGATCCGAGGAAAGCGGCCACGGAGCAACGTGCACGCTACCCTCGCGGTACCAGCTCCACACCTCCTCCGTCACGAACGGCAGGTAGGGGGCCAGCAGGCGCACAACGTTGTCGATCACGATCGCCAGAGCCGCACGCGCCGACGCGGCCGCGGCCTCGTCCCACGCGCCATCACGGTTGTAGGCGCGCTCCTTGACCAGCTCCAGGTAGTCGTCGCAGAACGTCCAGAAGAACGACTCCGTGACCTCGAGCGCGCGAGAGTGCTCGTAGGACGCCAGCGCAGCCGAGGCCTCGTCGATGACGGAAGCCAGCGCGGCCAGCACCGAACGATCCAGCGGCACCGTCACCAGCGCCGGATCCAGATCAATCGCCGCACCCTCGCCGCCCATAGTGAGCGCAAACTTCGACGCATTCAGCACCTTGATCGCCAGGCGGCGACCAATCTTCATCTGCTGCTCGTCGAACGCCGCATCCAGGCCCAGGCGAGCCGACGCCGCCCAGTAACGCACGGCATCCGAACCGTACTTCTCCAGGATGCCCATGGGGGTCACGACGTTGCCCTTGGACTTGCTCATCTTCTTGTGGTCCGAATCCAGGATCCAGCCCGACAATCCCGCGTGCTTCCACGGCAGCGCCCCGAACTCCAGGTTGGCGCGCACCACGGTGGAGAACAGCCACGTGCGAATAATGTCCTGGCCCTGCGGGCGCAGATCCATCGGATACGTGCGAGCGAACAGATCCTCGTCATCCAGCCAGCCGCACGCCAGCTGCGGGGACAGGGACGAGGTCGCCCACGTGTCCATGATGTCCAGCTCGCCGACGAAGCCGCCGGCCACGCCGCGCTGATCCTCGGTGTAGCCCTCCGGCACGTCCGTTGAGGGGTCGACCGGCAGCTGATCCTCAGACGGGGTGATGATGTCGTCGTAGTTCACCTGGCCGTCCGCGTCCACGCGGTACCACAGTGGGAACGGCACGCCGAAGAAGCGCTGACGGGACACCAGCCAGTCGCCCTTCAGGCCCTTCACCCAGTTCTCGTAGCGCACGCGCATGAAGTCCGGGTGGAACTCCAGCTCGCGGCCGCGGCCAATGAGCTCCTCGTTCAGATCCTTGCCCGAGGCCGGGTTCGTCCACGCGCGGCCACCGTTACGGATGTACCACTGGCGCGAGGTGACGATCTCGAGGGGCTTGTCGCCCTTCTCGAAGAAGTTGGTCTGACGCATCGTCTTGGTCGGCTCGCCCTTCAGCTCGCCGGACTCGCGCAGGGCGGCCACCACGGCCTCGCGCGCTGAGAACGTCGTCTTACCGGTGATCTCCTCGAAAGCCGCGCGGCCCGCGTCCGTCGTGATCCACTCGGGGGTCTCGGTGATGATGCGGCCGTCCTTGCGCAGGATCGCGCGCAGCGGCAGCTCCAGGTCACGCCACCAGTCGATGTCGGTCGTGTCGCCGAAGGTACAGCACATGGCGATGCCTGCGCCCTTGTCCATCTCCGCCTCGGGGTGAGGCAGGATCGGCACCTCGACGCCGTACACGGGGGAGGCGACCGTCGTGCCGAACAGCGGCTTGTAGCGCTCGTCGTCCGGGTGGGCGATCAGGGCGACGCAGGCGGCCAGCAGCTCGGGACGCGTCGTCTCGATGCACACGTCGGCGCCGTCCTCGACGGGCGCGCCGGCGGCGGCAGCCTTCGCGGCGGCCTCGGCGTCCGTGATGTGGAAGGCCAGGCGGTGGTAGAAGCCCGGGTACTCGCGGCTCTCCAGCTCAGCCTGGGCGACCGCCGTCTGGAAGGTGACGTCCCACAGGCCCGGGGCCTCGGCCTGGTAGGCCTCGCCGCGCGCCAGGTTGCGCAGGAACGCGGCCTGGGCGACCTTGCGCGCACGCGCGCCGATCGTCTGGTAGTTCTGCTTCCAGTCCACGCTCAGGCCCAGGTAGCGCCACAGCGCCTCGAACTGAGCCTCGTCCTCGACCGTGAGGCGCTCGCACAGCTCCACGAAGTTCTTACGCGAAATCGGCTTCTGGTCGCGAGCCTTGATCGACTTGCCGTCGCCGCCCACGTGCGGGGGCTCGAAGTCGGGGTCGTAGGGCAGTGTGGCGTCGACGCGCACGCCGAAGTAGTTCTGCACGCGGCGCTCGGTGGGCAGACCGTTGTCGTCCCAACCCATCGGGTAGAACACGGACTTGCCGGTCATGCGCTGGTAGCGGGCCACGACGTCGGTGTGCGTGTAGGAGAAAACATGGCCGATGTGCAGGGAGCCGGATACCGTCGGCGGGGGAGTGTCGATCGAGTACACCTGCTCGCGCGTGGCGCTGCGGTCAAAAGCGTAGGTGCCCTGGCTTTCCCAGGCCTCACCCCACTTGGCTTCGAGGCCTTCGGGGGCGGCGCGGTCGGGCACGCGAGGCGCCTGCGCACGGGTGTTCATGGCCATAATTGAGTTGTCTCCATCCGAGTCGTGGACTGTGTGCCTCACTAGCCTACGTTTCCTCATGCATTTCGGTCCAATGCTGGGCCTGTGAGCTCCCGGCGCGTCGCTCACATGCGCCGTTACAAAAGTTCCTCTCGTGGCGCGGTCGGGTGAACGTGAGCGCGTGGGGATACCGTGGTGTCAGACGTGGGAGCTGGGACGAGGCCCCCGCTGGGAAGGGGATCATCGTGAGGACGCAATCGCTGGGTGAGCAGACCGTCGACCTGTTGGCGCGCCTCGTGCGCTTGGGCTGCGTCAACGACTTGACCGCCGACTCGGGCGGAGAAGAGCGCGCCGCTGACCGTCTCGAAGAGTTCTTCGTGGGCCTGCCCGTGTCAATCGAGCGGCTCACCCCGCACCCGGGGCGCACCTCGCTCGTCGTCACGGTCGAGGGCGCGGATCCGCGCAGCCCTGGCACGCCGCTGACCCTCCTCGGGCACACGGACGTCGTGCCCGTGGATACGGCCAAGTGGACGCGCGATCCTTTCGGCGCGCAGATCGAGGATGACGTCATGTGGGGGCGCGGCACCGTCGACATGCTCCACCTGACCGCAGCGATGGCCGTCGTAACCCGCGAGGTTGCGCGCCGCGCCCAGGAAGGCGCGCCTCTCGCGCGTTCCCTGGTGTTCGTGGCCGCCGCCGACGAGGAAGCCCGAGGAGGGCTTGGCGTCCCGTGGATCGGCGAGAAGCGGCCGGACGCCCTGCCGTGGGACGCTGCCCTGTCCGAAATGGGAGGGGCGCACATCTTCGGGCGCAGGGGAGGGGACAGCGTCGTCGTGGTCGTCGGCGAAAAGGGCGCCGCCCAGCGCCGCCTGCACATCCGGGGCGACGCCGGCCATGGCTCTGTTCCGCTGGGACGTACGAGCGCCGTCGAGCGGCTCGCCCAGGTGAGCGCGGCGCTGTCCGCCGCCCGCTGGCCCACCGCCACGGACGAGGTTTGGGCGGGCTTCGTGCGCGCCTTCGAGTTCGATGAAACGACCGAAACGAGTCTCATCAACGGTACCTACGAGGGCGACTACTCCGAGTTCGAGGACCTGGCGGCGTTCGCCCACGCGATCTCCCACGTGACCGTCGCCCAGACGGTCGCTCATTCGGGCGGGCCCATCAACGTCATGCCCTCCCACGCCACCCTCGAGCTGGACATCCGCACGCTGCCCGGCGTTAACGACGATGACGTGGACGCCGCCATTGCGGCGGCCCTCGGCGACCTCGCCGAGCACGTGACCATCGAACGCCTCCTGAGTGAGGCCGCCACGGCCTCGTCGATCGACACCGACCTGTACCGGGTGATCGAAGCGGCGCTGAAGCGACGCTACCCGGGCACGTGCGTCGTCCCCGTGCTCTTCCCCGGCGGATCCGACCTGCGCGTCGCCCGTCGGCTTGGCGGTATCGGGTATGGCTTCGGGGCCGTGGATAGCGGTGCGAGCCTCGGACAGGTGTACTCACAGCTGCACGCGCACGACGAACACATCGCACTGGCGGACGTGCGCGCGACCGCCGAGGTCCTCCACGAGGTCGTGACCTCGTACCTGACAGATGTGTGACACATAATCAACCGGTGTTACAAATGACCGCCTGACGAGGATCCTTCTCCCGCTGTTTCTCCTGTGCATACCGTAGATGTCGGCACTACCGCCAACACCTAACACAAGGAGACACCGATGCACATCGCACGCATCCCACGAACAGCAGCCACCCTCGCCTCCGTCGCTGCCATGATGTGTGCGACCCTCGCGGCCTGTGCTCCATCCGGCGGCGGCGCGGCCCAGTCGGCCTCCCGCGAGGGGACCATCGCGGTGGGCCTGCCCGGCTCCCTGTCCACGCTGGACACCGCCCACGAAACCGGCATCATCAACTACTACGTCGCGCAGGTCGTCTCCGAAGGCCTCCTGGCCGTGGGCAAGGACGGTCAGCTGATCCCCGCGATTGCCTCCGCCTATCACACTGACGACGCCCAGACGTGGGTCTTCGACATCCGCCCCGACGCCCTCTTCCAGGACGGGAACCCGGTCACCATCGACGACGTCCTCTTCTCTATCGACATCGCCAAGGACCCCGACAAGTCCCCGTCCTCCGCGGTCTACTGGCCCGCCGGCGTCCAGGCCGAGCAAAGCGGCGACAACCAGATCACGATCACCCTGCCCGCACCCGCCGTCAACTTCGGGTGGACGGTCACCGCGAACGGCGGACTGTGGATCACCGAAAAGTCCTTCTACGAGGCGGCCGCCTCCTACGGCTCCTCGGCCGACCTCATCATGGGAACAGGCCCCTACAAGGCCGTGTCCTTCCAGCCCGACTCCAAGGCCGTCTTCGAAAAGAGCGGTACCTGGTGGGGCGGCGACACGTCTGCCCAGACCATCGAGTTCGACTTCTTCTCCGACGAGAACGCGCGCTTCCTCGCGCAAAAGAACGGAACGATCGACATCTCCACCCAGCTGCCCATCGACCAGGTGTCGCAGTTCCAGGGCATTAACGGCGTGAGCGTCCTGACCGAGTCGGATCGCTCCTACGTGGGCCTCACCTTCGACCAGAACATCGAGCCCTTCGACGACATCCACGTGCGCAAGGCCATCGCCCATGCGGTCGACCGCTCCACCATCGTCTCCTCGATCCTCAAGGGCCAGGCGACGGTCGCGACGGGCATCGAGCCGCCGGACCAGCTGGGCAGCGAGATCGGCGAGCAGGCCGCAGCGGACGCCCAGGCGGGCCTGCCCATCGACTCCTTTGATCTCGACGCCGCGCGCGCCGAACTCGCCCAGTCCAAGGTACCCGGTGGCTTTGACGCCGAGCTGACCTACCCCTCGTCAATCCCGGACCTGGGTTCCGCGGCCCTCGCGATCGCCGACAACCTCAAACAGATCGGCATCAACCTCACCGTCACCTCCAAGCCCATCGAAGAATGGATCTCCGAGGTCGGCAGCGGCACCTACGGCCTGTCCTACATGAGCTACACCTCCACGACCGGCGACCCGGGTGAGGTGGCCGGGTGGCTGCTCGGCCCCGACAATCCCGCGCGCTACGAGAACGCGCAGGTTCAGGGGCTGATCGCCTCCCAGGCCACCCAGACCGACCCCGGCAAGCGCGTCACCGACATCGTCGAAGCCGAGCGTATCGCTCAGGAGAACACGATCTACTCGCCGCTGTGGTGGGGCAAGACATCGACGGCCTTCTCCTCGCGCGTCACACCAACGGAATACACGCCCTACTTCTTCATGACTCCGTGGGCCTCCTCCCTGGAGCTGGCCAAGTAAATGCTGCCCTACATCCTCCGCCGCCTCGCAGGCGTGGCAGTGGTGCTCACGCTCTTGTCCTTCCTGGTCTTCTCTCTCCTGTACCTGGTACCCGGAGACCCCGTGAAGATCCTGGTGGGCACGAGGCGCCTGACCCCCGAGGTTCGCCAGGCCGTGACCGCGCGTTACGGCCTGGACGAGCCCCTCGTCGTGCGCTATTGGCACTGGCTGACCCGCGCCCTCACCGGTGACTTCGGGGACTCGGTGCGCTCCGCAACGCCCGTCACCGACGTGCTCGCCTCGCGCGTGTCACTGACCGCCTGGCTTACCGTCGGCGCATTTATCCTCGCCGTCGCCGTCGGCGTCCCCCTGGGGATCGCAGCGGCACGGCGCCGTGGATCCTGGGTCGACCGCACAATCGTCGGCTGGTCGGTCGTCGGCGTATCCGCACCCGGATTCGCCCTTGGCCTCGTCCTCCTTTACGTCTTCGGCCTCATGCTCGGCTGGTTCCCCGTCTTCGGTGAAGGCACCGGCCTCGTCGACACCCTGTGGCACCTCACCCTGCCTGCGATCGCCCTCGCGACCGGAATCGGCGCGATGCTCGTGCGCATCACCCGCGCGGCCGTCGGCGCCGAGCTCAGCCAGGACTACGTGACCTTCGCGCGCTCGCGGGGAGTGCCACACAGGCGTATCACGGCCATGTACGTGCGGGGAGCGGCGCTGCCGATCATCACCTCGGCGGGCCTGATTCTGGGGACTCTCTTCGGGTCCACGGTGCTCGTCGAGGAGGCGTTCTCCCTGCCCGGCCTCGGACAGCTCCTCGCCGACTCCATCACCTACAAGGACGTTCCCGTCGTGCAGGCGATCGCTCTACTGGTCGCGTTCGTCATCATCGTCGTCACGCTGATCGTTGACGTGGCCGCGTTTGCGGTTGATCCACGTCAGACGATTGGTAAGGGGAGGGGAGCGTGATGACGCTGTCGTTTTCTCCGCGCACCCTGGGACGAGGCATTGGCTCCTCCGCGCGCAAGATCCCCGGCTCGGTGGTCCTGTCCGTGGTGGTGCTTGTCGCTGTCGCGATCTGCGTGATTGTCCCGTCCGTGCTGGTTCCCGGCGCGCTGGACCAGAACCTGGCACTGGGGGTGAGTCCTGCGGGCACCCCCGGTCACCTGCTGGGCACGGATAAGGTCGGGCGTGATGTCCTCGCCCTGACGGTTGCCGGCGCACGCTCCGCGATCATCGGGCCGATCGTGATCGCCGTGGGCTCGATGGTTGCCGGACTCATTTTCGGAATGAGCGCGGCGTGGCGCGGTGGGCTGTGGGATGCCTGCGTGTCTCGCTCGTGTGAGGTGCTCCTGTCGCTTCCCGTCACGCTCCTCGCGATCGTCGTCGCCGGTGTGATTGGTGGCAGCTATTGGGTGACGGTCGGCGTGCTCATCGTGCTGTTCGCTCCCTCGGATATTCGCATGATCCGCGCGGCGACACTCGCTCAGAAGCCTCAGCCCTACATTGAGGCCACGCGCGTCCTGGGCCTGTCCGGCCCTCGCATCCTCACTGTCCATATCCTGCCGAACATCACGCCGATCGTGTGGGCGAACCTTTTCGTCAACATCGCGTTCGCGCTCGTGTCCCTGTCTGGACTGTCCTACCTGGGCCTCGGCGTCGGGGCGCAGGATGCCGACTGGGGGCGCCAACTCGCGGACGGACGAGCCCTCCTCGCCCAAAACCCCGCCGCGTCAGTAGCCGCCGGCCTCGCGATCATCGTGACGGCCACAGCGATCAACATTGCCGGTGATTGGTTTGCTGAGCGCAAGGAGCGTGACCTATGAGCACCGCGACGACACGTGAGCGCAGCGACGGCCTCGTGGCCTCGCGTGTGAGCGTCACCGACCGCTCCGGAGCCCTGATCGTCGACGACGTCAGCGTGAGCGCACGATCCGGTCGCACCCTCGTCATCGTCGGAGAGTCCGGCGCGGGAAAGTCGATGCTCGCGCGGACGCTGTGCGCACTGACCCCCTCGGCGCTTGTCGCCAGCGGAACGGTGACGCTGGGAGGAGAGACCTTCGACCTGGCGGCGGATCAGGGGCGTTTGAAGAAGCAGCGCGGGGGAGGCATCGTCTGGTTGCCGCAGGATCCGTTCACGTCGCTCGCGCCGACGCTCCCGTGCGGAGAGCAAATCACGGCGGCGCGCACCGGCAGGCGCTCCGAGCGCGCCCAGCGTTCGCGTGAGCTCCTGGCCGATGTCGGCCTCGACGCACGTGTCGCTCGCTCGTACCCGCACGAACTCTCGGGCGGTATGCGTCAGCGCGTCGCCATTGCGTCGGCGCTCGACTCTGAGCCGCGCGTCCTTATCGCCGACGAACCGACGACAGCCCTGGACGTCACGACGCAGCGCGACATCCTCACTCTGCTGACGCGCCTGCGTGACGAGCGCGCCATGACGCTGGTGCTGGTCACCCACGACCTGGGGCTCGCGCGTCAATTCGGCGACGACGTCATCGTCATGAAGGACGGCCAGATCGTCGAAGAAGGACCGGTCAATGAGGTTCTGGCCTCGCCGCGTCACGAGTACACGAAGCGTCTGTCGGACGCCGAACCACGCATCGATGGACCGAACCCGCGCGAAGGGAAGTCCACGCCCGCTGGTGCGGAGACTATCGTCGAGGTGCGCGACCTGACCAAGGTGTTCCGTTCTCGCAAGGACTTGCACGTCGCCCTCATGGACGTCTCCCTGGAGATCGCGCAGGGAGAATCCATCGGCATCGTCGGTGAGTCCGGCTCGGGCAAGACAACGCTCGCGCGCATCATCGTCGGGCTGGAACACGCCGACTCGGGAACCGTCCACGTGAACGCGCAGGCCGATCGAGGACCGGCTGTCGGCATCGTCTTCCAGAATCCCTATTCGGCTCTCAATCCGGCGCGAACCATCGGGCAGACGCTCGCCGAGGCGGCTTCCGTCGCGGGTCGTCCGGCCAGCGATGTGGCCGAGCTGCTCGCCGCAGTAGAACTTCCGGCCGAGTACGCGAAGCGGCGACCCTCCCGCCTCTCGGGCGGTGAACGCCAGCGTGTGGCGATCGCGCGTGCGCTGGCGACGCGTCCGCGCGTCCTCATCGCCGACGAGGCGGTGTCCGCCCTCGACGTGTCCGTCCAGGCCTCCATCCTGGACCTGCTGACGCGCCTGCAGGCGGAGCAGGGTTTTGCTCTCGTGTTCATCACCCACGACCTCGCGGTGGCGCGCGCGATGTGCGACCGCCTCGTCATCATGAAAGGCGGCGTCGTTGTGGAAGAAGGATCGACTGAAGAGATCCTGCACAATCCTTCCGAGGAGTACACGGCTGAGCTCCTGAGCGCAGTGCCCGGGCGAGAAACGGAGTCCGCATGAGTACCACCCTGGCGACAACCCCTATCCGTCCCGGCGACAACGCGCGCGAGCAGCTGAGGGCTCTCGGCATCCCCGCTGCGCACGCCGCGCGGTGGGCAGCGATGGGGCCGGCGGTGTCCGCGACCCTGTGGACATACTCCGGGCACGCGCTCCTGGAGGCCCACCGGACGACCTCTGCTCACCGGATGATCGTCGATGCGTGTCTGCTGGACGGTGGCGACGCTGGGGCAGCCGCCGTCGAGTCCTCTCGAGCGTGGGAGGTTCTCATCCAGGCCGTTCTCGATGCTGTTCCACACGCCCCGCTCGTGAAGGCCGTGACGCGCGATGAGGGTCCCCTCTTTGAGGAGGTGCTTCGATGCCGAGGTTTTCTTGCAGCGGGATCGGTCGGCTCGCCTCTGTCCATCGACGACGACACTGACCACGGGCACGCCAGCGTGCGCGGATGGGTGCGGTGGAACGTTCGCCCCCAGGCGATTCCCGCGTATGTTCGGCAGAAAACCGACTTTACGTGCGGCCCGGCGAGCGCGCTCATGGCCCTTGCGCACGCGAGCGGATGCGCCCCTGACGAGGTGAGCCACGGGCTGCGAGACGAGATGGAGCTGTGGCGTGAATCGACGTACTCCCTTGGGGTGGGGCCCTACGGGTTGGCGGCCGCGCTCGCAAGGCGCGGACAAAGCGTCGAGGTGATCGTCAGCCACGAGGGGCCGGTCGTCGGGCTGACGCGCGCGCACGCGGCGTCCCCCGCAGCCCGGCGCGCCATCCACCGCCAGCACGTGGACGAGGCCCGAGCGCTGGGGGTTCGGGACCGTATCGGAACCTGGGACCTCTCGGATCTACGAGCCGCTGTGCAGCAGGGAAACGGTGTCATCGTGCTCGTCGACCTGGAGGACCTCAACGGTGAACAAACACCCCACTGGATCTACGTGTGGGGACTTTCGGGCGATCATGCGCTGATTCACGACCCCTGGAACGACGAGCAATTCGGCGAAACCTGGGTCGAAACCTGGCTGGAGGTAATCACGCTCGAACAGCTCTGGGAGTCGGCCCAATGGGAGGAAGAAGAACGTGCCAGGGCGTTCATCATTGTTCATCGCTGAGTCGCGCGCTCGCGGGCGCATAACGAGGCCGGGGCCGGGTCACGTGTTCGTGCAACCCAGCCCCGGCCTCGTTGGTGCGAGGCGAGCTCTCAGAGGACCATCGCCGCGATCCAGCCACCGACCAACAGCGGAATGTTGTAGTGGATGAACTCGGGGATGACCGTGTCTCGCATGTGGTCGTGCTGACCGTCGATGTTCAGACCGGCTGTCGGGCCAAGCGTCGAGTCGGACGCGGGAGAACCAGCGTCGCCCAGCGCGCCAGCGGTGCCGATGATCGACACGGTCGCGATGGGGGAGAAGCCGAGCGCCACGCACAGGGGCACGTAGATCGCCGAAATGATCGGCAGGGTCGAGAAGGACGAGCCGATGCCCATCGTGATGATCAGGCCGACCACGAGCATGATCATGGCAGCCAGTGCCTTCGAGCCGTTGAACATCGCGGAGGTCTGCTGGACGAGGGGCTCAATCTGGCCGGACGCCTTCAGGACGGACGCGTAGCCCTGTGCGGTGATCATGATGAGGCCGATGAGGCTCATCATCTTCATGCCTCCGCTAAACACGTCGTCGGCCTGCTGCCACGGGACGACGCGCATCGCGAGCATGAGACACAGACCCACGAGAGCACCCACGAGCAGCGGGTCGGCCTCGGAATCCATCTTGGTCAGGACCGCCTGGATCACGAAGCAGGCCACGAGAGCGACGACGGCCGCCCACACCTTCACCATGTTAACCGGCTTATCGTCGCCCGTGCTGAACTCGGTCTCCCGCTGCTCGTACTCGCGCGGCTTGCGGTAGGAGACGAACAGGGCGATGAAGCAGCCCACCGCCATCGATAGAGCGGGGATCGCCATGGCGGCCATCGGATTGACGACGCCCTCAACGGGCAGACCCGCATCCTCGATGTTCTTGTAGAGAATGTCGTTCAGGAAGATACGACCGAAACCGATCGGCACGAACATGTAGGTCGTGACGATGCCGAAGGTGATCGCACAGGCGACCATGCGTCGGTCCATCTTCAGCTCGTTCATGACGCCGATGAGCGGGGGAACCAGCAGCGGGATGAAGGCGATGTGAATCGGAATGAGGTTCTGGCTCATCACGCCCATGACGAGGACACCGCCGAGGATGCCCCACTTGGCGGAACGGGCGACGCGCGCCGAATTCGAATCGTCGGCGTTGCGTAGCTTGTTGATGATCCAGTTCGCCAGGAGGCGAGGCAAGCCCGAGTGGGCGACCGACATGGCGAACGCGCCGAGCAGGGCGTAGGACAGTGCGATCTTCGCGCCTCCGGCCAGGCCGTCCTGAAATGCGACCATGGTGCCGGACATGCCCATGCCGGCGACCAGGCCGCCCACGAGGGAGGCGACGAAGAGTGAGATGACGACGTGCACGCGAGCGATGCTGAGGACCAGCATGACGATCACGGAAAGCACGACTGCGTTGAAAAGCAACATGAGTGTTCCTGTGTTGAGGGTGCGCGACAGCGCAAAAATAGGAAGGTAAGCCGCGTCGCGGCAGGTGGAATCAGCCGAGATGGGAGTCGGCGTGGATGGAGGCGTCGACGGCACTAACCAGTGCGGTCGACAAACCGCCTTCCTCGGCGGCCAGCAATCCCGCGATTGTGGTGCCGCCGGGGCTTGTCACGCGATCAATGAGTTGCGCGGGGATGGTTCCATTCTCGCGCTCGGCGAGGAGCAGAGCAGCGGCCCCCGCCATCGCCTGTGCGGCGATCTCGACGGCGCTGTCCTTGGACAGGCCGTGCTTGAGACCAGCGCGGGCGAAAGAATCAACAATCTGGAAATACCAGGCCGGAGAGCACGAGGCCAGGGCCTGGAACACGGGGAAATAGTCCTCGTCGATGAGGATGGTGCGGCCGATCGAATCCATGAGGAATCGGACGGCTGCGACCTGTGCGTCGGTGGCGCGCGCGGCCGTCAGGGCGGTCATGGACTGCCCGACGGTGGCCGCGACGTTCGGCATGACGCGCACGAGCGGGATGCCCGCGCCGAAGTCTGTGGTGATCTGGTCGAGGGTGCGTCCCGCCGCCAGGGAGACGACGCAGACGTCGGGGTGGCCGACCACGATGGGGGAGATCTCCTTGATGACCGCGCGCTGGTCCTTGGGCTTGACGGCCAGGATGACGATGTCGGCCTGGCGAGCCAGGGACGCGTTCGAGGACGCGGCGGTCGCTCCGAGTTCGTCGGCGAGGTCGCAGGCCTTGGTGGCCGTGCGGTTGGAGAAGACCAAGGTTGCGGGATCGACGCCGGACGCGACGGCACCGCGAGCGATGGCCTGGGCCATGGCTCCCGTTCCGATGAATCCGATACGCATCAGGGTCTCCCGTGAAAGTTGGTCGATTGAGATGCAGCCTACCCCGTTTTGCAATTTCTTGGCACAGTGGCCGAAGTGTGAGACGAGGCCGGGGCTCGGGATCCTCAGTGTGAGTCCCTAGCCCCGGCCTCGTGCCGAAAAATCAGAAGGGTCAGCGCTTGCGCGTGCCGAAGATGGAACGCGTGATCTCGCGGCCGGCTGTACGCAGGACCGACCCGAGGACGTTTTCGACCTGGCGGGTGCGGCGTTCGGCGGCGCGCTGGCGGGCGGCCTCCTCCTTCTCCTGCTGCTTCTCGACCTGGCGGCGCAGCTTCTCCATTTCCTTCTGGCGGGCGGCCTCCTCCTTCTCCTGCTGCTTCTCGACCTGGCGACGCAGGCGCTCCATTTCCTTTTGGCGTGCGGCCTCTTCCTTGGCGGCGGCCTTCTCGGCCTCCTTGGCGGCGCGCTCGGCCTCCTTGGCGGCCTCCTCCTGCGCGAGGGCTTCCTCGCGGGCTGCCTGTGCCTCGGCTGCGCGGCGCTCGAGCTTCTCCTCGGCCGAGTCCGGGTTCACGGCGTCGCGGTAGCGGCCCATGATGACGCTCGACTGGTTGATGCGCGCGACCGTGTCGGCGGACGCGGGGCCCATCACGGAGGCGGGTGCCCAGATGCTGACGGGGGTGACCGGGGTGGGGTTACCCTTCGGATCCAGGACGGTCACGACGGCCTCGCCGGTGCCCAGGGTCGTGAGGACCTCGTCGAGCTCCAGGGAGGTCTTCGGGAAGGTCTGGACCGTGGCCTTGAGCTTCTTGAAGTCGTCGGGGGTGGAGGCGCGCAGGCCGTGCTGGATGCGCGAACCGAGCTGGGCCAGGACGTCGGAGGGGATGTCCTTGGGGGTCTGCGTCACGAAGACGACGCCCACGCCCTTGGAACGGATGAGGCGCACGGTCTGGACGACCTGACGCTCGAACTCCTTGGTGGCGTCCGCAAACAGCAGGTGCGCCTCGTCGAAGAAGAACACGAGCTTGGGGCGCTCGACGTCGCCGACCTCGGGCAGGGTGGAGAAGAGGTTGGCGAGCAGGAACATGATGACGGCGCTGACCAGTGCAGGGCGCGTCGAGATGTCGCCGACGCCGAGCAGGGAGATGATGCCGCGGCCGGTCGAATCCATGCGCATGAGGTCGGCCGTGTCGAAGCCGGGGGCGCCGAAGAACTGGCCGCCGCCCTGGGACTCGAGCGCGGTCAGGGCGCGCAGGATGACGCCGGCGGTGGCCTTGGAGACGCCGCCGATCGTGGCCAGCTCGTCCTTGCCCTCATCGGAGGTCAGGAAGGAGATGACGGCGCGCAGGTCGGGCAGGTCGATGAGCTCGAGGCCTTGGCTGTCCGCCCACGCGAAAATCAGCTGGAGGGCCTGCTCCTGCGTGGTGTTGAGCGAGAGGGCGCGGGCGAGCAGGATCGGGCCGAAGTCGGAGACCTGAGCGCGCACGGGCACGCCTGGGAACTGCGAATCGGCGCCGCCCAGGCTCAGCAGCTCGATCGGGAATGATGACGAGGCCCACTCCTGACCGTTGGCGGCGGTGCGGCTCAGGAGCTTCTCGGAGCTGGTGCCGGCCTCGGCCAGGCCCGTCAGGTCGCCCTTCACGTCGCACAGGAGGACGGAGGAGCCGTTCGCGGACAGGCCCTCGGCGAGGAGCTGGAGGGTACGGGTCTTGCCCGTGCCCGTCGCTCCGGCGACCAGGAGGTGGCGGTTGAACATGGGCAGCGGCATCTTGGCGCTCACGCCGGGCACGCGCGCACCGTTGTCAATGAGCGTGCCGATCGTGACCGCGGGGACGTCCCAGGAGTAGGCGCCCTGGATCTGGGTGGCGAAAGCCGACAGTTCGGTGCTGGGGGCGGGGGACGAGGCCGGGGCAGCCTCGGGAGCAGGCGCTTCGGCCGCGGGGGCCTCGACGGCCTCTACCTGGGTGCGCGGCGCGTCGGCCGTCGCGCGGGCGGCTTCCGCCTGCTGGGTCTCGGCCTCGGCTGCGGCGGTAGGCGCGTCTGCGGCCGAGCCGCCCTTTGCTTCAAGCTGGAGACGCAGGGCTTCGGCCTTCGCGCGGGCGGCCTCTGCCTCGGCGGCCTTCGCGGCTGCTTCCGCCGCGGCGAGCTGCGCCTTGAGGTCCTCGATGTTCTCGCTCATGGTGTGGCCTTTCGGCTCTGGGCGCGGTGCGCCACTGTACTTCGACGATACCGGAACAGTATCCTCTGGGACCGCGGTCCCATGCGAGTTATGCGGGGTGGGTTGGGTGTGGGATTCGTCCACAACCCCCACGCGCCCATTACAGTTATCCACAGGGGTTCGTTTTCATGTGTGCTCCTGGCGTTCGCCGGGGTTAGCGTGCGGGCATGAACGTGTCACGATGGTTGGCTCGTCGGCGCATGGCGGCGCTGACGAAAGCCGTGTACGACAGCGCCCTCACTGAGGACGACGAACCCGCCGAGCCGAGCGTCGCCCGCCTCCTACCCGGAGGAGCGAGCGTGGCCGCTCTCATTGTCGTGGTTGTCCTCATCGCGGCCGTGGGAGTGTGGAGGCACGCAGCGGCACGCGAGCACGCCCAAGGCCTCGCCCAATCGTCCTCCGAGCGAGAAGAGAGCGAGGCTGCACCCGTAGCGACAGGCCCATCCCCATCCGCACCCGCATCAGTAGGGGAGCGCACTGATGATGTCGTCGTCTACGTCTCCGGTGCTGTCGCTTCCCCGGGAGTGCTCACCCTGCCAGCCTCTTCCCGAGTCATCGACGCCATCACGGCAGCCGGAGGCGCAACACCTGAGGCCGACCTGGAATCAATCAACCTCGCCCGCATCCTCGTCGATGGGGAACAGATTCGAGTCGCCGTCGTTGGGGATTCGCCACCAGCATCCTCTGAGGCGGGCACCACAGCGGGGGCGTGCGTCCGACTGGCCACCGCCACCGAGGCCGAGCTCCAGACCCTGCCCGGCATCGGACCATCTCTCGCGCAGCGCATCATCTCCTACCGGGCCACCCACCCTCGCCTGTCCACCGTCGAAGAACTCGACGACGTCCCCGGAATCGGCCCATCCCTCATCGAAAAGATCCGGACGGGTGTCTGCTGATGAGTGACACCCAATGCGCTCCCCGCATGATCGACCTGCGACTCGCGCCCGCAGCCACCGCCACCTGGGCCTCCACCTGGTGGGCGACGGGCCACCCAGCTCAATGGGCATGGATCGGAGCGTGCACCCTCGTCGCGCTCGGATGCGCCGCCTCCTACGCGCGCTCACAACGAGGCCGGAAGACACCCAGACACGCCCTCACCCCACCCCGGTCCGCTCGCCTAGGCCTCGCACTCCTCCTCGCGTGCGTGGCTTGCGCGCTCGCGGTCGGATCCGCCGCCCGCCGACAATACGACGCCGACCCCGCCCGCAGGGACTCCGGCCCCATCCGCGCGCGCATCGTCCTCCAAGCTGACCCGGCCCCGCCCTCGTCCGGATTCTCCGCGACACGCAGTGCCCGCGCGCGCATCGAGGCCGTCTCCGTGGGGGAGGAGTGGATCCCCTCGAACGCCACCGCACTCGTGCGCGCGCCCGGGTGGCAAGACACCGCGCGAGGAGACGTCTACGAGGTATGGGGAAGCCTCGACGCGACCTTTGCCGCCGAGGCGCCATCGGTGGGCACGATAAGAGTCAGGCGTGCCCAGCTCATCGCCAGGCCCGGTGGCCTATCCGCCTGGATGCGCTCCACCCACCGGGCCTTCGCCCACGCCTGCGCGCCTCTGCACAGGGACGCACGCTCCCTCGTCCCCGGCATGGCGATCGGAGACGACCGCGGAATGCCCGCAGATCTGTCTGACGCAATGAAGAAAACCTCCCTCACCCACCTCACCGCCGTCTCCGGATCCCACATCGTCATCGTCCTCGCCACCGTCACCCTCGTCGTCCCCGCGCGAAAACCCCTACGCCTCGGGGCCACCATCCTCGTCCTGACTACAATCCTCACACTCGTCGGACCAGACCCCTCCGTCGTGCGCTCCGTGTGCGTTGCGGCCGTCGCTTCCCTCGGACTCATCCTCGGACGCGAAGGAGAATCCATCGCCGCCCTCTGCGCCGTCGTCATCGCCACCCTCCTCATCGACCCCTGGGCAGCCCGCTCCTACGGATTCGCCCTGTCGGCGCTCGCCGCGCTCGCGGTCGTCGGTCCCTCCGCGGCGCTGGTGCGGAGCTGTCGCCGGCGAATACGTGGGGACACACGCGCGGGGAAGACGCTTCGCCGCCTCGTAGAGATGGTGTGCGTGCCTGCCTTCGCGGAGCTTGCGACCGCGCCGATCATCGTGTCACTGTCCGGGAACGTGCCCGTGTGGGGAATCGCCGCCAACGTCTTCGCCGAGCCTGCCGTGCCGGTCGCGACCGTCGCCGGGCTCTTGGGCGCGCTCATCTCCCCGCTGAGTATTCGCGCCGCCTCGGCGTGTGCAGTCGTTGCTTCGTGGGCGACCGCATGGATCGCGGGAGCAGCGCGCGTGTGCGCCTCCCTACCCGGAAACGGGGTGCGCGTGCCAGGAGGGTCCTCGACAATCTTGGGCGTGTATGCCTGCTGCGGAGGTGGATGGGTTGCGTGGCACGTGTGGAAGCGGTGGGGAGCCCCGATTGTCGATGAGCAGGGGACATGAGTGGGACAGCTACCTACTGAGGGCGCGTCGTCAAGCTCTCGTGACACCTGCCACGAGTAGTGTCTGCCAAGGGCAAAGACCGACGCAAATGAGCTCGCTCGGTGGCAGACTTAGACAGTTACCGTTTCAGCGGAAAGGCAGGAAGACGTGGCAGCACGCGGTTCGCGCCCGGCGCCGCCAGCCCAGATCACGCTGGCACCCATCGTGTTGATCAAAGGCCCCGAGGGCCTCCTCGTCGATCGTGCCCTCGACCAGCTGCGCGCCCTCGCCCACGAGGCCGACCCCAACCTCGAGCGCACCGACATCAACGCGGCCACCTACCAGGCCGGACAGCTCGACGTCATCGCCTCGCCCTCACTCTTCGGCGAATCCCGCATGGTCATCATCCGGGACCTGGAAACGATGAGCGACGCTCTCGCCAACGATCTGATCGCCTACGCCGGCGCGCCCGCGCCCGACGTCTGGATGTTCCTGGCACACCCCGGGGGTAACGCCCGCGGCAAGAAGGTCATCGACACGATCACCAAAGCCAAATGGCCCGTGATCCCCGCCGAACCGCTCAAAAACGACCGCGACAAGCTCGCCCTCATCGCCTCCGACGTGCGCGCCGCGCGCCGCCAGATGGACACCGAGGCGCAACAGGCCCTCGTGGACGCGCTCGGTAACGACCCGCGTGCGATGGCGGGCGCGCTGGCGCAGCTGCTCTCGGACGTGAGCGGACGCATCACCCTGGAGGACGTGCGCCGCTACCAGGCCGGGCGCGTCGAGGCCACGGGATACGACGTCGCCGACGCCGCCGTCGCGGGCAACTCCGCGAAGGCGCTCATGCTCGCCCGGCACGCGTTTGCGACCGGCATCGCCCCGCAGCTGCTCGTCAGCGCCCTGGCCATGAAGTTCCGCGCCATGGCGAAGGTCTCGATCGGTGGGTCGGCATCGAGCCTGAAGATGGCACCCTGGCAGGTGGACCGCGCCCGATGGGAGCTGCGTGGCTGGTCCGACGCCTCGCTGGCGGGAGCCTTCGGAGCCATCGCCACGGCAGACGCCGAAACAAAGGGCGCGTCGCGTGACCCGCAACGCGCCATCGAAAAAGCAATTATCACCATCTGCAGGCTGCGTGGGCGTTGAGAGTGCCCCGGCCTCGTCCATATGACGTTCGTATGAACCGAAGAGGAGATTCATGAAAACCATCCGCACGCTGGTGGGGAGGCTTCGCGAGTTTAAGACTCCCGCGATCCTCACCCCGCTGTTCATCATCGGGGAGGTGGTCTTCGAGTGTCTGATCCCGCTGATCATGGTGTCGCTCGTGGATGCGCTTGACGGCGTGTCCCTGAGCCCCGTCATGCGCCTGGGACTGATCCTCGCTGGACTGGCTTTCGCGTCCCTCGCCTGCGGCATCCTGTCCGCGCGTTTCGCCGCCACCGCCTCGGTGGGCCTGGCGAAAAACCTGCGTCAGGATCTCTTCTTTCAGGTGCAGGACTTCTCCTTCGCCGACATCGACCGCTTCTCCACGTCCTCGCTGGTCACCCGCATGACGACGGACGTCACCAACGTGCAAAACGCCTTCGGCATGTTGATTCGCATTGCTGTGCGCGTGCCCCTCATGATCGTCTTCTCCATCGTGATGGCGTGGCGCATCAACGTCCAGATGGCCCTTATCTTCCTCGGGATGGTGCCGGTTCTCGCCATCATCCTCGCGGTCATCGTGCTGGTCGCCTTCCCGATCTTCCGTCGTATTTTCAAGAAGTACGATGCACTGAACAACTCGGTGCAAGAGAACGTCGCCGCGATCCGCGTGGTCAAGTCCTTCGTCACCGAAGAGCACGAGACCACGAAGTTCCGCGCCGCCTCGCAGGACGTGCGCAAGGACTTCACGAACGCCGAAAAGCTCATCGCGCTCAACAGCCCCGTGATGATGTTCTTCATCTTCGTCGCGATTGTGGCCGTCGACTACGTGGGCGCTTCAATTATCGTTAACTCCGGGGCGACAGAGCTGACGAAGGGTGGACTCACCGCCCTCATCACCTACGGCATCCAGATCCTGTCGCAGATGCTCATGCTCGCCTTCATCTTCGTCATGACGACGATGGCTGCAGAGTCCGCGCATCGTATCGCAGAGGTCCTCAACCACGAGCCGTCGCTGACCTCCCCGGCCAATGGCGCGACCGAGGTTGCGGACGGGTCCGTCGTCTTCGAGGACGTGTCCTTCAAGTACTCCGAGAGTGCTGAAGAGAACGCCCTGTCCGACATCAACCTGAGCATCGAGTCCGGATCGACGCTCGGCATCGTGGGCGGCACCGGCTCCTCCAAGACCTCGCTCATCCAGCTGATCTGCCGCCTCTACGACGTGTCCGAGGGATCCGTGAAGGTCGGTGGATGCGACGTGCGCGACTACGACCTGGTCGCCCTGCGTGACGCAGTCTCAGTCGTCCTTCAAAAGAACGTCCTGTTCTCCGGAACTATCAAAGAAAACATGCGCTGGGGTAACCCCGAGGCCACCGACGAGCAGATCGAGCACGCCTGCAAGCTCGCGCAGGCCGACGAGTTCATCCAGCGGCTGCCCGGCGGCTACGACTACGTCATCTCCCGCGGCGGCACCAACGTGTCGGGCGGCCAGAAGCAGCGCCTGTGCATCGCCCGAGCGCTGCTGAAGAACCCGAAGATCCTCATCCTGGACGACTCGACCTCCGCCGTGGACACGAAGACCGATTCACTGATTCGTCACGCCTTCGAGAGCGAAATCCCCGGCACGACGACCATCATCATCGCCCAGCGTCTCTCGTCGGTCAGCCATGCCGACCAGATCATCGTCCTCGACGACGGTCGTATCAAGGAGCGCGGCACCCATGAGGAGCTGATGGCAGCGGGCGGGGAGTACCGCGAGATCTACGACTCCCAGAATGCAGCGAGCGAAAGCGAGGTGGCCTGACATGGCACGCATGCATGGTCGTCCCGTTGACAGCGACGGCGAGAAGCTCGAGGGCATCGAGCGTCCCTTCGGCCGCCTCATGGCCTACGTGTTCCGCCACTACCCGGTGCGCATCAGCCTGACGGTCGTGTGCATCATTACGGCAGCCGTGGCCTCGGCCGTCGGCTCGATCTTCATGCAGCAGATCGTCGACAACGTCGTGACCCCGGGCCTGGAGAGTGGCTTTGACGCGGTGCGCGCCACCCTGGTGCGCCTCGTCGTCACGATGGGCATCATTTTTGGCGCTGGCGTCATCGGCAGCTTCATCTACACCCGCGCCATGGCGATCGTGACGCAGGGGACGCTCAAGCACATGCGAGACGACATGTTCGACTCCATGGAGCGCCTGCCCCTGCGATTCTTCGACACGCACCCGCACGGCGCGATCATGTCGACCTTCACCAACGACACGGACGCGATCCGCCAGCTGATCGGCCAGTCTATCCCGACGCTCATCCAGTCGGGCCTGACGATCATCGTCCTAATCGGAACGATGCTGTATTACTCCGTGTGGCTCTTCCTCGTTGTCCTCATCGTGGGTGCTCTCATGGCTGTCCTGACCGGAAAGCTCGGAGGTCTCTCGGGTCGCTTCATGAAGGCTCAGCAGGCCGCTCTCGCCGACGAAGAAGGCTTCATCGAAGAAATGATGGACGGTCAGAAGGTCGTTCAGGTCTTCAACCACGAGCAGGACGCCAAGGACGAGTTCGTCGAGTACAACCAGAAGCTCTTCGACTCCTCGCAGAAGGCGAACATCTACGGCAACGTGCTGATGCCTGCCCTGGGCAACATCGGCAACATCATGTACGTCGTGGTCGCGATCGTCGGCGGCGTCATGATCCTGGAACAGACACCGAACATCCACCTTTTTGGCGTTGATGTCATCACGGTCGGCGTGGTCGTGTCCTTCCTGGGCATGGTCCGTAACTTCTCGCAGACCATCGGCCAGATGTCCATGCAGGTCCCCATGATCGCCCTGGGGATGGCGGGTGCGGGCCGCGTGTTCGCGCTCATCGACCAGAAGCCCGAGGAGGACGAGGGCTACGTGACGCTCGTGCGTGCCCGCGAGCTGCCCGATGGGACGATCGAGCCGACCGAGGAACGCACGGGAATCTGGGCGTGGCGTCACCCCCACCAGGCCGACGGCACCGTCACCTACACGCGCCTGCGCGGCGAACTCGTCATGGAGGACGTCGACTTCTCCTACGACGGTAAGAAGCAGATCCTGCACGACATCTCCCTGTGGGCCAAGCCCGGCCAGAAGATCGCCTTCGTCGGTGCCACGGGTGCCGGCAAGACGACGATCACGAACCTGATCAACCGCTTCTACGACATTGCCGACGGCAAGATCCGCTACGACGGCATCAACATCAACAAGATCCACAAGCCGGATCTGCGTCGCTCCCTCGGCGTCGTCCTGCAGGACGTCAAGCTGTTCACGGGCACGGTCATGGAGAACATCCGCTACGGCCGTCTGGACGCCACGGACGAGGAGTGCATCGCCGCTGCGAAGCTGGCCAACGCGGACTCCTTCATCCGGCGACTGCCCGAGGGCTACGACACGATGCTGACCGGCAACGGCTCGAACCTCTCGCAGGGCCAGGCTCAGCTCCTGTCGATTGCGCGCGCCGCCGTGGCCGATCCGCCGGCGATGATCCTCGATGAGGCGACCTCCTCGATCGACACGCGTACCGAGGCCCTCGTGCAGCAGGGCATGGACAACCTCATGGAGGGGCGTACGGTCTTCGTGATTGCCCACCGCCTCTCGACGGTGCGCAATTCGGACGCGATCATGGTCCTGGACCACGGCCGCATCATCGAGCGCGGTAGCCACGACGATCTGATCGCCCAGAAGGGCGTGTACTACCAGCTCTACACGGGCGCCTTCGAGCTCGAGTAAGCGCTCAACGATTGCGTTTGCCCCGGCCTCGTTTCGACGAGGTCGGGGCTTCGTTATGCGCGCCTGGCACCGGAGCGTGGGGGAGTGATCGGGGTGGGTGTGTTGACCGCTCCTACAAGCGTGCGGGGGAGCGGGTATACGAAAGCGGGCCGTCCAGTGGGCGGCCCGCTTCACGTCAAACTATCGTTCGCGCTCAGTCACCGAGCGAGGCGACGCGACGAGCAAGCTTGGACTTGCGGTTCGCAGCCTGGTTCTTGTGGATGACGCCCTTGGAAACGGCGACGTCCAGCTTGCGCGAAGCAACGCGCAGTGCAGCGAGAGCCTTCTCCTTGTCGCCGGCCTCAACGGCCTCGCGGGTCCGACGGACCAGGGTCTTCAGCTCGGACTTCACGGACTGGTTACGAACGCGGCGCTTCTCGTTGGTCAGAATGCGCTTCTTCTGGGACTTAATGTTTGCCACAGTCGGATTTCTCCTTGATGTATGTCTGACAGGGTCGGTGAGGGCTGTGTCAAGACCGGGACTTAGGCGTGGGGACACCCGCAAACGGTCCTAACCAGACCCCCTGCCCGACCAGGCCGGGAGTCCAACGACCGATCATACCAGGGCGGGGCCTTTTCGTCATACCCCGAGGCGTTCTCGCGCCTCGTAAGGTCGGTCACGTGTCGGAGGTGTCAGTCGCCGTGCGTGCGGTAGTGCTCCTTGAGGGCGTCGACGATGAGCTGCCAGGTTGCCTTGGGCAGGATTGAGCCTTCGCGGCGCACGTCGGTGGCCTTGACCCACAGAGCCCGGTCGAGGCGCACCTCGGAGGGACGGCCCTTTGAGTCCCAGTCGCCCGCACCGATGTCGAGCCAGTAGCGTCCGGCGGCGGCCTCCTGGGCGGCGTCGCGCGTGTGGTCCTTGCTGGTCAGCTGTAGGAGGTAGACACCTTCGCCCTGCGCGCCGATGACGACGGCCGGGCGGTCCTTGCCGACCGAGGAGTCTTCCTGGTAGGGCACCCAGGTCCACACGACCTCGCCGGGATCCGCGTCGCCGTCCATGACGGGCGTGTACGAGGCGTGGGCGAGCGCCTCGGCGATGCTCGCTTCTCGGATCGAGGTCTGGGGGCGATTCGAGGTCGCCGGATCCTCGTAGCGGTGCTGGGAGTCGGAACGCGCGGAAGAAGACGAGGACGAACGCGGCTTGGGAGTCGACTTCTTGGTCGACTGACGCTGCCCCGTCTTGGTGGTCGTGGTGTTCTTCTGCGCCTCCTCTGTGGTGCCGGAGATGACGCCGATGAGGAAGTTGATGATGCCCCTGACGATTGAGTTCATGGGACCAGCATACGGCAGGCGTTGATGAGCGTGTTTTATCCACAGGACCCTACGCCGATCGTGAGTTATCCACAGGCTTCGTGATAGCGCGTGACAGTGCATAACAGGAGGTGTCACTCTGTCGTTGTTCGCAGGTGCACACGCAACAATAGAAAGGCGACGACGATGTTGACTGCAACGATGCACGGACCGATTGTTTCTCTGGATGCACTGGCAGGGGGTGGTACGTCCGAGGGGAGCAATACGAGCGCGACGAGGGCGCGGTCCTCGATTCATGAGTCGGTGCGCTGCGGGGCCGCGGGCAATGTGGACAAGGCGCTTGACTGCGGCCTCGAGGCTTATCGAGAAGAGGGAGCTCCTGTCGAACTGCGTCTGGAGGCCGCCAAGCTCTGCATTGACTGGTACGCGGCTCTCGGATCCTATGGACAGTGTCGGAAGCTGGCCGCCGAGGCTGCGCGGCTGGGGGAGAGATACCTGGAGCGCTGTCATCCGCTGATCCTGATGATGCGAAATTCAGAAGCCTACTGGCTTGCCATCCTCGGTCAGCACGATATGGCAATCCGCAAGTTCTCGGCTCTCCTAGCCGATATGAAGCACTGCCCAGGCCTCGACCCTGATATCTCCATCGCCATCCGCAATAACTCCGCGATGCCGTGGAAGTATACGGGCAAATGGAAGAAGGCTGCGCGCGTGTACCGCGAGCTCCTGTCGGAGTTGGAGGAGCAGCGCGAGGAGTCCGACATGACGCTGCTGACGGTGCGCGACAACCTCGCCGAGGTCCTCTCTGCTGATCGCTGCTACGACGAGGCCATTGCCCTCTACGAGCGCAACATGGACGCTCTGCTGACCGTTGCGGACCACGGTGACTGGCGCGTCCTGCGGCTGCGCAACGAGATTGCGCGCAACACCTGGATGGGCGGGGATCGGGACGCGGGTGAGGACCTCTGGACGGTTCTGGCCGAGGACTGCCGTAGGTACCTGGGGGATCGAGATCCGATGACCGCCCGTATTCGCACGATCCTACTGACTCTCGCGACGCTGCGCGGAGATGAGGGGCGGGCCATGTCGATCGCCCGCAAGCTCCGAGACGACCACCCCGATGACTGGGAAGAATGCGACTTCAGCGAAGCTGCGGCGCTCCTTGCCGAGTCGGAGCGTGGAGAGAGCGGAGGAGGGGAATGAGGAGAGAAATAAAAGGTGTGAGGCGTGGCCACTGTGCGCGACTTCCCGCGCCTGAACTGGCACAAACGCCTACGACAATGGGACGATAAGGAGGTTAACGACTTCACGGAGGTTCACGTGCCCATCCCCACGCCCGAGCAGCAGGCGCAGATTCGCCCGGCCCATACCCCGCAGGGGCAGATCCGTAATTTCTGCATCATCGCCCATATCGATCATGGGAAGTCGACGCTCGCGGACCGTATGCTCCAGCTGACCGGCGTCGTCGAGGCGCGCGAGATGCGCGACCAGTACCTCGATCGCATGGACATCGAGCGCGAACGCGGAATCACGATCAAAAGCCAGGCGGTGCGCATGCCGTGGGCACACGAGGGCACCCCCTACGCGCTCAACATGATTGACACGCCCGGTCACGTGGACTTCACATACGAGGTCTCCCGCTCCCTGGCGGCGTGCGAGGGTGCGGTCCTCCTTATCGACGCTGCGCAGGGCATCGAGGCCCAGACGCTCGCGAACCTGTACCTGGCCCTCGAGAATGACCTTGCGATCATCCCGGTCCTCAACAAGATCGACCTGCCGGGTGCCCAGCCCGAGAAGTATGCGCACGAGGTCGCTCAGCTGATCGGCTGCGACGAGAGCGAGGTCCTGAAGGTCTCCGGCAAGACCGGCGAGGGCGTCGAGGAGCTCCTCGACCGCATCGTCGAAGTCGTCCCGGCCCCCGAGGGAGCCCCCGACGCCCCGACGCGCGCGATGATTTTTGACTCCGTGTACGACACGTACCGCGGCGTCGTCACCTACGTGCGTGTCGTCGACGGCGTTCTGTCGACCCGTCAGCGCGTGCGCATGATGTCGACGGGCGCCACCCACGAACTCCTGGAGCTGGGCGTCATTTCGCCCGAGCCGAAGCCTGACGAGGGCATCGGCGCCGGAGAGGTCGGCTACCTGATCACGGGCGTGAAGGACGTTCGTCAGTCCCGCGTCGGCGACACCGTCACCAGCCAGGTGCGCGGCGCAACCGAGCCCCTTGAGGGCTACCGCGACCCTAACCCGATGGTCTTCTCCGGCATCTACCCAGTCGACGGATCGGACTTCCCGGACCTGCGCGACGCCCTCGAGCGCCTCCAGCTCAACGACGCGGCGCTGACCTTCGAGCCCGAATCCTCCGCAGCCCTCGGCTTCGGCTTTCGCTGCGGCTTCCTCGGACTGCTCCACCTGGAGATCATTCGCGAGCGTCTGGAGCGAGAGTTCAACCTTGACCTCATCGCGACTGCCCCGAACGTCGTCTACCGCGTTGTGATGGAGGATGGCACCGAGGTGCGCGTTGATAACCCGAGCGAGTTCCCCGAAGGAAAGATTTCCGAGGTGCGCGAGCCTGTCGTCAACGCGACGATCCTGACGCCCACCGAGTTCACGGGCACCATCATGGAGCTGTGCCAGGAACGCCGCGGCTCGATGCAGGGCATGGACTACCTGAGCGAGGACCGCGTAGAGCTGCACTACCAGCTGCCCCTTGCTGAGATCGTCTTCGACTTCTTCGATCAGCTCAAGTCCCGCACGCGCGGCTACGCCTCGCTGGACTACCAGGAGAGCGGTGAGCAGAGCGCCGACCTCGTCAAGGTCGATATCCTGCTCAACGGTGACCGCGTCGACGCCTTCAGCGCGATCGTTCATCGCGACGGCGCCTACAACTACGGTCAGCGCATGACGAAGCGCCTGAAGGAGCTCATTCCCCGTCAGCAGTTCGAGATTCCGGTCCAGGCCGCTGTCGGTGCGCGCGTCATCGCTCGTGAGACCATTAAGGCCCTGCGTAAGGACATGCTCGCCAAGTGCTACGGCGGCGACATCAGCCGCAAGCGCAAGCTGCTCGAGAAGCAGAAGGAAGGCAAGAAGCGCATGAAGTCCATCGGTCGTGTCGACGTGCCGCAGGAAGCCTTCATCGCGGCTCTGACCTCTGATGTTCCGACGGGCAAGAAGTGAGCGGGGATCAGATGAACGAGGCCGTGGAGGGTCACGCTCCCGTCGGCCAGCGAGCGGATCGCCGTCCGGGCGAGGCCCCCGAGGGTACGGTCTTCATGAGCCGCACGAAGTCTTTCACGAGGCGTACGCGCGAGCTGCCTGCGAACCTCGTCCGCACGTGGGAGGCCCACGCGCATCGCTACGTGGTGGAGCCGCGTCGCGGCGTCGGCTACACGACGGTCGCGGAGGATTTTACGCTCGATCTGGCCGAGCTCTTTGGGCGCAGCGCGCCCGTGACGCTCGAGATTGGCTCGGGCACGGGCGAACAGATCGTCGCCGCGGCGGACGCTCATCCTGAGCGCAACTTCCTGGCCCTTGAGGTCTGGGTTCCGGGTATCGCCAAGCTTGTCTCCAAGGCGGTCGAGGCTGGCGTGGACAATATCCGCGTCATCGAGGCCGACGCTGCCCAGGCGCTGCCGATCATGCTGGAGGACGCGTGCCTGGACGAGGTCTGGACCTTCTTCCCCGACCCGTGGCGTAAGGCTCGACATCGCAAGCGTCGCCTCGTCTCCGATTCCTTCGCGCGCGAGGTCGCGCGCCTGCTGCGCGACGGGGGAATGTGGCGCCTGGCCACCGACTGGGACGACTACGCCTGGCAGATGCGCGACGTCATCGAAGCGTGCGAATTCTTCGAGAACCCGTATGCGGGAGAGCGTCTGGACCCGGAGGATCCGCAGCCGCAGCGTGGCGGATTCGCCCCCCGCTTTGAGGGGCGCGTCGTCACGCACTTTGAGACCCGAGGTATCGATGCGGGCCGCCATGCCCACGACATTGTCGGTATTCGCCGTCCGCGTGGCTGAGGCTGGCATGACGTCCGGCGCCGCCTGTTCGCTGGTGGGAGGGTGCTCGTGAGCCCCGCGCAGCCAGACGGTCAGCGCTGGCCGGATGACGGTGCTCTGGACCCCGGCCTCGTCGAGGTGGAGGCCCGGCGTCCGCTCTCCCTGTACGTGCACGTGCCGTTTTGTCGCGTGCGCTGTGGGTATTGTGACTTCAATACCTACACGGTGGGTTTCGGCCCGGGTGCCCAGGTGGGGGACTACGCTCCGTCGGTCTTGGCCGAGGCCTCGCTGGCAGCTCGCGTCATGGCTGAGTCCGGGCTGCCCGTGCGCGAGGCTGAGACCGTCTTTTTTGGTGGAGGCACTCCGACGATGCTCGATACTGCCGAGCTCGCCGAGATCCTGACGGGCCTGCGTGAGCGCATCGGTATCGCGCCCGGCGCAGAGGTGACCCTCGAGGCCAATCCCGACACGGTGACGCGCCAGGGGCTGGTGCAGCTGGCCGACGCGGGTTTTACGCGTGTCTCTTTCGGCATGCAGTCTGCGGTCCCCGCGATCCTCAAAACTCTGGACCGCACCCACACGCCCGAGCGGGTGCCCCTCGTCGTCCAATGGGCGAAGGAAGCGGGCCTGTCGACGTCCGTCGATCTTATCTATGGCACGCCAGGGGAGAGCTTCGCCGACTGGGAGACGTCTCTGCGCGCCGCCCTGTCCTACGAGACCGACCACATCAGCGCGTACGCCCTCGTCGTCGAGGGGGGAACCAAGATGGGCGGGCAGGTCGCCAGGGGAGAACTCCCGACCCCGGATCCGGACGACGAGGCCGCCAAGTACGAGCTTGCCGATGTCCTCCTCAGTGAGGCCGGGTACGCGTGGTACGAGATCTCCAATTTTGCGCGCACGACCGACGCGGACCTGACCTCGGGGCGCCCGTCCACGTTCTACGCGCACGCGTCGGCGCACAACCTTGCCTACTGGCGCGATTGGGATTGGTGGGGCCTGGGCCCCGGGGCGCATTCCCACGTGGGGTGTATGCGCTGGTGGAACGTCAAGAACCCCGCCGCGTACGCCGCACGGCTGCGCGATGGGCGTTCCCCTGCCTACGCGGGGGAGATCTTGGACGAGGATACGCGCGAGCTTGAACGCGTCATGTTGGGCGTGCGCACGTCCGAGGGGATCGAGTTGGCCGGCCTGCCAGGGACTCGGCAGGCGGACGAGGCCGGGGCGGCTCTGGGGGCTGGTGCGGTCTCGGGTGGGCGTGTTGCCGCGCTGATCGCGGACGGCCTCATTGATGGTGCCGCCGCCCTCGGGGGACGGGTGATTCTCACGCTGCGTGGCAGGCTGCTCGCCGACTATGTGACCCGCGAATTGATGGGGTATTGAGTCCTTTTTCATGGCACCACTCCGTAATCTGCATGAGGTGGTAAACAATCGTTTTCTTCATTGATTGCCGCAGTTGCGCCTGTATTCATCTAGATACAAGTAAAAGCGTGGATACTTTTATGAGGTATTCATAAGTGATTAGGTAGTGTGAACATGACAAGCTTGGATTACGTGGCAATACTGTTGACATCATTGTTGAAATGTGTTTGCCTAGGTATGTCATGTGAAGCCGTGCTGTCTACTTGTCGTCTCCTTGAGAGGGCTTGTGGAGGGTCAGATACAAGGAAAAGTGTGGTATTGTGACTCTGCGATACTCAGTCATTGCTGACATCGTGGGCTCTCGTACGTTGACCAATCGTGCAGACGCTCAGAGGATCTTTGAAGCAGTCTTGGAACGGGCCAGTGAGGGGCTGGCTCTCCTGCAGGCTCCGTACCCGACGGTGGGTGACGAGTTTCAGGCGGTCGCCTACACGCTCGAGGATGCTCTCCTCCTGACGCTGCGTGCGCAGCTTCTCCTTCCCCCGCAGCTTCAGCTGCGCTTCGGCATCGGTGCCGGTCGGATCGAGGAGTTCGCATCGGGCGTGCATCGCCAGGCTCCGGCCCGCGGCCGTGGCGCAGAGTCGGCGGCTCTTCAGGATGGATCCGCGTGGTGGGCTGCCCGAGCAGCGATCAATCGTGCGCACGATGTGCAAGATGCCTCGAACCCCTTCATTCGCACGTGGTTCATGGCGCACGCGTCCGTCGAATCCGAGTTCTCCTCGCACTGCCAGACCTGCATCAACGCCATGCTGAGCCTGCGCGATCATTCGATTCTCAAGCTGTCGGCGCGTCATCGTCGCATCACGGCCTCGCTGCTGCTGGGTAAGACGCAGGTGGAGATCGCCCGCGTCGAGAAGCTGTCGCAGCAGGCCATTTCGGACTTTGCTCGGGGCACGGGGGCGGGGCTCATTCAGTCTTCACTCATCATCGCGGAGGCCGCTCGTGCATGAAGTTCTTCTCCTGGGCATCGCCGCCTCGGAGCTGACCGTACTTCTCACCTCTGACCCGCGCCGCTGGTCGCGACGCCTGTCGCTCTTTCTGACGCTGCTCCTCGCAGTGATCTGCTACTCCTGGTTTATTCTGGGTGTGAGCGCCGTTGCGAATGCAATCGGTGCGACTCTCGCGCTCGTGTGGTTCGCTTGGGACCTTGTCGATCCGTCGGCGCGCGGCGTTCTCGCTCGCTGGGCGTTGGCGTCCGTCGGCTTCGTCGCGCTGCTGAGCCTGGATCCGTTGAACTTCCCTCTGCTGTCGCTGCGCTCAGGGCACCCCATCGACCTGACTATTGCGGTTCTCTTCCTGGTGACGGGTCCTGTGAATCACCTGATCACGGCGATTCTGCAGTGCGCGCGCGGCCGTGCCTCCGCTCCCGTGCCCGGGTGGATCAACGCTCCCGTTCTTCCGGCGATGCCGGTGGTGGATGCGGAAGGCGGCGAAGATGACGCGGAGGAGTCCGCGGAACCCGAAGTCATCTCCGGTGCGCTACCCATCTTGGGCGCGCAGGCGGAGGACGAGGAAGTGACGGCTCTGCGTGGCGGGCGCTGGATCGGGCCGCTCGAGCGTCTGCTCATCATCGTTCTGGCCGGTGCTGGCGCAGAGGTTGCGATCGCGGCTGTCGTTGCTGCCAAGGGGGTTATTCGATTCCCCGAGATCTCGCAGGATTCGACGGGCGAGAAGGCCGAAGAGTTCCTGATCGGCTCGGTCTCCTCGTGGATTCTGGCCGCTCTCGTGTCGATGCTCATTCGTGTCGTGAGCCTACACTGATTCCCGTGCCGCTAGAGTATGCCGGGTGAATAGCTCAGATCCCTACGGCTGCAACATTTTCGCCCATGACCCGCACCGCGACGGGCCGGGAGCGCGGCGTCCGCGTTCGCAGGCCGTCCACGTTGAGATCGGCATGGTCCTCGAAGACGTGGCCTCGGGCTGGGTTGGCGCAGTGACGCGCGTGGAGAAGTCTGGTGGTGTTCACCTCGTTGAACTCGAAGATCGTCGAGGCGTACGTCGGTCCTTCCCCCTTGGCCCCGGCTTCTGGCTTGAGGGGCGCCCCATCGAGGCGCTGCCTCCGCGCCCTGCCCCCGCCCAGGCCTCGCCGGGAACCCAGGTGAGTGCGTCGGGGCGGCGCATCACCAACTCCGGATCTTTCGCTCCCGCGTCGAGCGGACCTAAGGTCGCCAAGCGCTCGCGCATCTGGGTCGAGGGGCGCCACGACGCGGAGCTTGTCCAGCACGTGTGGGGCGAGGACCTGGCCGAGGCCGGGATCGCCGTGCAGCTTCTCGAAGGTGTTGACAACCTTGAGGCGATCTTGGAGGTTTTCGGCCCGACGGACACCGCGCGTGCGGGCGTTCTCGTCGACCACATGGTTCCCGGTTCGAAGGAGTCGCGCATTGCCGAGGCAGTGTCCGCGCGTTGGCCGGGCGCGGTCCTCGTGCTCGGCCATCCGTTCGTCGACATCTGGCAGGCTGTCAAGCCCGCCCGTGTTGGCCTTGAGCGCTGGCCCGACATTCCGCCTGGCACCGATATCAAGCATGGAACCCTCGAGGCTCTCGGCTGGCCGCACGCTGACCAGCGTGACATCGCCGTGGGGTGGAAGCGGATCCTGTCGACCGTGCGCACCTACCGCGACCTTGAGCCGGCGCTGCTGGGGCGGGTTGAGGAGCTCATCGACTTCGTGACCGTGCCCTGGGCGCGATGACTTGCGTCGCCCAGTGTGAGGTTCGCGCTGGGCGCACACCTGGCGCGGCCCTCATGTCGCCCCCGATTGGCTGCGAGGAGTAGCATTGGCACTCAGGAAGCAGGAGTGCCAGAACGGGAGGAGGTGGCATGACACGCAACAGTGCACAAAACCGCAGGCTCGACGTCCTGCGCGCCATCGTCACCCAGTACGTGGCCACCCGCGAACCCGTCGGCTCCAAGGCGATCGCCGCCGGAGGCCTCGGCGTCTCATCCGCGACCATCCGCAACGACATGGCGGTGCTGGAGGAAGCCGGCCTCATCTATCAGCCCCACACCTCTGCGGGGCGTGTGCCGACCGACCGCGGCTACCGCGTGTTCGTTGATCGACTCGCGGAGCTCAAGCCGATGAGCGGGCCGGAACGCCACGCCCTCGAGACCTTCCTGGCTGAGTCCATCGATATCGACGACGTCGTGGAGCGCTCCGTTCGTCTCCTCGCCCAGGTGACGCATCAGGTGGCCCTCGTGCAGTATCCGGGGGCGCGCGTGCGCGTCCTCAAGCACCTCGAGGTCATCACTCTGGCTCCCGGTCGCGTCCTTGTCGTCGTCATCACCGCGGACGGCGAGGTCGGGGAGCGCAGCCTCACTCTTCACGCGCCCCTCGACGATGGGCAGCTGCGCGAGGTACGCGAACACCTGCGCCACCACTGCGACGGCGCGACCTCTGCGACCGCGCAGGCCTGCGTTGACGAGGCCACGGCCTCGGCCCGGCCTGAGCTGGTCGGAACCGTCGCCGCGATCGGTTCAGCTCTCACGGACGTCCTGAGCGGTCAGAGCGAGTCGAAGATCGTTGTCGCGGGCGCTGCGAACCTGGCCCGTGGAGCCCTCGACTTTCACGACATTGCCCCCGTCCTTGACGCTCTCGAGGAGCAGGTTGTCCTCATGCGTCTCTTCGCCGAGGCCGACCCGGGCGCTGACGTGCACGTGAGTATCGGCGCCGAGAATCCCCACGACGGCCTGGCGGAAGCCGCCGTCGTCACGGGCACGTACCGTGCCGGCGCCGGAGACTCCGTCGGATCCGCGCACCTGGGCATCGTTGGCCCCATGCGCATGGACTACGCACGCACCATGAGCTCTGTGCGAGCAGTCGCCGCCTACCTGTCACGCTATCTCGCCTCCCAGCACGGCGACTAATGTCGCCCCACAGACGTTGATGAACATCCCCCACGAGAAGAAAGAACAGCCGTGAGAGACTACTACGAGGTTCTCGGTGTCACCCGTGACGCCAGCCAGGACGAGATTAAGAAGGCCTACCGCAAGCTCGCGCGTAAGCTTCACCCCGACTACGCGGGAGCCGACTCCGAGGAAGCCTTCAAGGAGCTGTCCGTCGCCTACGAGACGCTCTCGGATCCCGAGAAGCGCCAGATGTACGACATCGGTGGTCCTGATGCTCTGCGCGGCGGTGGCGCGGGTGCGGGCGCCGGCTTCGGTGGATTCTCCGACATCTTCGAAGCCATGTTCAGCGGTGGCTTCGGCGCCTCCGCTGCGGGCCCGGCTTCCCGCGTGCGTCGCGGCAAGGACAAGCAGGTGACCGTCGACATCACCCTGGAGGACGCCGCCTTCGGTGCCGCCAAGGAGGTCTCTTTCGACACTCACGTCCTGTGCGACGCCTGCAACGGCTCGATGTGCCAGCCGGGCACCTCGCCCACGCAGTGCACCACCTGTCACGGCTCGGGCTTTATCACCCAGATTCAGAACTCGCTCTTCGGCCGTATGCAGACGCAGGCGCCCTGCCCGTCGTGTCAGGGATACGGCAACACGATTGCCACCCCGTGTGCCGAGTGCTCGGGAGCGGGTCGCGTGCGCACTCGTCGCACCCTTAACATCAACATCCCGGCCGGTGCCAGCGAGGGGACACAGATTCGTGTCAGCGGTGAGGCCGAGGTTGGCCCCGGCGGTGGCCCGAACGGCGACCTGTACCTGCTGATCCGCGAGAAGAAGCACCCCGTGTTCGATCGCCGAGGCGACGACCTGCACACGTGGATCACGATCCCGATGACCACGGCGGCGCTGGGCACCGAGTTTGAGCTGGAGACCCTCGACGGTAAGAAGACCGTGACGATTAATCCGGGCACGCAGCCCAACGACGACATCGTTCTGGAGGGCCTGGGCGTCGGTCACCTGCAGCGCTCGGGGCGTGGTTCGATGCACGTGCACGTGGACGTTCAGATTCCCAAGAAGCTCGACGACAAGTCGCGTGAGCTGCTCGAGGAGCTGGCAAAGGTGCGCGGCGAGGTCCGTGTGGAGCCCCATCGTCAGCAGGCCTCGTTCTTTGATAGGCTCCGCGACACCTTCATGGGGTGATGCACCGTGACGCTGCCCGTTTTCCTCGCTGAGGACCTGACCCCGCCCCTTGCGTCCCTGTCCGTGGGGGACAGCGCGACGCTTGGAGGAGCCGAGGGGCGTCACGCAGCCTCCGTGCGCCGCATCGGCGCGGGGGAGTGGGTCGACGTCGTCGACGGCGCCGGTGCGCGCGCGACGTGCGAGGTAAGTGGGAGCGATAAGGCCTCGCTGTCCCTTGTCGTGCGCGAGCTCGTCCGGGAGGACGCCTCGAGTCCCGAGGTCATCCTCGTCCAGGCGCTCGCCAAGGGTGGGCGCGACGAGGCCGCCGTCGAAATCTGCACGGAGATCGGCATCGACCGGGTGATCCCGTGGGCCTCCCAGCGTGCGATCGTCCTGTGGAAGGGCCCGAAGGCTGAGAAGGGGCGCGCGAAGTGGGAGGGCGTGGCCCGCGCGGCCGCCAAGCAGTCACGCCGCGCCTTTGTTCCGGTCGTCGAGGACGTTAAGGACAGCCGCGAGCTCGCCTCCTGGGTTGCCTCCCTGATTGTCGAGGCCGGGGTGGCCTTCGTCTGTCACGAGGAGGCGATGGATTCGCTCGGTGCCGCTCTCGCCCGCGTTCAGGAGTCTCGCGCGGACGGGACTCTGCCCGCACGCATTGCGCTCATCGTGGGCCCCGAGGGTGGCATCGGAGCCGAGGAGACTGCGCAGCTGGTGGACGCCGGTGCCCGCGCGATTGGGCTGGGAGACAACGTTCTGCGCTCCTCCACGGCCGGCGCGGTCGCACTCACGCTGATCCGCGCCGCCGCTGGGAAATACTAGGATTCGTCAGCTCTCAAACCCGGAGATCCGCGCGCTCAGCGTGTGGGTCTCGCCCGCGTTCAGGGCGATCACGTCCGTGCCGGAGTTGAAGGCGTTGGGCGGGCAGCTCATCGGCTCGACGGCCACGCCCACGCGGCCGATGTAGTCGGCCGAGTAAACCTGCAGCCAGCGCGCATCCGAGGACAGTGACACGCCCACGCCAGAAGACGGGTCGCGCAGTGTCACGGCCCAGGTTCCCTCGGGTAGGCCTGCGAAGGCGTGGTCCAGGCGGGAGGCGCCGATGATGGTAGGGGAGCGGAAGTCCAGCCCGAAGGAGGCCACGTCGTGGGCGGCCACCGGGATCATGGACGCGTCGGCCTCGTAGATGATCGACGCGGGATTCTCGAACTCCAGCTCGTCTGCTGGTAGCCCGTCGACGGCCAGGTATGGGTGGAAGCCGACGCCGTAGGGGGCTGTGCCCTCTCCGATGTTCGTCGCCGACAGCTCGACGGTGAGACCCGCGTCCGCGTCCAGGCTGTAGCGTGCGTGCGCGAGAAGCGTCCACGGGTAGGAATAGCGCGCTGCAATGAGGGTGCGCAGGAGGACAGAGGAAGAGTCGGCCTCGGCGATCTCCCACTCCTGGAAGGCCACGAAACCGTGGAGCGCAGTCCCGAAAGCGGGCTCGTCGACGGGAAGGTCGTAGGAGCTTCCCTCCCACGAGTAGGAGCCGCCTGCGACGCGGTTCGGCCACGGCATGAGCACTTTGCCCAGGTATCCCGGGGGGCACTCGTTCACGGCGTGGGAGACAATGAGCTCGTGCCCGCGGTAGCGAAGGCCAGCCAGACCGGCGCCGACGGTGACGATCCGCGCCTCGTAGTCCCCGGCCTGTAAAACGATCTCGCGGCCCGATGCACTCCGGTCCAACATTGATGCTCCTTCGCATGCACTGAACATGAATAACACTCATTCTAAACGGAGTTGAGTCGTCTGCGTCACTACGAAAAGCGTATCCTTATAGAGAATGAATCTCGATTGAAAGGAACGCCTCGTCCCATGGCACACGAAATCACCGACGAATTCGTCGCCTCCCTGCACGCATCCTCAGACTCCGCCCGCGCGGTTGCACGCAACGCGGTCTCCCACGCCGGCGTCGAGCCGGTCGCCTTCGACCGCGCCAAGGTGGTCGCTACCCCCACGGTTGTGTCCCACAAGGTGGACGACTGGAAGGTGACGTCGCAGAAGAAGTCCGGCCGCTGCTGGCTCTTCTCCTCCCTGAACCTGCTGCGCTCGACCGCGCGCACCCGCCTGGGGCTCAAGGACTTCGAGTTCTCGCAGAACTACGTGCTGTTCTGGGACAAGTTCGAGCGCGCCAACTTCTTCCTCACCGACATTATCGCGACCGCGAAGACCGAGGAACTTGACGGCCGCCTCCTGCAGTTCCTGCTCGGCGACGTCCTCTCCGACGGCGGCCAGTGGGACATGGCGGTCTCCCTCTACCTCAAGCACGGCCTCGTCCCCAAGGTCGCGATGCCCGAGACCGAGTCCTCCGGCCACACCGCCCCCATGAACGCCCGCCTGAAGGTCGTCCTGCGCCGCACGGCCCTCGAGCTGCGCTCCCTCGTCGAGGCCGGCGCCTCCGAGGAGGAGATTCTCGAGGTCAAGGAGGCCGCGCTGGCCGACGTGTGGCGCATCCTCGTCATCTGCCTGGGCGAGCCCCCGGCCTCTTTCGAGTGGGAGTGGCGCGACGACAAGGACGAGTTCCACCGCGACGGCGTCCTCACCCCGCGCGAGTTCTACCAGCGCTACGTGGACGTGGACCTCACGCAGTACGTGTGCCTCGTTGATGACCCGCGCACCGAGCACCCCAAGGGGCACACCCTCACGGTCGACCACATGGGCAACGTCGTCGGCGGGCGCCCGATCCTCTACGTGAACACCCCCGTCGAGCAGATCCGCGAGATCACGGCCTCCATCCTGACCTCGGGCCGCGCCGTCTGGTTCGGAGCCGACTGCGGCCAGCAGTCTGACCGCGCCTCCGGCCTGTTCGTCGACGGCCTCTACGACTTCGATAACCTCTTCGGCGTGGACTTCTCCACCTCGAAGGAGCAGCGCGTCAACACGGGCGAGTCCGCGATGAACCACGCGATGCTCTTCACCGGCGTCGACATCGACGAGGAGGGCAATGCCCGCCGCTTCCGCGTGGAGAACTCCTGGGGCGAGGAACCCGGTGAGAAGGGCTTCTTCACGATGGACGCCGCCTGGTTCGACGCCAACGTGTTTGAGGTGGCCGTGCACGTGGACGACTTGCCTGAGGACCTGCGCGCGGTCATCACCGAGGAACCGCTGCACCTGCCTGCATGGGACCCGATGGGCGCGCTGGCCTGAGACGGCCGGTCTGACCCGGTGAACGGCGACCACCGCGTCGGACCGTTCGCTATGTGACCTCCCTCAGCACGGGGCGGGTGGAGTGGGACAATTGTTCCGCGACACCCGCCCCGTTATCTGTGGAGGACATATGAGCACCGACGTGACCCGCGACTTCGCCTTCGGACTGCCCAAGGCCGAGCTGCACCTGCACCTGGAAGGCACCCTCGAGCCGGACCTGAAGCTGGCCCTCGCCCGCAAGAATGGCGTCGACATCGGCCAGTCCACGGTCGAGGAAGTCCAGGCGACCTACCAGTTCAACGACCTGACGTCCTTCCTGGCCGTCTACTACCCGGCGATGGACGTCCTCCAGGATGAGGACGACTTCCACGACCTGGCCGCCGCCTACTTCGAGCGCGCCCGAGCCAACGGTGTCGTGCGTGCTGAGTGCTTCTTCGATCCGCAGGCTCACACCTCGCGCGGTATTGCGATCGAGACGGTCATCCGCGGCTATCACCGCGCTGTCGTCGAGGCCCGCGAGGCCGGCCTGTCTGCCGACCTCATCCTGTGCTTCCTGCGCGATATGAGCGCGCAGTCCGCACTCGAGACCCTCCAGGCAGCCCTGCCTTACAAGGACATGTTCATCGGCGTGGGCCTGGACTCTGACGAGCGTGATAACCCGCCCACGAAGTTTGCCGATGTCTTCGCCCTGGCCCGCCAGACCGGCCTGCATGTGACGATGCACTGCGACATCGACCAGGTTGGCTCGATTGATAACATCCGCGCGGCCCTCACCGAGCTGGGCACCGAGCGCCTCGACCACGGCACGAACATCGTCGAGGATCCCGAGCTGGTCGCCTACGCCCGCGACCACGGCATCGGCCTGACCTCGTGCCCCCTGTCCAACTCCTTCGTCACCGAGGAGATGAAGGGCAAGGAGATCGTCGAACTGACTGCCGCGGGGGTGAAGGTCAGCGTCAACTCCGACGACCCCGCCTACTTCGGCGGATACGTCGGCGACAACTACCTGGCGCTTGCTGAGCGTTTCGACCTCGGCCGCGCGGACCTGGAGCGCATCGCCCGCAACTCCATCGAGATCGCGTGGATCTCAGATGACGAGAAGGACGAGCTGCTCGCCCGCGTGGACCGCTTCGTGTCCGAGAACTGACCACCGACGAACGAGGCCGGGGCTCAGGGACCGTGAACGCGCGGATCAGCCCCGGCCTCGTCGTGCGTGGGGGAGCGCTATTCTCACGTTGCACGCGGGGTGGACACGAGCTGTCACAATTGGCCACCCCGTGAACGCGCCCGGCACGGTGGCTGCGAGACTGCAAAGATAGTAACCATGACGAACCACACTAAGCCGACGTTGTTGATTTCCAACGTCCTGCCGGCACGCCCGGGGGACGAGGCATACAACAACATCTGCATGCGCCTGTGGGATCGTCTCCTTGAGGCCACGCTGCCGAACTGGAACGTCATCCGCGAGTACGCGCAGGAAGACGGTGCCGAGGGCGCCGCCCTGCGCGCTCAGCACGCCGACGCGATCATCATCATGGGCGGCGAGGACGTCCACCCCAGCCTGTACGGCGCCTCCCAGGGCTACGAGGCCGAGGGCCGCCACTGGTACCGCGCCGACCGCGGACAGATCGCCCTCGTCAACTACGCCGTGCGCACGGGCACCCCGCTCCTGGGGATTTGCCGCGGCATGCAGATCATCAACACGGCGCTGGGCGGCACGCTCGAGCAGCACATCGAGGGCGCGCACGGCACGCATACGAACAACCGGATCCTGTCCGATCACCGCTTCATCCGCCACAGCGTGCGCGTCGGCAAGGGAACGACCCTCGAGCGCGCCCTGGCCCCCGTCCTCACCGACTCCGAGCTGTTCATCTCGTCGGCGCACCACCAGCGCGTGGATCGCCTCGCGCAGGGCCTCCAGGTCAGCGCCTACGCCCCCGACGGTACGATCGAGGCCATCGAGTCGATCGATGCCCCCGTCATCGGCGTGCAGTGGCACCCCGAGGATCCCGCCGCCGACATCTCCCAGCTGCGCGCCCTCCTCGGCCATCTGGACGCGCGCCGCGCCCCCCGCCTCGAGAAGGCTTCGACTACCCTGGTCGCATGACCATCTCCCCGGGAACGAACTTCGACGACCCCCGATTCTGCGACGACGAGCGCACACCCGTGCAGCGTATGCGCGACGGTGACTACTACATTGCGGACGACGAACTCGCGGCGCTCACGAAACGCGCCGTTCGCCTCCTGAGCCTCTACGAGCAGGCGCATCCCACCGACCCGGACATCGCGCGCTACCTGCTCGCCCAGGTCCTCGGCCAGGTGGGGGAGTGCGTCGACATTCGACCGCCCCTGCGCGTCGACTACGGGTACAACATCTCCATTGGTGACGGTTCCTGGGCCAACTACGGCCTGACCGTGCTCGACGTCGCCCCGGTCGTCATCGGCGCCGACGTCCTCATCGGCCCCAACTGCTCGCTCTACACTGCGATCCACCCGACCGAGCCCGGGCCTCGTCGCGCGAAATGGGAGTCCTCAGCGCCGATCACCCTCGAGGACAACGTGTGGCTGGGCGGCTCCGTCGTCGTGTGCCCGGGCGTCACCATCGGGGAGAACTCAATCATCGGTGCGGGCGCCGTCGTTACCCGAGACATCCCCGCCAACTGCATCGCCGTCGGCAACCCCGCCCGCGTCATCAAAAACCTGGACCCCACCACCCCGCGCGCGATCGAAGCGGCGGGCGTCGGAGTCATCGCACAGGCGTCCGACCACGCATGAGCATCCTGCCGATCTGCATCACGGGGGAGCCTGTCCTGCACCGGGTTGCGGACCCCGTCGATTCCATTGATTCGGAGCTGCGTGACCTCGTCGCCGACATGATCGAAACGATGCACGCCGCGCCCGGTGTTGGCCTCGCTGCACCCCAGGTGGGCGTCGGCGCCCAGGTCTTCGTGTGGAGGTACGGTGGCGCAGGCTCCTTCGACGCCCAGTACCGCGAGGTTCTCCAGCTCGACGAGGGCCCTGCGCGCGGCTTCAACACGGTGCTGCACGGCGTCGTCGTCAACCCCACCCTCGACCTCGTGTGGGATACCGAAGGGGCGGGAGCCATCCTGCCCGAGGAACCCGACATAGCGCTCGAATCCGAGGGCTGCCTGTCCGTGCCCGGCTACGGATACCCCCTAAGGCGCGTGCTCGGTGCGGTCCTGCGCGGCTACGACGTGGACGGCAACGCCATCGAGGTCAGCGCGCGCGGATGGCTCGCGCGCATCTTCCAGCACGAATACGACCACCTGCAGGGCACCCTCTACGTTGACCGTCTCGCGCAGCCCTACGCAGCGCAGGCCCAACAGGTCATCGCCGAGCGCGGGTGGGGCGCCAGCGGACACACGTGGACCCCGGGGGAGCGGGCCTAAGCCGCTTCCTCCCGGGGTCCCGGTAGGTTCGTATCAGTGGACCAGGAAGCCCAACGAACGGAAGTAGTTGCGGACCTCCTCGGTGGCCTCGGGCGTGGGGGCCTTCGTGTCCTCCAGCTGGTACTCCAGGCCGAGGGAGTGCCACTTATCCTTGCCCAGCTGATGGAAGGGGAGGACCTCAATACGATCGATGACGTCCTTCCAGCGCGAGACAATCTCGCCGACCTGGCGCACGTTCTCGGGGTCGTCGGTCAGGCCCGGAACCAGCACGAAGCGGATCCAGATACGGGTGGCGCCACCGCGAGCCGCGATGCGGTCGCCGAACTCGATCGTGGGTGCCAGGGAACGCCCCGTCGCCTTCTTGTAGGTCTCCTCGTTGCCGCTCTTGACGTCCAGGAGCACCAGGTCGATCGCGTCGAGCATCTCGTCGTCGCAGTTCGCGCCCAGGAACCCGGAAGTGTCGATGCAGGTGTGCACGCCCATCTCCTTGGCGCCCATGAGAATGCGCTTGGCGAACTGAGGCTGCATGAGAACCTCGCCGCCGGACAGGGTGATGCCGCCCTGTGTCGTGCGGAAAATACGGCGGTAACGCGCGATGCGGGAGAGCAGCTCCGTGTCGGACACGGGAGCGCCGTCCTTCATGAGGAAGGTGTCGGGGTTGTGGCAGTACAGACAGCGCAGCGGGCAGCCGTTAAGGAAGACTGTCATGCGCGTGCCGGGGCCGTCAACAGCGGTGACGAGCTCCCACGAGTGAATGGAACCCAGCGTGCCCTCACGCATGCGACGCAGGCGCTCGGAGCGCTCCAGGTCCGTGATCTCCTCCAGACCTTCGACGCCAGCGCCGACGGTACGGGATTGGGGAGCTTGGAAGTCCTGCTCACGGAACGTGGGGAGAGCGAGGGGCTGCGACATGATTCCTTCTTCGCGGTTGGGTGGGTGCGGTGGCCGTGATGGGAACGAGGCCGGGCGGCGTCAGCGGTGCGCGCCGACGTGGGCAGACATAGTAGTGGGGCGCCGAGCGTTGCCCGACGCCCCACTCCAATCTGCTATCAGGCCGAGTGGTGGAAGGTGCGGGACAGAACGTCCAGCTGCTGCTCACGGGTGAGCTTGACGAAGTTAACGGCGTAGCCGGAAACGCGAACGGTGAGGTTCGGGTACTTCTCGGGGTGCTCCATGGCGTCCTTCAGCGTGGACTCCTCGAGAACGTTGATGTTCGCGTGGTAGAGGCCTTCCTTGTCGCCGCGCTCTTCGCGGGCGGCCTTCATGTCGGCGAGGCGCTCTTCGTAGGTCTTGGTTGCCATAACATTTCTCCTTTTGTGAGATTCCGGCGGTGCCGGCTTGGGTGGGTCGCGGTGCGGCTCACCCACGAGTGGTGGGTGGCGGGGATCAACACGCGTGGCGCATCGATCCCCGCCGATGGTGGATCAGTAGCCCTTGGTGCCGTCGTAGGCGCAGGAATCGTCCGGAACGAAGCCCGCGTCGAGGATGCCGACCAGGTTCTGGATCTGCTCTTCCTTGGAGCGACCCAGGCCCTGCGGGGTGATCGTGTTCGTCAGCGAGATGCCGTCGAGCGCGTCGTTGTAGTCCAGCTTGCCGACCGACAGCATGGAGGCGACCATGCCGTGCGTGTCGATGCCGTTCTCCGGGTTCGCGCCGGGGGCGAAGGGGGTGCCCTTCTGGTGGCCCGACGGGAAGGAGCCGGTGGCCTTGCCGTAGACGACGTTCGAGGTGATCGTCAGGACCGACTGGGTCGGGATCGCGTCGCGGTACATGGGGATGGCGCGGATCTTATCCATGATGGTGTGGACGACGGTTGCGGCGATGTCGTCGGCGCGGTCATCGTCGTTGCCGTAGGTCGGGAAGTCGCCCTCGGTGCGGTAGTCGACGACCAGGCCGGTCTCGTCGCGGATCGGGTAGACCTTCGCGTACTTGATGGCCGCCAGCGAGTCGGCAACGATGGACAGACCGGCGATGCCGCAGCCCATGGTGCGAATGATCTCGGAGTCGTGCAGCGCCATCTCGATGGACTCGTAGGCGTAGCGATCGTGGCAGTAGTGGATGATGTTGAGGGCCTCGACGTAGGTGCCAACGACCCAGTCCAGCATCTCCTCGTAGCGCTTCCACACATCATCGAAGTCGAGCGGGCCGTCACCCTGGACGGGCTCGTAGCCTTCCATGACCTGCTTGCCGCTCATCTCGTCGCGGCCACCGTTGATGGAGTAGAGCAGCGCCTTGGCGGCGTTCACACGCGCGCCGAAGAACTGCATCTGCTTGCCGACCTTCATGGGGGAGACGCAGCATGCGATGGCGGCGTCGTCGCCCCAGTGGGCGCGGATCTGCGGATCGGACTCGTACTGGATCGACGAGGTGTCGATCGAGATGAGGGCGCAGAACTCCTTGTAGCCGCGGGGCAGGTTCTCGTCCCAGAAGATGGTGATGTTCGGCTCGGGGGCCGGGCCGAGGTTGACCAGCGTCTGGAGCAGACGGAACGAGGTCTTGGTGACCAGCGTACGGCCGTCGTCGCCGAAGCCGGCGTCCGACCAGGTGGCCCAGTAGGGGTCGCCCGAGAAGATCTGGTCGTAGGCGATGGTGCGCAGGAAGCGGGTGATGCGCAGCTTGATGACGAGGGCGTCGATGATCTCCTGGGCGCCGGACTCATCCAGCGTGCCGTTCTTCAGATCGCGCTCGAAGTAGACATCGAAGAAGCCGGACAGGCGGCCGATCGACATGGCGGCGCCGTCCTGGGACTTCACGGAGGCCAGGTAGCCGAAGTAGGTCCACTGCACGGCCTCGTGCGCGTTGGTGGCCGGGCCGGAGATGTCGTAGCCGTAGGACTGTGCCAGGTTCTTCAGCTTCTTGAGGGCCTTGATCTGCTCGGAGTGCTCCTCGCGGTAGCGCGCCCAGTGCTCGGAGAAGGGCTCGTTCGCGTAACGATCCTTGTCCTTTTCCTTCTCGGCGATGAGGTGGTCAACGCCGTAGAGGGCCACGCGGCGGTAGTCGCCGATGATGCGACCGCGGCCGTAGGCGTCCGGCAGACCGGTGATGATGTGGGAGGAACGAGCAGCACGAATACGCGGCGTGTAGATATCGAAGACCGCATCGTTGTGGGTCTTGCGGTACTTGGTGAAGATCTTCTTCACCTCGGGGTTGTACTCCATGCCGGCCTCGTGAATGGCCGTCTCGACCATGCGCCAGCCGCCGTTCGGCATCATCGCGCGCTTCAGGGGGGCATCGGTCTGCAGGCCGACGATCACGTTGTCGTCCTCGCAGATGTAGCCGGGCTTGAAAGCATCGATGTCGGCGGGGGTGTCCGTGTCGATGTCGAGGATGCGCACCTTGCGCTCTTCGGAGAGGTACTTCTCTTCGAGAGTGTTCCACACGCGCAGGGTCTTCTCGGTCGGCCCTGCCAGGAACGAGGCGTCGCCCTCGTACGGGGTGTAGTTCAGCTGGATGAAATCACGAACGTCGATTTCATCGCACCAGTTACCCTTTGCGAAACCTTCCCAGGCCTTCTGGTCTGCTGTCGTCATTCTTCCTCTTCTCGGATGTCCGTATCCCGTTGTGGGGACGGTATGTTCGGAGCGAAGCTCCATGTGCGTCGGATTCCAACGCTTAGGCCCATTGTCCTACGGTTTGGGGGGTCTCGACAACCCATATCGACCGACAGTCTATGTTCTGTGTCTCAGGATATGGGCCCAAAGTTTTTGTCGGTCAAATTGTGGGACCAAGGTCCTTAAGAGAGGGGAGGGGCTTTGACCGCCTACACTGGTATCAGTGCCCGTCCCACAAAGGAGATAAAGTCCTATGTCTGCACCCCGTCCTGTCCTTGGAGTTGGCGTTCTTGGAGCCGGAACTGTCGGTAGCCAGGTCGTTCGCATTCTTCAGTCAAGTCGCGAGGATTTCGCCGCTCGCTCGGGCGCGGAGATGGAGGTGCGCCGCGTCCTCGTCCGCAATGTGGATGCCCCGCGTGACGCTCCGATCGACCGCGAGCTGCTGACGAACGACCCGGCTGAGGCGATCGACAACATGGATCTCGTCGTCGAGCTGATCGGCGGCATCGAACCTGCGCGCACCCTCGTGCTGCGCGCCCTCAACCAGGGCATCTCGGTCGTCACCGGCAACAAGGCGCTCCTGGCTGCGCACGGTCCCGAGCTGTACGAGGCCGCCGCGTCCAACGGTGCCGACCTCTACTACGAGGCGGCCGTCGCGGGTGCCGTCCCCGTCGTGTACGGCCTGCGCGAGTCCCTCGCCGGCGACCGCATTACGACCGTCATGGGCATCGTCAACGGCACGACGAACTTCATCCTGGACGCGATGAGCACCAAGGGGCTGAGCTACGAGGATGCTCTCAAGCAGGCGCAGGACCTTGGTTTTGCCGAAGCCGACCCCACCGCGGACGTCGAGGGTTTCGACGCCGCCGCCAAGTGCTCCATCCTGGCCTCCCTGGCCTTCCACACGCGCGTCGGCATTGACGACGTCGCCGTCGAGGGTATCTCCAGCATCACCAAGGAAGACATGGAGGAGGCCGCTCGTGTCGGCCACACCATCAAGCTCCTGGCTATTGCCGAGCGTCGCATCGGCGAGGATGGTCGCGAGGGCGTCGCCATGCGCGTCCACCCCGTCCAGGTCCCCTCCGATCATCCTCTCGCTTCTGTCGACGGCGCTTTCAACGCGATCCTCGTTGAGGGCGAGGCCGCGGGTCGTCTCATGTTCTACGGCCAGGGTGCGGGCGGCGCTCCCACGGCCTCGGCTGTTCTGTCGGACCTCGTCGCTGCGGCGCACCACCGCGCCTTCGGCGGGCATGCCCCGCGTGAGTCGGTCTACGCCCACCTGCCGATCCTCGATCCCGGCTCGACGTACACGCGCTACCAGATCCGCCTCCAGGTCGAGGACCGCCTCGGCGTCCTGTCCGACGTTGCCGGAATCTTCGCCCGCCACGGCGTCTCGATCCAGTCCGTGCACCAGCGCAACGACGAGGTGCCCGGCGCCTGCGTCATCGTCGTGACCAGCCACCGCGCCCGCGAGGCCGACCTGCGCGCCGTCGCCCGTGCGCTGTCCGTGTCTGACGCCGTGCGTGAAGTGACCTCCACGATCCGCGTTGAGGGTGAGTGACGTGCGCCTGCGTGATGACTTCGTCGCGGTGAAGGTTCCCGCGACCAGCGCGAACCTCGGCCCCGGATTCGACTCCATGGGTCTGGCTCTCGACCTGTGGGACGAGGTGTCGGTCCACGCGACGACGGGGGCGACCTCGGTCGTCGTTGAGGGCGAGGGAGCCGGAAACGTTGAGCAGGGCGAGGACAACCTCGTCGTGCGCGCCCTGCGCCTCGCGCTCGACCGCGTCGGCGCGCCCCAGGTTGGCGTGCGTATGCACTGCACGAATCGCATCCCCCATTCCCGAGGCCTGGGTTCCTCTGCGAGCGCGATCGTCGCCGGCGTGACGCTGGCGCGTGCCCTCATCGGTGACGCCGACGTGCTCGGCCGCCGGGAGATCCTCGAGATTGGCTCGCAGATGGAGGGGCACCCTGACAACGTGGCTCCCGCCGTCTTCGGCGGCGCGACCGTGTCGTGGATGAATGACGAGAGGTCCGAGGTTGGCAGCGTTCGCCTGACTCCACCCGAGGGCATTAGCCCGGTCGCCTTCATCCCCGACTTCGAGCTGCGTACCGCCGCCGCGCGTGCCGCGCTGCCCGCGACCGTGCCCCACGGCGACGCGAGCTTCAACGTTGCTCGCGGCGCTCTGCTGGCCGCCGTGCTCTCGGGCAACGCACAGGCGGGCGGAGGAGCGGACCTGCACGCACTCCTCATGGAGGCCACGCGCGATCGCCTGCATCAGGAGCAGCGTCGGGCCGCGATGGAGCCCTCCCTCGCCCTCGTCGATTGGCTGCGCGGCGCTGGCTTTGCCGCCGTCGTCTCCGGCGCGGGCCCGACGGTCCTCTCCCTGGAGTCCGTCGGCGCCGACATCTGCCGGGATGCCGCGGCTGCCGGGTGGCGAGTCGTCCCGATGGGGGTGGCCCCCCAGGGTGCGCAGATCACCCGCGGAAGCCTCTCGAAGGTGGAATTCTGAGCGTTTACGCGCTGTGAGGTTCTGCGCAAGCACCGCCAGCCCTGCTGTCTGATCGACAGCGGGCTCGCGGTCTTGCTATATTTTTTTCAGGTCGAGACGAATGTTCGACTTCGGCCTTCGCGATGTGCCTCTTTTGCGCATCTTCCTGATCAAGCTTTTTCATGTGCTTGAGCAATCACCTCGCCCGCTGTGGGCGCATTCCAGTAAGGATCACTTCGTGAGCAACGAAACCTCCGCCGAGACGACCGCGTCGCTGTCGGCGATGAAGCTGCCTGAGCTGAAGGCTCTGGCCGCCTCCCGCGGCCTCAAGGGCATCTCCCAGCTTCGTAAGTCCCAGCTGATCGAGCTGCTGAGCAACGGCGCCGGCGCCTCGACCCCGCAGGAAAAGGCTCCCCGCAAGGAAGCCGCTGCCTCGTCTGAGAAGAAGGCTGACAAGGCTGAGAAGCCGGCCGCCGAAAAGTCGGTTGAGCAGGCTTCTGCCTCCGACACGCCGGCCGAGGCTCCGCGGCGCTCTCGCCGCCGCCGCGCGGTGAGCCAGGGCGCCGTCGAGCCCGCGCACGTCACCCTCGACCTGCCCCTGCCGGCCGCCGAGCGCACCGAGCCCAGTCCGGAGCCCGACACGACCGTCGTCGAGACCGTCCTGAACATCGAGCTGCCCGACGGCGATGACACCGAGGCGCGTCGCCCCCGCCGTGAGCGCGGCCGCCGTGGTCGTCGTGACCGCGAGAACCGTGAGAACCGTGGCGAGGGCCGTGAGAATCGTGAGAACCGTGGCGAGGGTCGTGAGAACCGTGAAGCCCGCCCCGCGCGCGGCGGCGAGGACAACCTCGCGCCGATCGCCGGCATCCTCGACATCCAGGAAAACCACGCATTCGTGCGTACCTCCGGCTACCTGCCCGGCCCGAACGACGTCTACGTGACGCTCGGCAACGTGCGCCGCTGGGGCCTGCGCGCCGGTGACGCGGTCGCCGGTGCCGTGCGCCTGCCCCGCGAGGGCGAGCGTCAGCGCCAGAAGTACAACGCCCTCGTGCGCGTTGACTCCGTCAACGGCATGACCATCGAGCAGGCACAGGCGCGCCGCGAGTTCGGCAAGCTGACCCCGGTCTACCCCTCCGAGCAGCTGCGCATGGAGACCTCTCCCAAGGCCTACACGCCGCGCGTCATCGACCTGGTCGCCCCCGTCGGCAAGGGCCAGCGTGGCCTCATCGTCTCCCCGCCCAAGGCCGGTAAGACGATGGTTATCCAGCAGATGGCCAAGGCCATTGAGCTGAACAACCCCGAGGTGCACCTCATGGTCGTCCTGGTGGACGAGCGCCCCGAAGAGGTCACCGACATGCGCTCGATCGTCAAGGGTGAGGTCATCGCCTCCACCTTCGACCGTCCCGCATCGGACCACACGACCGTCGCCGAGCTCGCGATCGAGCGCGCCAAGCGCCTCGTCGAGCTGGGCCAGGATGTCGTCGTCCTCCTCGACTCGCTCACGCGTCTGTCGCGCGCCTACAACCTGGCTGCGCCCGCCTCGGGCCGTATCCTCTCCGGTGGCGTCGACGCGTCCGCGCTGTACCCGCCCAAGAAGTTCTTCGGCGCCGCCCGCAACATCTCCGAGGGTGGCTCGCTGACGATCATCGCCTCCGCGCTGGTGGAGACGGGTTCGAAGATGGACGAGGTCATCTTCGAGGAGTTCAAGGGCACCGGCAACATGGAGCTGCGTCTGTCGCGTCAGCTCGCCGAGCGCCGCATCTTCCCCGCAATCGATCTCAACGCGTCGGGCACCCGTCGCGAGGAGCTGCTCTTCAAGCCCGAGGAGCTGCGCATCATGTGGAGGCTCCGCCGCGTCCTGGGTACCCTCGACCAGCAGCAGGGCCTTGAGCTGGTCCTCGACAAGCTCAAGGAAACCCAGTCCAACGCTGAGTTCCTCATGCTCATCCAGAAGACGACGCCCTCCGAGTGATTGGCGGGTGAGAGCGGGGCGAGTGGCGAGAGCCGCTCGCCCCGCTTCTTGTCGGTACGCGCCTCGTACCGGACAACTGATGATGGACTGTGTCAGACTTGGGGCATGGTGAACATGGCGCCGAGTTCGATCAATGCGCAGGCGACACGGGAGTTATCGGGTCGGTCCTGGAGTGCTGTGCGCGGATTTCTGCGCCTCGTTCTTGGTCTCTTTCTCTTGCTGGTGGCTCCCCTTCAGTTGGCCATCGCCATCTATGACCAGGCCCATCACGGGATGGGGGAGGCTGTGGGCTGGCCGAATTGGACCAGCTGGGTCATGGCGCTGTGCGGAATCGGAGTGCTGTGGCGCGGCGCCGGTCTGCGGCGCTCGGGGCGTCAGAAGATGGCGGAGATCGCCGAGAAGTGGGCGGCCTTGGAGAGCCAGCAGGCAGAGGTTGAGCGCGTGTTTTCCACGCTCGTCGGCGTAGGTCACTACGTGATCGGACTGACGGCGCGCCACGAGTGTGCCCGAGCCGAACGCGTCAAGGTTGGCGCTCGGATCGTTGAGCACAGGCCTCCGGGGTTCTTTGCGTCGCTCAGCGAGGCATCGGCGGGCGCGGGGGATGAGATCCTTGCGCGGATGGAACGCCTGGCAGACGCGGATGCCGCGATCATGGCTGCGCGCGACTTCTTCGCCTTCGCGCCCGGCTGGCGTGACGTGTGGAAGACGGAGGTCGGCCCGATTATCGAAGATCTGGACATACTCGACGACGTCGCAGACACCCTCGAAAGTGTCAACACGGACCAGCGAATCCTGATGGAAATTGAGGCTTTCAGGGAGCGCGTGGGGGATGACAAGGACTCGGTGAACGAACTTGGGACACGCCTTGAGGGCGGGCAGATCGCCCCGGCTCAGGCCCTCGAAGAACTTGACCGGATCACCAACGAGGCGCGAGTGCGCACCGCGGAGCTCATCGAGGCAACCCTCGCAACCGATGCCTCGGCGCAGGGACGGCACCGCTACGCGCGATGGAAGAGCGCGGGCATCAGGCTCACCGCGGCGAACGCGGAGTACGACGCGGCCTATTGGAGCCAGGACGCGGACACTGACATCGAGTACAACCCGGCGGCTACGATTCGACTGACCGCAAACTCCGCGGGCGTCGACCTGGAAGGACTGCCGGCGCCAGCTACCGGTGTCCTGACGGCCACCGGCTCGTCCGTCTATCTGCTGCCGATGTATCTCGATCAATATCTGAGCGACGACGTGGACGAGGAAGGCGGCGGCTTCGTGTCGACCTGAGGGATCAGGTGACATCTCATTCTCGTCTCCGCGGACGTCAGAGTGCTGAGCCTGCGCGCGCATGAGGACTGACCGTCACACAGTGGATGCATGACTTCCGCGGGCACCGAATCGGCTAACGAGGGACGTGGCCACATGACGGCACGAGACGTGAAGCGCTCCGCCCTGGGGATGGGACGGATCCTGCTGGGCGTCATCATGGCACTCGTTGGTCCCATGTGGCTGGTATCCGCGCTCGTTGACTACACCCGGCCCACGGTGCCGACAAACAACCTTGTCGCCCCTTCCGTCGAGGTACACGACGAGACGGGAAGCTTCGAGCCGATCGATGGTCGTCCGTTGACAGACGCGCTCGGTGACGTCAAGTTCACCCGCCCCATCCACCTCGTCATCTTGTCGACGGATGACCTTGTGGACGACAACCTTGACGAGGCCACGCTAAAGTACGCGCGGGCGCGGCACCAGGCAGGGCGATTTCACAGCCAGGTTCGGGCTGGGTCTAAAGTACGCGCGGGCGCGGCACCAGGAGTGGATCTCACCCAATGGGTACAAGTGGGCCGACGGCTACCTGATCCTGTCGCTGTCGCCCACCCACCGCAAGGTGGGGACGTACTTCGGCGAGGACATTGCCCCGTTGCTGTTCGTTCAAGAGGAGATCCAGGACGCTGCGAAGGATGACTTCCGCGCTGGCCGCTGGAGCCAGGGGATGGTCGCGGCCGCCACCAAGGCAGCCGCATATATTCCGAACGAGGCAGGCTACAGCATTAAGAACAGAGTCGTCTGGCCCCACTGGACGGGATGGCTGGTCTCGCTTACGGGCATCGGCGTCCTCCTGCGCGGGCATAGCCTGCGCCGGACGGTGCGAGAAAGTTCCGAATGTATTGCCGAGGCGTGGGGAGAGACGGAGGAGCGTCGCTCGGAGGTGGAACGTGCTTTCCACTCTATCGTCGATGCGGGGCACTACAGCAAGGGGCTGACCGCGCGCTACGGGTGCGCTCACCAGGAGCGCAAGAAGGTGCGCGAGCGCGTCGCCGTTTTGAAGTCCCCGGGGTTCTTCGGATCTCTCAGCGCCGGTGCGGCGAGCGAGCGAGAGGAACTGCTCGAAGATATCGAGCTGCTGTCGGCCGCCGATGACGCGATCTTTGCCGCGCGCGACTTTAATGCGCTGGCACCACGGTGGCGTGACCTGTGGGATAACGAGGTGGGACCGGTCTTCGAAGACCTGTCGGCGGCTGATTCCATCTCGGTCAAGGTGCGCAACCGCGTCAAGAAACATCAAGTGAAGAACGCGGTGGAGGCCTTTAACCGCTGGACGAACGAGCAGCGGGACATCATCGTCGGACTTGGAGTCAGCCTGGAGTACGCGGACATCACTCCGGTTCAGGCTCTCAATGAGCTGGATCGAATCGCGGACGAGTCCCGGGCGCGCCTCACCACACTCATCGGACAGGTACTCGTCGCCGACACCTCCTCGTCCTTCTGACCCTCGTCCGGATACCGGGCGACCGAGGGCTATTCGTGCCAGGGTGGAGGCATGACGTCTCAGGCAACGGAAACGATGAGTCATGCACCCCAGCATCCTCGTTCGGTTATGCGCAGTGCGCGTGGCTGTGCGCGACTCCTGGTGGGTCTGGCCCTCATTTTGGTGGCCCCCGTGTGGCTCGGCATCGCCGTGTCCGTCGATGCGACTCATACTGTCCTGTGGCCCACCTGGTACGTGTGGGTAGCGACGCTCGCGGGCGTTGGCCTCTGGATGCGCGGGTGGATGCTGCGCGGCCTCGCCCGTGAGAGTGTTGGCAAGGCCATCCAGGAATGGGATGCGCTCGAGAAACGCCACCTGGAGGTCGAGCGTGCCTTTCTTCCACTCCTCGTGGCCGGGCGCTACGACCGCGGTCTGGCCGCGCGCCTCGAGGCCGCTCGGGCCGAGCGCGAGAACCTGCGTGCTCGTATTGCCGCTGCGGCTTCGATTCCGTTCGTCGCGTCGCTGAGCGGCGCAACGGCTTGGGAAGTGGAGATGATCGTCGAGGATTTCCATGTCCTGATGGATGCGCACGTCGCAATGATGGCCGCGTGCGATCTCTTCGCACTGACTCCCACCTGGCGCACCGTATGGGAGAACGAGCTGGGTCCGGTGTACGAGGATCTAACCGTCATCGAGACGATCACGGAAACTGTCCAGAGCCGAAGCATGGCCCCGATGGTCCTGAGCATGGCTGCCTCCCTCGTGCTGTGGCTCGATGAACAGCGCCTGGCCCTCAACGACCTGGGAACGAGCCTTGAGCGCGCGCAGATTGATTCCGCCGAGGCACTCACGCAGCTCGATCGGATCGCTGACGAGGCCAGAGTGCACCTCGTGCACCTCGTCGAGGCAGCTCTTGGCGCTGACACGTCCATGATTGGGCAGAGGCGCTACAAGCGCTGGAGGAAGGGTGCGGGGGAGAAGCTACGCACTAACGAGACCCGCTACCTCGGCGCATACCGGATTGCCGACGTGACGTACACCTACAACCCCGCCCAGGCGATCCGCCTGACCGCAAACAGCGCGGGTATCGACCTCAAGGGTAGCGCGGCCCATTCCACCGCGCGCTTCACGGCGTTTGGCGCGGAGCTCTACGTGCCTCCCGCGTACCTCCATCGCTACCTCGTGTGGGACGGAACCTCGCGGTACGGCTCCTCGCGGGCGAACTACCTGACGTCGGCCGCGAACGTCGGTCCGGGCGGGCGCACACGCTGAGTGCCGCGCTCCGCGCCCGCCTCTAGCTCCGTGGACGCGCGGGCGCGAGCCTCGCGTCCACCCATAGCCGATGTCACGCCCGTGGGGGCCTTCCCTCGTTGAAGGGGGCGGGGGCGTGTGCGATAATGTCGTGTCGGCTTACCGGTTCACCGGCATGCCCCAGGCGCTTTTGGCGCGCTGGAAGGTGAGTCCCCGCCAGATGCGGGGGACGCTGCATGTCCGGACCCGGGGCACCAAACGATCCAGGAGAAACTCCATGAAGCAGGGTATTCACCCCGAATACGTGGACACCGTCGTGACCTGCACGTGCGGCAACTCGTTCCACACCCGTTCCACCATCACCTCCGGTGAGATGCGCGTGGACGTGTGCTCGGCGTGCCACCCGTTCTACACGGGCAAGCAGAAGATCCTCGACACCGGCGGCCGCGTCGCCAAGTTCGAGGCTCGCTACGGCAAGCGCGTGCGCCCCTCCAAGTGAGGGTGAGCGGCTAGCTCAACGGCGGTGTCGTTGGCCTTACGGCCGACGGCGCCGCCGCTTTGTCAACTGTATGGAACGAAGGAAGTGGTGAATCGTGGCCGCGACGGATGAACTCGGTGCCCTGGGCCCCCTGCTGCAGGAATACGAGCAGGTCGAGGCGCAGATGGCGGATCCCCAGACGCTGGCGGACCCGCAGCTGATGCGCCGAGTCGGCCGACGCTACGCCGAGCTTGGCCGCGTGAAGGCCGCCGCCGATAGGCTCGCCTCCGCCTCGGGAGACCTTGAGGCCGCCCGAGAGCTGGCCGCCGAAGATCGCTCCTTCGCCGATGAGATTCCCGCCCTCGAGGAAGAGGAAGCGGCCGCCCACGAGGCGCTCGTGAAGATTCTGGCTCCCCGCGACCCCGAGGATGCGATGGATGTCATCCTTGAGATCAAGGCGGGTGAGGGCGGCGAAGAATCCGCGCTGTTCGCGTCCGATCTGGCCCGCATGTACGCCCGTTACGCGGAGGCGCACGGCTGGAGCGTCACCGAGATGAGCGCGACCCACACGGAGCTCGGCGGTTTCAAGGACATCACGCTCGCGATCCGCGCGAAGGGCACGCCCGCTCCCGACGAGGGCGTGTGGGCGCACCTGAAGTACGAGGGTGGCGTGCACCGCGTGCAGCGCGTGCCCGTCACCGAGTCGCAGGGCCGTATTCACACGAGCGCCGCCGGTGTCTTCGTCATGCCGGAGATCGAGGACGACGAGGAGATCGTCATCGACCCGAACGATCTGCGTATCGACGTCTACCGGTCCAGCGGTCCCGGTGGCCAGTCGGTCAATACGACCGACTCCGCCGTGCGCATCACGCACATTCCCTCGGGCATCGTCGTGTCGATGCAGAATGAGAAGTCGCAGCTGCAGAACAAGGAGGCCGCGCTGCGAGTGCTGGCCTCGCGCCTGGCCGCCGAGGCGAGGGCAAGGAAGGAAGCCGAGGCCTCGGCCCAGCGTTTGTCCCAGGTGCGCACCGTGGATCGCTCGGAGCGCATCCGCACCTATAACTTCCCGGAGAACCGCATCGCGGATCACCGCACGGGCTTCAAGGCTCACAACCTGGACGCGGTCCTGTCCGGCGCGCTCGATGCAGTGATCGCTTCGCTGCAGGAAGCTGATGAGGCTGAGCGCCTGGCTGCCGCCGCTCAGTCATGATTGGAGGAGATATGGGGACGTGGTCCATCACGGACGCGCGTGCGTGGGCACGTGAACGCCTGACGGAGGCTGGGATCGACTCCGTTGATGCGGACGTACGTGAGCTGCTTGAGTGGGCGTGTGACGCCTCGTCCCAGTGGGACCTGCCGGCGGAGCTGAACGAGGACCAGGCCGAGAAACTGCGTTCGGCGGTGGGGGAGAGGGCCCTGCGCATTCCTCTTCAGCACATCACGGGTCGCATGTTCTTCCGTGGTTTGACCCTGGCCGCCCGCCCCGGTGTGTTCGTCGTGCGCCCGGAGACCGAGGTTCTTGCCGGCCTCGCGATTGACGAGGCGATGGCGGTCGTCGCGCGCCACGGTGAGGCTCGCGTCGTCGACCTGTGCGCCGGCTCCGGCGCGATCGGGCTGGCGGTGGCTACCGAGACCACCTGCACGGAGGTGTGGGCCGTCGAGAAGGAAGCCGAGCCCTTCGCCCTGGCCTGCCAGAACCGCGATGCTGTGGGCGTTCCCTGCCTGCACTTGGAGCGAGGCGACGCGACGGATCCGGCAACGCTCGCGCACCTGGACGGCATGGTCGACGTCGTCGTGACGAATCCGCCCTACGTGCCCGCCGACGAGATGCCCACGCAGCCCGAGGCCAGCGCTGATCCGCACGTCGCCCTGTACGGGGGTAGCCCGGATGGGACCGAGATCCCCGCGCGCGTCGCGCGTCGCGCGCTCACCCTCCTGCGTCCCGGTGGTGTCCTGCTGATGGAGCACTCGCCCTCGCAGGAAGAAGCCATGGTCGCGATTGCCGCGCAGCTCGGAATGACGGACATCGCAACCCTGCCCGACCTGACTGGCAGGCGTCGTTTCCTGAGCGCCCGCGCGCCCGAATCGACGAAGCCCACTGCATCCGTGACACAATGAACACGATGAGTACAGAGACGATCCTGAGCGCCGTTCCTTCGCTGAGCGAGGCCGACCTGGCGCGCGCCCAGCGGGAGCTGCGCGACGGCCATCTCCTCGTCGTACCCACGGACACCGTCTATGGCATCGGCGCGGACGCGGCCAACCCCGAGGCCGTCGCCGCCGTCCTGGCCGCCAAGGGCCGCGGACGGCAGATGCCGCCGCCCGTGCTCGTCGCGTCCGTTGACGCGATCGACTTGCTGTGCGTCGATATCCCCGAGGCCGCCCGTGCTCTTGCACGCGCCTTCTGGCCCGGCGGACTCACCCTCATCCTGCGTGCCCGCCCCGACCTCGGGTGGGACCTGGGTGAAACCGGCGGCACCATCGGCGTGCGCATGCCGAACCAGGCGGCTCTCCTGCGCCTCTTGCACGACTTCGGACCGATGGCCGTCACCTCCGCGAACCTGACCGGTCAGCCCCCTGCGACCTCGGTTGAGCAGGCCGTCGGATACTTCGGAACCCGAGTGTCCGCCTACCTCGACGGTGGTCCCACCCAGGGTTCCACGGCCTCGTCGATCGTTGACTTCGCGCACGAGACGCCCCGCGTGCTCCGCTTTGGGACCATCTCCCTGGATGACCTCAGTGCAGCCGCTGGCGTGCCCATCGCCCCCGTCGAAGGGGCCGCTTCGTGAAGGTCTACCTGCTGCTGGGCGCCATCGCGATGGCCCTGACGATCCTGCTGACGCCGGCCGTGCGCTGGGCGTGCCTGCAGTTCAATATCTTGCCGCCCCTGCGCGGACGCGACCTGCAAAAGAAGCCCATCCCGCGCCTGGGCGGCGTCGCGATGACCATCGCATTGATCGTTACCATGCTGCTTGCCTCGCGGATCCCCTATATGGCGCCACTCTTTACGACGACGGTCCCGTGGGCCGTCATGGCCGGCGCCGGTGCCATGTGCATCCTCGGCATCATCGATGACATCATCGAACTCGACTGGATGGCCAAGCTCGGTGGGCAGGTCCTCATCGCGGGTGGCATGGCTTTTGGCGGCGTGCAGCTGGCCTCCTTCCCGATTTTCGGCCTGACGCTCGGGTCCTCCCGACTGTGGCTCTTCGTCTCCGTCTTCTTCATCGTCGGCATCATGAACGCCGTTAACTTCATCGACGGGCTCGACGGCTTGGCATCCGGAATGATTGCGATCGGCGCCGGATCCTTCTTCGTCTACTCCTACATCATCACCCGGCTCATGGGCGCGGCCTCCTACGCGACGACTGCCAGCCTCATCGTGATCGCGCTGCTCGGAGTGTGCGCTGGCTTCCTCTGGTTCAACTTCCACCCCTCCTCGATCATGATGGGCGGGGGAGCGGAGACCATGGGCCTCGTCCTGGCCGCCGCCGGCATCATCGTCACCGGCAAGATCGATCCGTCGTTGCTCGGACGCCAGCAGATGATCGTGTCCGCGCTGCCGCTCATCCTCCCGCTGTCGGTCATCTTCATGCCCGTCCTTGACCTGGTTGTCACCTCGATTCGCCGCATGAGCCGAGGGAAGAGCCCCTTCGTTGCCGACCGCTCCCACTTCCACGACCGTCTCCTCGTTGCCGGGCACTCTCACCGCGGGGTCGTCGCGATCCTGTGGATGTGGACCGCCATTGTCTGCGTCCCCGCCGTCGGTCTCCTCGTCTTCGAGTGGTGGAGCGTCGCTCTCGTCGCAGTCAGCGCTGCGGCTATCGGCGTGGCCGTCACGACCCGAGAATTCCCCAAGGAAGAGAGCACTCCCGAGGAGGTTTCCGCATGACCTACGTGCTCGCCCTCGCCATGGTTGTCGTCATCGTCGCGGCGCAGTGGTTTTTCACGTCGCGCGCCCTGCGCTCGCCCTCCCACTTCATCGGATGGGTGACCGGCGGATACGCGGCGAAGATCGCTCTGCTCGCCATTGGACTGTACGTTCCGCGCGCCCTGGGCATGGACGTCCGGGTGGCCGCAATCGCCACGATCATTGTGATTATCGTGTCCTCGACGGTTGAGATGATGGTCATGATGCGCAAGCGCACGATGAATGTGGATGCGCCGAGCGACACTCAGTAACTCTTGCGCGCGCTAGGCGGCCCCTTCTCTGTATAGAATGGTCGAGTTGCCCCGGCAGCAGACACAAACCAATGGAGTTGAGATGAAGGAGGCACATTCAGTGTCCGATCACGCGCCTGCTCGCCGCACCGCGTCCAAGCCGCGTTGGTATTGGGTGAGCCTCGCGATCCTTCTCATCGTCATCGCACTCACTGCCTACCCTGCGTTCACGCAGCACCCCCACCAGCCGGCCCTCGAGGACTTTTTCCCGACCGTGTTTTTCGGTGAGGGAACGTTCTTTGAGTTCAACCGACTGACTCTCGCCCGCGTCATCATGGGCGTACTCGTCTCGCTGATCCTCGTCGCAGTCGCGCGCAAGCCTCAGCTGGTGCCGAGCCGCGGCCAGATGGCCGTTGAGGCAATCGCCGGCTACATTCGCGACAATGTTGCTCTCGACATGCTTGGCCCCAAGACCGGCCGCAAGTTCTCCGGCTTCATTGGCTTCCTGTTCTTCGGCGTCCTGTCCATGAACATTGCGGGCATCATTCCCGGCATCAACATCGCAGCCTCGTCGGTCGTCGCCGTCCCGATGGTCTTCGCTCTCATCACCTACGTGACCTTCATCGGCGCGGGTATCTCCAAGCAGGGCGTCGGCGGTTTCTTTTCCTCGCAGCTTTTCCCGCCGGGACTGCCCGTCCCCATGTACCTGCTCATCACGCCCATCGAGTTCCTCTCGAACTTTATCGTTCGCCCCGTCACGCTGACCCTGCGTCTTCTGTGCAACATGATCTCGGGCCACCTCCTGCTGGGTATGACCTACTTTGGAACGGCGATTCTGCTCCACGAACTCTCCGTCCTGTCTGCCGCGTCCGCGCTGACCGGTGCCGCCATGTTCGTCATGACGGGCTTCGAGGTCTTCGTTGCCTTCCTGCAGGCGTACATTTTCACGATCCTGTCGACCGTCTACATCAAGCTTTCCGTCGAACATCACTGACCCCCAACGCCACCCGGCGTTACTAACAGAAGGAAACCACTATGGGAACCGCAGCATTCGCCTACATCGGCTACGGCCTCGCCACCCTGGGCCCCGGCCTCGGCATCGGCCTCATGGTCGGCAAGACCCAGGAAGCGACCGCCCGTCAGCCCGAGGTTGCCGGCCGTCTCTTCACCAACATGATCATCGGTGCCGGCATGGTTGAGGCCCTCGGCCTCATCGGCTTCGTTCTGCCACTCATCGTTAAGTGATCGCCATGCACCAGATTGTCGCCGCGTCGGACCAGGAGGTCGGCGGCCTCGCCGTCATCCTGCCGCCGCTGTACGAGATTTTCTGGTCGGCTCTCGTTCTGCTTATCGTCCTGCTCCTCGTCGGACGCTACGCGCTGCCTCGCATCTACAAGACGATGGACGAGCGCGCTGCGAAGATCGAGGAGGGCCTCGGCGCCGCCGAGCAAGCGAAGGCCGATCAGGCTGCCGCTGCGCTCAAGCGCGAGGAGATCATTCGCGAGGCGCACGCTGAAGCGCACACCATCCGTGAGCGCGCCAACGACGAAGCCAAGGCCATCGTGGCCGCCGCCCGTCACGAGGCAACCAGCGAGGCCAACCGTATTCTCGAGGCCTCCGAGCGTCAGATCCTCGCCGAGAAACAGGCTGCGCAGATTTCCCTGCGCTCCGAGGTGGGTCTTCTCGCCTCCGAGCTGGCAGAGAAGATCATCGGTGAGCACCTCACCGATACGGCGCTGACTTCTCGCGTGGTCGATCGCTTCCTTGACGAGCTCGAGGCCGACAGCGCCCGGGTCGAGGAGAAGCGATGACACAGATGCGCACGATCGAGTCCGTCCCCTTTGCGAAGGAGCTGGCGGCGGCCCTGGCCACGCCCGGCACCGACCCAATGCGGGTTGCCGAGGATTTTTTCGGCCTGGCCGACCTGTTCAAGGAGAACACTCGTCTCGCGCGTGCAGCGACCGACCCGGCGCGGTCGGTCGCAGATAAGCAAGGGCTCGCCTCAAACGCGTTCGCTTCGCACGTGACGGCTGCGACGCTGTCCGTCGTGAAAGCGGTCGTCGCCGACCACTGGCGTCATCCGGCGGATGTAGCAGACACGCTCGAGGTGCTCGGCATCCTCGGCGTGCTCAATGCTGCAGGTGCCCAGGGAGCTCTCGAGCAGGTCCGTGAGGAGCTGTTCCAGGTGCGCTACTTCCTGGCACACCACCGCGAGGTCCGCGTGCGCCTGTCGGATAAGTCCAAGGGTGACGCACACGAGCGCGGCGATGTCGCGTCGAAGCTCTTCGCCGAGCGCGTCAGCACCTGGACGATGCGTCTCGTGCGTCGGGCGGTCGGACGCTCCAACCACGGTCGTCTGCTGCACAACCTGCGCCGCTACGCCCAGTGGGCAGCGACCATGCAGGACCGCCTCTTCGTCACGGTGGCCACGGCCACCCCGATGAGCGAGGCACAGGTCGAGCGTCTGCGCTCCATCCTCTCGAAGCGCTACGGTACGGACGTTGACCTGGCGATTTCGATTGATCCCGAGGTCGTGGGCGGCTTCCGCCTGCGCGCGGGCATGACCGCGATCGACGCCTCGTTGGCCAGCCGCATCAGTGCAGCGCGCGACGCGATCGCCAGCTAGCACTTTTCGTACACACATTAATTTCTTTTACCTAGTTAGGAATCCTCATGGCTGACCTCAGCATCTCCCCGGAGGAAATCCGCGGAGCACTGGACTCCTTTATGGAGTCCTACCGTCCGGCGGACGTGGCCACCGAAGAGGTGGGTCACGTCATCGAAACGGCCGATGGTATCGCGCACGTCGAGGGCCTGCCCGGCACCATGGCGAACGAGCTGCTGCGTTTCGAGGACGGGACGCTGGGCCTGGCCATGAACCTCGACCAGCGCGAGATCGGCGCCGTTGTCCTCGGTGACTTCGGCGGCATCGAAGAGGGTCAGGTCGTGCACCGCACGGGCGAGGTTCTCTCGGTTCCCGTTGGTGACGGCTACCTGGGTCGCACGGTCGACCCGCTCGGCCGCCCGATCGACGGCCTCGGCGAGATTACGGACCTGGACGGGCGCCGCGCGCTCGAGCTGCAGGCCCCCGGCGTTATGGCGCGTAAGAGCGTTCACGAGCCCCTCGCGACCGGCCTGAAGGCCATCGACTCGATGATCCCGGTTGGCCGTGGCCAGCGTCAGCTCATCATCGGCGACCGCAAGACCGGTAAGACCGCGATTGCCCTCGACACGATCCTCAACCAGCGTGAGAACTGGAAGAGCGGCGACCCGAACAAGCAGGTGCGTTGCATCTACGTGGCGATCGGCCAGAAGGGTTCGACCATCGCATCGGTGCGCTCCACGCTCGAGGATGCTGGCGCCATGGAGTACACGACCATCGTGGCTTCCCCGGCCTCGGACCCCGCCGGCTACAAGTACATGGCCCCCTACACGGGTTCGGCCATCGGCCAGCACTGGATGTACCAGGGCAAGCACGTCCTCATCGTCTTCGACGACCTTTCCAAGCAGGCCGAGGCCTACCGTGCGGTGTCGCTGCTGCTGCGTCGCCCGCCGGGCCGCGAAGCCTACCCTGGCGACGTCTTCTACTTGCACTCCCGCCTGCTGGAGCGTTGCGCGAAGCTCTCGGATGCGCTGGGTGGCGGTTCGATGACCGGCCTGCCGATCATCGAGACCAAGGCGAACGACGTGTCGGCCTACATTCCGACCAACGTCATTTCGATCACCGACGGCCAGATCTTCCTGCAGTCCGATCTGTTCAACTCGAACCAGCGTCCCGCCGTCGACGTGGGTATCTCCGTGTCCCGTGTTGGTGGCGCGGCCCAGCCCAAGGCCATGAAGAAGGTCGCCGGTACGCTCAAGCTGACGCTCGCGCAGTACCGCTCGATGGCTGCCTTCGCGATGTTCGCTTCCGACCTGGATGCGGCGACTCGTCGTCAGCTGACCCGCGGTGAGCGCCTCATGGAGCTGCTCAAGCAGCCTCAGTCCACACCTTACGCGATGGAAGACCAGGTCGCCTCGATCTGGATGGGCACCAAGGGCTACCTCGATGACATCGAGGTCGAGGACGTTCTGCGCTTCGAGCGCGGCCTGCTCGACTACCTCCACGCGAACTCGACCGTGCTCGACACGATCGCGGCGACCGGCGACCTGACCTCCGAGACGGAGGAGGCGCTCAAGAACGCCGTCGAGGAGTTCCACCACCAGTGGATCAGTGCCGGACGTGGTGCCGCCGGACTCGAGGACGGCGAGGTCGTGGCTGAGCGTACCCGCGAGGAAATCTCGCGCGGTCGCACGAGCGAGAAGGCCTAAGCGATGGGTGGACAGCAGAGGATCTACAAGCAGCGTATCGCCTCGACGACGACGCTCGCGAAGGTCTTCCGCGCCATGGAGATGATCGCTGCGTCTCGCATTGGTGCGGCGCGGCGCGCTGCCACCGAGGCGGGGCCTTACGAAAAGGCCCTGACCCAGGCGGTCGCGGCGGTCGCGGTCCACACGGACCTCGACCACCCGCTGACCGAGGAACGCGAAGACACCAATCGCGTGGCCATCCTGGTCGTGGCATCGGATCGCGGTATGGCCGGAGCCTACTCGGCGACCATCCTGCGCGAATCGGAGAAGCTCATCGCGGACCTGCGGGAGGACGGCTACGAGCCCGTTCTCTACACCTTCGGTCGCAGGGCCTCGGCGTACTTCCGCTTCCGCGGCGTTGACATCGAACGCGAGTGGGAAGGGGAGTCGGATTCTCCGTCTCCCGGGACCGCGCGCGAGATGGCGAACGTCTTGCTCGAACGTTTCTTGGACAAGGACCCCGATACGGGTGTCGGTGCCCTGCACCTCGTGTACACGCGCTTCAAGACCGTCATGAGCCAGGTTCCCGAGGTGCGCCAGATGCTGCCGCTGACGGTTGTGGATGCCCCCGAATCGGACGAGGAGCGTGCCACCGAACGCGGCTTCGCGGACGATCTGTCCTCGGCCCAGCCGGAGTACGAGTTCATTCCGTCTGCGGAAGCTGTTCTGGACACGCTTCTTCCCCTGTACGTGGAGGCGCGTATCCACAACGTGCTCCTTCAGTCGGCAGCGTCCGAGCTTGCATCGCGCCAGCGCGCCATGCACACCGCGACGGACAACGCGAACGAGCTCATCACCAAGTACACGCGTCTGGCGAACTCGGCCCGCCAGGCGGAAATTACCCAGGAAATCACCGAAATCGTGGGCGGGGCCGACGCTCTTAACGCGAGCTAAGCCCTTCGAGACACGGAGTAACACCATGACTGATACACATGCAATTGCCGAGGGACGCGTCGCACGCGTCGTCGGCCCTGTCGTCGATGTCGAGTTTCCCCCGGACCGCATCCCGCCGCTCTACAACGCGCTGACCGTCGAGGTGAACCTCGCGGGCCAGGGTGAGGGCGAGTCGACCTTCACGATGACCCTCGAGGTCGCCCAGCACCTCGGTGACAACCTCGTGCGTACCATCGCGCTGAAGCCGACCGACGGCCTCGTGCGTGGCGCCCCCGTCACCGACACCGGCGCCCCGATCACCGTGCCTGTCGGCGACGTCACCAAGGGCCACGTTTTCAACGTGACCGGTGACGTGCTGAACCTCGAAGAGGGCGAGACCCTCGAGGTCACCGAGCGCTGGCCGATCCACCGGCAGCCCCCGGCCTTCGATCAGCTCGAGGCGCGCACCAAGATGTTCGAGACCGGCATTAAGGTCATCGACCTGCTGACCCCCTACGTGCAGGGTGGCAAGATCGGTCTCTTCGGCGGTGCGGGCGTCGGCAAGACCGTCCTCATCCAGGAGATGATCCAGCGCGTGGCCCAGGACCACGGCGGCGTCTCCGTGTTCGCCGGCGTCGGCGAGCGTACCCGTGAGGGCAACGATCTCATTGGCGAAATGGAAGAGGCGGGCGTCTTCGACAAGACCGCCCTCGTCTTCGGGCAGATGGACGAGCCGCCGGGCACGCGTCTGCGCATCGCCCTGACGGGCCTGACCATGGCGGAGTACTTCCGCGATGTTCAGCACCAGGACGTCCTCCTGTTCATCGACAACATCTTCCGCTTCACCCAGGCGGGCTCCGAGGTCTCCACGCTGCTCGGCCGCATGCCCTCGGCCGTGGGCTACCAGCCCAACCTGGCTGACGAGATGGGTCTGCTCCAGGAGCGCATTACGTCGGCCGGCGGCCACTCGATCACCTCGCTGCAGGCGATCTACGTTCCCGCTGACGACTACACCGACCCGGCTCCGGCGACGACCTTCGCCCACCTGGATGCGACGACGGAGCTCTCCCGTGAGATCGCGGCCAAGGGTATTTACCCCGCCGTGGATCCGCTGGCTTCGACCTCGCGTATCCTCGACCCGGCCCTCGTCGGCCGCGAGCACTACGACGTCGCCACGCACGTCAAGGCCATCCTGCAGAAGAACAAGGAACTGCAGGACATCATCGCCATCCTCGGCGTCGACGAGCTGAGCGAGGACGACAAGGTGACCGTCGCGCGTGCTCGTCGCATCGAGCAGTTCCTGTCGCAGAACATGTACATGGCCGAGAAGTTCACGGGCGTGCCCGGCTCGACCGTGCCGCTGTCGGAGACCATTGAGGCGTTCAAGCGCATCGCCGAGGGCTACTACGACGATGTTCCGGAGCAGGCGTTCTACAACTGCGGTGGTATCGACGACCTGGAGCGCAACGCTCACGAGCTGGCCAAGGAAGCCTGATGGCATCGGGCAAGTCCTTGCAGGTCGAGGTCGTCTCCCACGAGGGACGCCTGTGGCACGGCGCGGCTGCGTCCGTCCAGTTTCCGACGGTCGACGGAAGTCTCGGCGTGCTGCCGGGTCGTCAGCCCCTTCTCGCTCAGCTGAGCGAGGGAACCGTGACGGTGTCGCGGGCGGACGAGGTCGTGTCCTTCCAGGTCACGGGGGGATTCGCCTCAGTCGACTCGGATTTCGTTACGGTCGTGGCCGACCACGCTACAGTGGCAGAACAGTAATTCGACGCAACGCGAGGAGGACCTCATGAGCCTGATGACGATTGTGATCTGGTGTGCGGTTCTCCTCGCGTGCGTGGGGGCGATCCTGTGGGCGTACATGAATGTGCGCGCCCGCAGGATCGTTTCGCGTTTGGGGGCGTTCCGCTGTTGGTCGCGCCCGGACGTTCATTCGGGATGGACGGCCGGCATCGGCGTGTATGGCGTTGAGGAGCTGTCCTGGTATCGGCTGGTGGGGCTGACCTTCAAGCCGGTGTATTCGATCCCGCGTCGGGGCATGGAGGTTTCGGCCCCGATCGCGCACTCTGTGGACGGTTCCGTCGTCGAAGTGCGCCTGGCGTATGGTGACCATCGTTACGAGGTGGCCGTGGAACGCTTGACATATAACGGACTGGTCTCCTGGGTGGAGTCCGGTCCTCCGCGCCTCGTGTGAGCAGGCTTGGTAAGCTCGCGGGGTGCGTATTGTTATTGCTACCTGTACCGTTGATTATTCCGGTCGTCTGAGCGCTCACCTGGATCCCGCTAAGCGCGTCATCATGCTCAAAGGTGACGGCTCGGTCCTCATCCATTCCGAGGGCGGTTCCTACAAGCCGCTCAACTGGATGACGGCTCCCTGCACGGTCTCCATGGGGGATCCCGGCGAGGACGAGGAGGGTGTCGAGCAGGTCTGGACGGTTCAGGCTGACAAGACTGACGACAAGCTGATCATCCGCATACACGAGATCATCGCCGATGTCACCGAGGACCTGGGTGTCGACCCCGGCCTCGTGAAGGATGGCGTCGAGGGGCACCTGCAGGAGCTTCTCGCGGAGCAGGTGCCCCAGATCCTTGGCGAGGGCTGGGAGCTGGTGCGCCGCGAGTTCCCCACACCCGTGGGCCCGGTGGACCTCATGGTGCGCGACGCCGACGGCAATCACGTGGCGATCGAGGTGAAGCGCCGGGGCGGCATCGACGGCGTCGAGCAGCTGACGCGCTACCTGTCGCTGCTGGGGCGCGATGCGCTTCTGGGCGACGTGACCGGTATTTTCGCGGCCCAGGAGATCACCAAGCAGGCGCGCACCCTCGCCGAGGATCGCGGTATCCGCTGCGTGGTGCTGGACTACGACGCGATGCGCGGGGTGGATGACCCCGAGTCTCGACTTTTCTGATGGAGGCATCCCGTCGGGTGAGCCTGGGGAGAATCATCGCCCAAGGACTCGTCCCTGCGACCGCGGCGCGTTCCCCGCTGGACGCCGTTGAGAATCTGGCGGCACTGCAAGGTCAGCAGGCGAGCGCGATCCCCTGGGCGATTGGCGTGCGCTGCGCGGGTGTGTCGCGCGCTCGCGTCGAGGAGTCGTTCGCGCGCGGTGAGCTGGTTCGATCTTGGCCAATGCGCGGCACCATTCACGCGACGAGCGCCCGCGACCACCATTGGCTGCGCCGACTGCTGCGTCACCGCCGTGCGTCGTGGGAACGCCAGGCGCTTGCTCTGGGCCTCACTGCTGCTCTCGTCGAGCGTGCGGCGCAGGTTGCGTGTGACCTGCTGGAGACCTCACCCCTGGGAGTGAGCCGCGCCGAGCTTGTCGAGGCGTGGGGCAGTAGTGGGATCGATACAGTGACGGCTTCTTCCTCACAGGGCGGGCTACGGCGCCGCCACCTCATCATGCGCCTCCATGTGGATGGTGTGCTCACCGCGGGGCCCGTGCGCGCGGGTGAACACCTGATCGTTGACGCGCGCTCACTTCCGGCCGCCCCCGGGGTCGCGAAAGGAGAGCCCGGGCACGAAGAAGCCCTCGCGGTCCTGGCAGCGCGTTACGCCTGGGGGCACGGTCCCGTCGACGAGGCCGACCTGGCTAGGTGGACCGGGTTGACTCTCACCGAAGCGCGTCGAGCGTTGGCTGGAGCGCGCGTGGCGGGGGAGAACGTGGGCCTTCCTCTTGCAGAATGTGGAGGCGGTCTGGCTCGTGCGGATCTCACAGATCTCGTGGAAGACTTCCGTGCTGAGGCGGAGGCGATGCTCGCGCTGCCCTCATTTGATGAGCTGCATGGCGGTTATAAGGACCGTTCCTGTCTGACGGACGAGGCGGGCGAGGCTTTGATCTGCGCGGCGAAGAACGGCATGTTCCGTCCGATTGCTGTCGCAGGTGGACGCGTGGTTGCCGTGCGTGCTCCCGGCAGCCAGGTTGTGACTGCCGACGGCTGCGGGACCTATGAGGAATCGGCGCGACGGGCGTTCGGCGACTGGGAGAAATGGTTGTCCGAGACGCAGCAGTGAAGTGTCATTCGTGCCACAATTAATGCATGACTACTTCTGTGTTGCGTGGCCGTCTGGTTCTGGAAGATACCGTCGTTGAGGATGGAATTATCGAGTTTGACGGCGTGACTATTACCCGTGTGTGTGCCGTTTCCGAGTACGAGGGTGAGGTGCCCGAAGCCAGCGATTTGACCTACCTGCCCGGCCTCGTCGATGTGCACTGCCACGGCGGCGGCGGAGAGTCCTTCCCCAACGCTGAGACCGCCGAGGCAGCTCTCGTTGCTGTCCTCGAGCATCGCCGTCACGGCACAACCTCCCTGGTCGCATCCTGCGTGACCGCCTCCGCCGAGGTGCTGCGTGCGCGCGCGAAGACCCTGGCTGAGCTGGCGAAGGCCGACGAACTCGCCGGCATCCACTTCGAGGGTCCCTTCGTTTCCCACGAACGCTGCGGCGCCCAGGACCCGACCTACATCGTCGATCCTGACGCGGACCTGACGCGCACCCTCATCGAGGACTGCCAGGGGTACGCACTGTCCATGACGCTGGCCCCCGAGAAGCCGAATGCCTACGGCCCCGGCTCGGTCGCCGAGGCCCTCATCGACGGGGGAGCGCTGCCTTCCTGGGGGCACACTGACTCCAACTCCGTGAAGGCTCGCGAGGCCCTGGCCTACTCGCGCGAGCGTTTCGCGCAGGTGGAGACCAAGCGCGGCCCGCGTGCGACGATTACCCACCTGTTCAACGGCATGCGCCCGCTGCACCACCGCGACACCGGCCCGATCGCCGAGTTCCTCTCGGACGCCGCTCGCGGCGGTGCCGTCGCCGAGCTAATCTGCGACTCCGTCCACGTCGATCCGTCCCTTGTGCGTGACGTGTACGAACTGGTCGGCCGCGAGCACGTCGTTCTCATCACCGATGCGATGGCGGCCGCCGGCATGGCCGATGGTGAATACACGCTCGGCCCCCAGGACGTCATCGTGAAGGACGGCGTCGCTCGCCTGGCTCACGGCAACTCCATCGCGGGTGGCACGGCGCACCTCATGGACTGCGTGCGCGTAGCCGTCACCAAGGGCGGGATCCCGCTCGTTGATGCCGTGTACATGGCCTCCGCTCAGGGAGCCACGATTCTGGGCGACGACACGATCGGCTCGCTGGCGGCCGGAAAGAAGGCCGACATCGTCGAGGTCGACTCTGACCTCGACGTGCGCCGCGTCTGGCGACGTGGCACTGTGGTTGCGTGAGAGGCAAACGTAGCAAGAAACGACCGTGGGGCGAGGCGCGTCCATTGCAGATGGACCGCCTCGCCTCCGTGCCGCGTATGGAACGCGGCCCTGACGGGGGCGATTATCAGGTGCGCCGCCTGCCCGGTTCGGAGAAGGAATACACCTGCCCGGCCTGCTTGCGCCCGATTCCCGCGGGCACAGCGCACGTGGTTGCGTGGCCCGAAGAAGCGCCGTTTGGCCTGCCTCAGGGAGTCGAGGCACGCCGTCACTGGCACTTGGAGTGCTGGCGGCGAGGACTGCGTCCCCTGTGACGCGCGGATGTGATGCATCACTGCCCCGCGTGCGAGTTCGGCCGCCATCGGGGTGAGCACGTAAAGTGGAGCCTGAAGAATGCCAGCAGTGTGGGTGTTGGACGTGAGGAGCAACCGTGGAAGTCTTTAAGCGATACGTGGCGGCAACGTCGATGGGCGTTGTGGCTCTCGTATGCGTGCTCGTCGGGCTGCTCGGTGTGACCGTGCTGCGGCCGCCGACGCATCAGGTCTCGTCGGTCGTGTCTTCGACCGATCTGATCATGACGCGCGGCAATGTGCTGTCGATCGTGAAGGACGATGTGACGGTCACAGCGACGTCGAAGTCGGGTGCACCCGTGACGCTGAGCATCGGCACCACGCAGGACGTCAAGGGCTGGATTGGCGATGCCGCCTACACCGAGGTCATCGGCGTGGAGTCCGACCGTACGAAGCTGAAGGCCGAATCGCACGATGCGATCGGCCCGTCTCGCGTCCCGTCGCCCACCCCGGCCCAGTCTGGCGCACAGTCGGGCGTGCAGTCCGGTGCGCAGCCCCTCGCCGAGCCGTCGTCCGCCGATCTGGTCCAGCAGCTCGCCTCCTCCGACATGTGGTTCAAGAAGGCCAGCGGTGAGGGCACCGTGAGCCTGGAGCTCGAGAACGTTCCGTCGGGCCGTTCCGCTCTCGCCGCCTCGGCCGCTGGCCCCAACGACCTCACGCTGACGCTGACCTGGAAGGTCGAGCAGACCAACACCCTCGCGATCATCGCGTTCCTTGCCGCCTGCATCTTCGCGCTGATTGCCCTCGCGCTCTTCCTCACGCGCTGGCAGCTCCTGCGTCTGCGCAAGATTCGCGAGGCCCGCATCGAAGAGCGCCGTAAGGCCGACTCCCTCGAGACCTCCTCGATCAACTCCGCCGCCGTCGCCGAGCGCATCGCCGCTGCCCGCGAGGCTGCCCCGGTCGCCGTTGTGGCATCCGAGCCGGCAAAGGCCGACGAGCCCTCCGTGGAACAGTCGGAGCAGCATGAGGCTGACGCCGACGACCAGCACGCAGACAACGCTCCCACGTGGGGCGCCGCCGCCTTCGCGTCCGGCAAGAATGAGGCCGAGGACGACGAAGCTCCTGTCGCGGAAGCTGACGAGGCGGTGGCTGAGGACAGTGCCAAGGCCGAGCCCGCCGATGAGGCCCCCGTGGAGCCCGCCGAGGCCTCGGACGACAACGCAGAGCAGGCACAGCCTACCGTTGACACCTCCGAGGAGTACGTCCCGGACCCGCTGACCGATACCTTCGAGCGTCGTGGCCGCCACGGCCTCGACAATGGTCCGATCGACCAGGATCCGCCGGAGCGCGCCACGACTGATACCGGCGTCATCGACCTGTCCGGTATTCGTGGTGGTCGCACGCTGCCGTCGCGCCGCGCGCTGCGCGAGGCCCGCAACAACGGTGAGCAGGTCGTCGTTATCGATGGCCAGGAATTCAACACGGGCCTCATCCCAGTGACGCGTCCGCGCGCTACCGAGCAGACTCCCGCGCCGACGTCGGCACCCGATGATGACGCGTCCTCGACGGGCGGCTGGACCTCGATCATGTCCGGCTGGCTGAAGGACCGCCAGGAAGGTAAGTGATGAAACGACGCACCCTCGCCGCCGCTGCGGCCGCCCTGCTCATGACCTCTGCTCTGGGAATGAGCGCATGTTCGAACGAGATCGTCGCCCAGTCGGGTGAGGAGGCACAGAGCGCCGCCAACCTCGACCTCGAGCGCATCTCCTCCGTGCTCGACGCGACCGGTAAGGCCATGACCACTGCGGATGCGTCGCTGGACGCCTCGGACCTGTCGGGACGCGTCTCGCAGGGTGCCCTTGCGTACCGCACTGCCCAGTACGCATACGCGAAGGCCTCGGGCCAGACACCGCAGGCCCTTGACTTCACGCCGGCCTCGCTGGCCATCACGAACTCCGACTCGTGGCCTCGTGCGATCTTCAACATCTCCGAGTCCTCCTCAACAGCCCTGCCCGTGGTGCAGGTCTACGTGCAGGATTCCGCGCGTTCGGACTACCAGCTGACGAACTATGCGCGCCTCCTGGGCGGCACCCAGCTGACGCTGCCCCCTGTGGGAACCGGCTCGGCCTACGTGACCGGTACCTCCGAGGGCTTCACGGTGAGCCCCGAGGCGGCGCTCGCTCAGTACATCACGATGCTGAACTCCGGCATCCAGGACACCACGCAGTTTGTCGCGGACGACTTCACGAAGACCTACCTGTCGAACGTCACTGATCTGAACTCCTCGGTGAGCGCTGCCGGTAGCGTGACCGCCGTGGCCACGGCGACGGACTACCCGATTTCCGGCCTGGTTCTCCAGGACAGTTCGGCACTGGTTGCGGCCAACTTCAAGTTCACGCTGACCTACCAGCGCACGGTCGCGGGTGCGACCATGAATCTGGGCGGTAAGACGGCGACGATGAGTGCTGACGGCACGACTGTCGAAGGCGCCGCTACTGCGGAGTACCTGGCGACGATCCTGATGCGCATTCCGTCGAAGACGGCGGGGGGAATTCCCCAGATCGTTGGTGGCGAGTACGCCATTGTGTCCGTGACGCTCGATCCTTCGTCGAGCCCGGGCTGATTTTCACCCACAGCGCACACGTCGTCCCCGCGGCTTAGAGTCGTGGGGACGACGCATATCATCGTTCTTAATAACAACTTTTTTTAACGAAGAGGACACCATGACTACGCCTGACCCTCGTCCCGCATCCGTGGCGACGCCCATGCCCGCAGACTCGCACGGAGCCGTCGACCTGTCGGCACGCGCGAGCACACCCGCTCCCGAGGAGTCCTCCGCTCCCGCAGCGGGGGAGGGCTTGCACATCCCGCTGATCACCACCACGGACGAGGAGAACTTCCAGGACGTCATGTCCACCTCCCAGGCCGTGCCGGTCATTATGATCATGTGGTCGCCGCGTTCGCTCGAGTCCAAGCCGGCACTGGCCATGCTCGAGGAGATCGCGCGCGAGCAGGCGGGAAAGTTCCAGCTGGTCGAGGTCGACATTGACAAGGCGCCCGCGATCGCTCAGGCATTCCAGATCCAAGGTGTGCCCACGGTTGTCGCCCTCGTCGGCGGGCGCCCCGTTCCGCTGTTCCAGGGCGCGGCTGCTAAGGAACAGGTGCTTCCCATCATCACGCAGGTGCTCGATGCAGCCGCCCAGATGGGCGTCACGGCGCGCATCGCCGTGGCTGCCAAGGACACCGTCGCCCCGACCCCGCCCGAGCACGAGGCGCCCCTGGCCGCCGAGGCCGCCGGGAACCTCGACGAGGCCATCGCCGGCTGGGAGAAGGTTATCGAGCTGAATCCGCGCGACGAGGACGCGAAGTCTCACCTGTCCCGCGTGCGACTGGCGGCCCGCAGCGCGCAGGCCGACGCCACCGATCCCGCCGCACACGCAGATGCGCTGTTCGCCGCGGGCGACGCCGCCGGAGCTTTTGACGTGCTGCTAGACCTGCTCGCAGCCTCCACGGATGCCGAGGAGCGCGACGCGCTGCGCCTGCGTCTCCTGGATCTATTCCGCGTTGCCGGTTCATCCCCGGAGGTCTCCACGGCGCGCACGCGCCTGGCGATGCTCCTCATGTGATACCGTCGCTCCAACGCTCAGTTGCGGAAAGGGGCCGTCATCATGGCAGCATGGATCATCGTCGTTCTCGTGTTTGTCTCCGTCGTCGTGTGGTACGGATGGCATTCCACGCACAACGAACTGACGAAGAAAATCGACCGTGAGTCTGACCCCGAAGTGAGGCGTGAACTCATCAAGCTGCAGGGGCAGATCGACCGGGGGAGGGCGGGCTTCTAAACACTCGCTCATACTGCCGCGTACCCCAGCTTGGCTCCTTGACGACGAGGCAACAGAGGAGGCCGGAGCAGGAATCCCTGCTCCGGCCTCCTTGTATCAGCCTACGGTGTCAGCGCACCTGCGAGGTGGGCACCAGCCACACCGCGCCCAGCGGCGGCACGCGCAGCGACGCGGAGACCGGGCGGCCGTTCCACGGGGTGTCCTCGGCGATAATCGTGCCGACGTTGACGACGCCCGAGCCGCCGAACTCCTCGGAGTCCGTGTTCAGGATCTCGACCCACTCGCCGCCGAAGGGCAGGCCCACGCGGTAGCCCTCGTGTGGGTTGCCGGCAAAGTTCGAGATGCACACGACGACCTCGCGGTTCCCCGCATCGTCCGATCCCTTACGCAGGTAGGAGATTAGGTTGTGGTCGCCGTCCGAGGCGTCGATCCACTCGAAGCCCGTGTAGTCGTCGTCCCACATGGCGGGGGAGGAGGCGTAGATCTTGTTGAGGCGCTCCACCAGAGCCGCGACGCCGGCGTGACCCTCCTGATCCAGGAGCCACCAGTCGAGGGAGTAGGACTCGTTCCACTCCTGCTCCTGGCCGATCTCCTGCCCCATGAAGAGGAGCTGCTTGCCCGGGTGGCTCCACTGGTAGGCATACAGCGAACGCAGGCCCGCCAGGCGCTGCCACTTGTCGCCGGGCATCTTCGAGATGAGCGAGCCCTTGCCGTGCACAACCTCGTCGTGCGAGAGCGGCAGCACGTAGTTTTCGGAGAAGGCATAGACCAGCGAGAAGGTGAGCTCGCCGTGGTGCCAGCGGCGGTTGACCGGATCCTCGCTCAGGTAGCGCAGGGTGTCGTTCATCCAGCCCATGTTCCACTTCATGCCGTAGCCGAGGCCGCCGCCCGAGGTCGGGGCAGTCACGCCGGGCCATGCCGTGGACTCCTCGGCGATCATCACGATGCCGGGGTGGCGGCGGTAGGCGGTCGCGTTCGCCTCCTGGATGAACTCGATGGCCTCCAGGTTCTCCCGCCCGCCGTACTGGTTGGGACGCCACTGACCATCCTTGCGCGAGTAGTCCAGGTACAGCATCGAGGCCACGGCGTCGACGCGCAGGCCATCGATGTGGAAGTCCTCGAGCCAGTACAGGGCGTTGGCGACCAGGAAGTTACGCACCTCGCGGCGGCCGAAGTTGAAGACGTAGGTGCCCCAGTCGGGGTGCTCGCCGCGCAGCGGGTCCGGGTCCTCGTACAGCGGGGTGCCGTCGAAGCGGGCCAGCGCGAAGTCGTCCTTGGGGAAGTGGGCGGGGACCCAGTCCAAGATGACGCCGATGCCCTCGCGGTGGAAAGCGTCCACCAGGTAGCGGAAGTCGTCCGGGGTGCCGTAGCGCGAGGAGGGCGCGTAGTAGGAGGTCACCTGGTAGCCCCACGAGCCACCGAAGGGGTGCTCGGCCAGCGGCATGAACTCCACGTGCGTAAAGCCCATCTGCTTGACGTAGGGGACCAGCTCGTCGGCCAGCTCGCGGTAGCCCAGGCCCTGACGCCAGGAGCCCGCGTGGACCTCGTAGATGGACATGGGGCCGTCGTGCACGTTGCGCTCACGGCGAGCCTGCATCCACTCCTGGTCGCTCCACTCGTGGAAGTAGTCGGTGACGACCGAGGCCGTGGCCGGGGGAATCTCGGTGGCGCGGGCCATCGGGTCGGCCTTCTCGAACCAGTTGCCACCGGGGCCCTGGATCTCGAACTTGTAGCGGGCGCCGACGCCGACCTCGGGAACGAAGATCTCCCACACGCCGGACGAACCCAGCGAACGCATGGAGGTCTGCGTGCCGTCCCAGTAGTTGAACTCGCCGACGACACGCACGGCGCGGGCGTTGGGAGCCCACACGGCGAAGGCGGTGCCGGTGGTCTCGCCCAGCTCGTCGGTGTAGGTCTTCACGTGGGCACCCAGCACCTTCCACAGGTCCTCGTGGCGGCCCTCGGAGATCAGGTAGGTGTCCATCTCGCCCAGGGTGGGCAGGTAGCGGTAGGGATCGTCGCGCACGATCGTGTCCTCGCCGTAGGTGACGGACACGCGGTAGGCGGTGATCTCCTTGCCGGGCAGGGCCGCAACCCAGATGCCGCCGCGCTCGTGCGTGGCAGCGTATGCACCGGTGGGAGTGATGATGTCGACCGCGTCGGCCAGGTGCGCGACAACTCGGATGGTGACGCCGTCGTCACCGAGGTGTGCGCCCAGCACAGAGTGGGGCGAGTAGTACGAGCCTGAGGCAACGGCGTCGAGAATGTCGTCATTGACCGGGATCGGCGTAAGTTCGAAGCTCATGGATTTTCCTTACTCCAGAAGGGTGAACCGCTCAGTTCACTGGTGATGATAAGTCTAACGGCTGACCGGCAAAATAGGGAGCCGGGTCTCATATTGGCGGGGGTTATGGAGGGGTGTCGTGCGCCCGGCGCGGTGACGTGGTTGCGCCGGGCGCACGATCCTCATGAGGCCTGTGCCCAGGGCGAAGAATGCGCGGGCTCGACCTTGAAGACGTGGCCGAGGCGCGTCACGGGGGACAGCGACACCCAGTTGGACGAGCCCCACACGTAGGAGCGTCCGTCCAGCTCGTCGACGACCGTAATGTGACCACCCGGGGTCGCCAGGCCCATCGCCTCCAGATCGAGCTCGACCGTGGCGTCCACGCCGTTGTGCGGATCCAGGGAGATCACGCAGATGACGGTGTCGGGCTTGCCGTCTGCCGTGAACCTTCCGGGCACCTGACGCGAGAACGCGATGAGGCGATCCGAGGACGTCGGGTGGATGCGGATCTGGTGGAGCTGGCGCAGCGCAGGGTGCTTGGTTCGCGCGGCGTTGAGCAGCGTGAAGAGACGCGAGATGCCGATCGGCTCGGCGTCCTCCCAGTGGCGGGGGCGGAACTCGTATTTTTCGTTGTCGTTGGGTTCCTGGTAGGTGCCACGGGGCTCGTTCTCGACGAATTCGTAGCCGGAGTAGATGCCCCACGTGGGCGCCCCCAGGGCTGCGAGCATCGCACGGATCGCGAAGATGGCCGTGCCACCGTCCCACATCTGCGGGGTGAGGATGTCGTGCGTCGTGGGCCAGAAGGTCGGGCGTATGAGGTGTGCCGTCTCTTCGGAGACCTCGCGCAGGTACTCCTCGATCTCCTCCTTCTCGGTCCTCCACGCGAAGTACGTGTAGGACTGGTCGAAGCCGATCGCGCCGAGGGTACGCATCATGGCGGGGCGCGTGAAGGCCTCGGCCAGGAAGAGTGTGCCCGGGTACTGAGCCTTGATGTCGGCCAGCAGGCGCTCCCAGAAGGGGATGGGCTTCGTGTGCGGGTTGTCGACGCGGAAGATCGTCACGCCGTGGTTGATCCACAGCTCGATGATGTCGCGCACGGCCTGGTAGATGCCCTCCGGGTCGTTGTCGAAGTTCAGGGGGTAGATGTCCTGGTACTTCTTCGGTGGGTTTTCCGCATACGCGATGGTGCCGTCGGCGCGGGTTGTGAACCACTCGGGGTGCTCCTTGACCCACGGGTGGTCGGGGGAGCACTGGAGGGCCAGGTCGAGAGCGACCTCCAGGCCGAGGCCTCGGGCGCGCTCAACGAAGCGGTCGAAGTCGGCGAAGTCGCCGAGCTCGGGATGGATGGCGTCGTGGCCACCCTCGGGGGAGCCGATGCCGTAGGGCGAACCCGGATCGCTGGGAGCGGCCTCCAGGGAGTTGTTCTTGCCCTTGCGGTGCGTCGTGCCGATCGGGTGGATCGGGGTCAGGTAGACGACGTCGAAGCCCATGCCGGCGATGCGCGGCAGGTCCTTGGCGGCGCCCGCGAGAGTGCCGGAGACCCACGTGCCGTCGGGGCGCTGGAAGGCGCCTGCGGAGCGTGGGAAGATCTCGTACCATGCGCCCGCCAGGGCCTTCGTGCGGGCTACGTCAAGCGGGTAGACGCGGGAGGAATCCAGCAGGTCACGCAGCGGGTGGTCGCGGAAGATCAGGCGCACGCGCGAGGAGATGCCCGCGGAGAGGCGCTGCTGGGCGGAATGGCTGGTGTCGCGCAGGCGGCGCGCCGCGTCGGTCAGGACGTCAATGTCCGAGGCCGGGGGGCGCTTCTGGGAGGGGTTGCCGTAGGCGGTGCCTTCGGCCGCGCGCTCCATGAGGAGGGCGCCCTCCTCGAGCATGAGCTCGACGTCGACGCCGGCGCCGACCTTCACGGTCGCGTCGTGGCGCCACGTCGCGTAGGGATCCGACCAGGAGTCCACGCGGAAGGACCATGCGCCGGGGGTGTCGGCGGCCACCCAGGCCTCGTACCGGTCGAGGCCGGGGGCGATGTCCACCATGCGCGTGCGGGAGTATTCACCCCCGTCCGGGCGCAGCAGGACAGCCTCGGCGGCGAATGCGTCGTGTCCTTCGCGGAACACGGTCGCACGAATGGGGAAAGGCTCGCCTTCGGTCGCCTTGGCGGGAAGCGTGCCGTCTTCGATGACGGGGAACACTTCAATGATCGGGATACGGGGCAACAGTTTCTCGCTCACGAGACCCACAGTAGCCTATGGATGCGCGCGCGTGAAAGTGAGGCCCATGCCTCGGCGCTCAGGTCGATACCCATATGTTCTGTCAAGATCTCAACTGTCGGCCTAAAGGGCGGAATTTCAACAGAAAAGACGGAGGATAGCCCCTGTGTGTCCAGGAACTACCCTCCGTTGAGAAGATCGACGCTCAGCTGCCGCTGTTCTGCAGCCCCGCCATGACCGCACCACCAAAGAGGAGGAACGCCAGGATCGTCGCAACGACACCGATGATCTGCCAGATGAACATGGCGCGCGCGAAGTTGCGCTTCGCAGGCGAGCCGCCCGAACCGAAGGCGAGCACGAGCATGTAGATGAAGCCGACCAGCGGGATGCCGGCGACGAAGAGCGTGAGCATCCACGAGCCGACGGAGTCGTCGGGGTGCTCGGGGAACTGGTTGTATGCCATGAGTATCTCCAGGAAGGTGTGGGATCAGTAGACCATCTGCATGGCGGTGCGCACCTCGGACAGGGTTTGGTCGGCCTGTTCGTTGGCGCGCTCGTTGCCTGCGTGCAGGACGGACAGCAGGTAGTCCTCGTTCGCGATGAGCTCGGCGCGGCGCTCGCGTAGGGGAGCGAGCATCTCGTTGAGGGACTCGGTGACGAGGGACTTGAGCATGCCGGCGCCCGCATCGCCGATATGGTCCGCGATCGCCTCGGGAGCCTCGCCTGTGGCCAGGGAGGCCAGCATCAGGAGGTTGGAGACCTCGGGACGGCCCTCGGGATCGAAGGTGATGCGGCGCTCTGCGTCGGTCTTTGCCTTCTTGAGGATCTTCGCGGTCTCGTCCGCGGTCATACGAAGCTCGATCGTGTTGCCGCGCGACTTCGACATCTTCTGGCCGTCCGTGCCCAGCAGCAGCGGGACCTCGGACAGGAGGGCCTCAGGCCGAGGGAAGACGGGGCGCTCGGGGGTGGCGCGGCCGTAGCGTTTGTCGAAGCGCTGGGCGATCAGGCGAGCCTGCTCCAGGTGGGGGAGCTGGTCCTGGCCCACGGGTACGATATTCGCCTTGCAGAAGAGGATGTCGGCGGCCTGGTGGACCGGGTAGGTCAGCATAAGGCCCGTCATCGCGCGGCCCTCGGTGGCCTCCAGCTCGGCCTTCACGGTCGGGTTGCGGTGCAGCTCCGACTCGGTGACCAGGGAGAGGAAGGGCAGCATCAGCTGGTTGAGTGCCGGAACCGCCGAGTGGTTAAAGATCGTGGAGCGCTCAGCGTCAATGCCCGCGGCCAGGTAATCGGCGACGAGGCCGAGGACGCGCTCACGGATTGGACCCACGCCGTCGCGGTCGGTGATCACCTGGTAGTCGGCGACCAGAACCCAGGTCTCAACGCCGCGGTTCTGCAGGAGCACGCGGTTACGCAGCGTGCCGAAGTAGTGGCCCAGGTGCAGATGGCCGGTCGGGCGGTCACCCGTGAGGATGCGGAAACGCGAGGGGTCCTGGTCAATCGCCAGGTCGATCTCGGCGCTGCGGGCCTTCGAGCGGGCCAGCGAGGCATCAGAGGTTGCGGTTTCCAGGGCATCTTCACTGCGAGTCATGCGTGAATCCTATCCAATGTGTGAGTGACGGGGGAATGGAAGAATGGTCAGCTCTCGGGCCGGAACGCCACGTCGGAGAGCAGGATGGTGACGGAGAGAGGCTCGATCGTCAGCGTCGAACGCGGGGTCACGTGCTCGACCTCGAGAGAAAGCTCAGCCGGGTTGAGCGTGGAGCCGACGCCGCCCTCGGCAGGAGTGGCCCACACGGTCGAGTAGGCGACGAGCCAGTCCAGGTCATGGCCCTCGGGCAGGGTGACCTCGGCGCTGTCCAGGTTCGCGTTGATGATGATGAGCGCGTCGCGGTCGCCCCATGTCACGCCCGAGCGCAGCATTTGGAACGTGCGGTGGCGCCAGTCCGTCCAGCCGTAGTCCGGCATGGGCGTGCCCTGGGCGGTGTACCACGACAGATCGGCGATCGTGTCACCGTTATGGGGGGTGCCCGTGGCGAAGCGGTCGGGACGCAGAACCGGGTGGGCCTTGCGCAGGGCGATCAGCCAGGAGACGGCGTCGATCTGCGCGTGCTGGCTCTCGGCCAGGTCCCAGTCGACCCATGAGATCGGGTCGTCCTGGCAGTAGGCGTTGTTGTTGCCGTACTGGGTGCGGCCGAACTCGTCGCCGCCTGTCAGCATCGGTGTACCCGAAGAGACGAACATGGTGGCCAGGATGTTGCGCTGGGAACGGGAACGCAGGTCGGCGATCGTCATGTCGGAGAGGATCGCATAGGGGGTGTCGGCGCTCGGGTGTGTGCCGTTCGAAGCAAGCGTGCCCTCCACGCCATGGTTCCACGAGCGGTTGTCGTCCGATCCGTCTCGGTTGTTCTCCAGGTTCGCCGTGTTGTGCTTGCGGTCGTAGGCGGTCAGGTCCGCGAGCGTGAAGCCGTCGTGGGCGGTCACAAAGTTGATCGAGGCGCGGGGGCCGCGCAGACGACCCAGGCCGTGCTCGAAGACGTCCTGGGAACCGGACAGGCGGGTCGCCAGATCGTTCGGGCCGGAGACGACATGGCCCGAGGCCTGGGCGCGCACGTCCGCCAGCCAGAAGTTACGCAGGGCGCCGCGGTAGTGGTCGTTCCACTCGGAGAAGGGCACCGGGAAGTTACCCGTCTGCCAGCCGCCCGGGCCGACGTCCCACGGCTCGGCGATCAGCTTCGAGTGGGCCAGGACGTCGTCCGTCGCCATCGCGATGAGGAGCGGGTGCATGGGGCTGAAGCCCGTCGAGAAACGGCCGAGCGTGGCCGCCAGGTCGAAGCGGAAACCATCCACGCCCATCTCGCGGACCCAGTAGCGCAGCGAATCCAGCACCATCTGAATGGTCTTCGGATGGTCCACGTTGATGGTGTTGCCCGTGCCCGTCACGTCGATCGTCTGGACTGGACGCGAGGAGGTATGACGGTAGTACATGTCGGAGTCGAGGCCGCGCCAGGACAGGGATGGACCGGCGTCGCCGCCCTCACACGTGTGGTTGTAGACAACGTCGAGGATGACCTCGATGCCCGCCTGGTGCAGGAGCGAGACCATGCCGCGGAACTCGTCGACGACCGCCTGGGCGCCGCGCTCGCGCGAGGCTTCGGTGGCGTAGGAGGGCTCGGGGGCGAAGAAGGAGAGGGTGGAGTAGCCCCAGTAGTTCGTCAGGCCTCGTTCTGTGAGGAAAGGCTCGTCGCACTTCGCGTGGATGGGCAGCAGCTCGACGGCGGTGATGCCCAGGTCCTTCAGGTAGGACACGGAGGCCGGGTGAGCCAGGCCCGCGTAGGTGCCGCGCAGCTCCGCGGGTATGCCGGGCATGTTCTTCGTGAAGCCCTTGACGTGGATCTCGTAGATGACGGTGGTCTCCCACGGAACGTGAGGCTGCGGAGCGATCGGGAAGGAGGGCTCCACGACGACCGAGCGCGGCATGTACGGAGCGGAGTCAATGGGGGAGCGGCGCAGCGGGTATTCGGAGGGGTAGAGGTCCTCGTCTACACAGTGCGCGTAGACCGCAGGCTTCATGTCCACCACGCCGTCGAGGCCTCGGCCGTAGGGGTCGAGGAGAAGCTTGTGCGAGTTATAGAACTGGCCACCGTCCGGATCCCAGGTGCCGTGCACGCGGAAACCGTAGCGGGTCCCCGCACCGTATCCGGGGATGTGACCGTGCCAGATGCCGGTCTTCGGGCCGAGCAGAGCGAAGCGGATCTCAGCCCCGGCCTCGTCGAAGATGCACATGTCCACGCCGGAGGCGGCCCTGGCGACCACGGCGACATCGAGACCGTCGCCCGACGGGAAAACCCCCAGACGGGTGGGAACGGGATTAGGTTTGGTGACGCGCACGGTGGGGACGCTGGACGAGCCGGAACGCTCGGACATATAACAGTGCCTCTTTCTTACAGTTTATTGGCTGCATCGTAGCCTGATAGATGCAGCCATCATCCATCATACGTGACCGTCAATTAAGCGGTCGGATTAGGGGGTGGGCTGAGGGTATGAGCAGCGGCACGCATCGGTGAGGGAACCCTCATATATATGGGCGTGCTGCGCAGAATGTGGCACGCTAGAAGTCATGAGAATTGTCGTGTGTGTGAAGCATGTCCCCGACATGCAGTCCGAACGCCGTTTTGAGGGCGGCCGCCTGGTGCGCGGTGAGGACGATGTACTCAACGAACTGGACGAGAACGCCATCGAGGCTGCCGTCCAGCTGAAGGAATCCGAAGAGGATGCGGGTCGCGAGGCCGAGGTCGTCGCGCTGACGATGGGCCCTGAGGACGCCGAGGATTCCCTGATGCGCGCCCTGCAGATGGGCGCCGACCGTGCCTACATCGTCTCCGACGAGTTCCTTGAGGGCTCCGACGTCATCACGACCGCCTCCGTTCTGTCCGTCGCGATAGCAAAGATCGCCGAAGAGTGCGGCCCCGTCGACCTGGTGATCACCGGCATGGCCTCGCTGGACGCGATGACCTCCATGCTGCCCGCCGCCCTGGCTGCCAAGGCCCACATGCCGCTGCTGGGCATGGCCCGCTCCCTGAGCGTCGAGGATAGCGCCGTCACCATCGAGCGCGCCGTCGACGGCTACACCGAGACCGTGCGCGCCGCGCTGCCCGCCGTCGTCTCCGTGACCGACCAGATCAACGAGCCGCGTTACCCGGCCTTCGCAGCCATGAAGGCCGCCCGCAAGAAGCCGCTGGATCAGTGGGGCATCGACGACCTCGTCGAGGTTCCCGGCGGCGAGGCCCTCGTCATGCGCCGTGCGCTGACCGCCGTCACCCACAGCGAGGAGAAGACCCGCGACGGCTCGGGCACGATCATTCAGGACGCCGGTGAGGGCGGGCGCGCTCTGGCCGACTACATCCTTTCGGTGGTGAAGTGACATGACGCAGCAGATGAGTTCCCCGATCCTCGTTCTGGCCGACCAGGCGGGCGATCACCTGACGCCCCTGGCACGCCAGGCGGTTACGCTGGCCGCGTCCCTGACCTCCGCCGACGTCGTCGCCCTGTCCCTGGCTGCCAGTCCCGATGTGGCCGCCCTGTCGGAGCTGGGCGCGACCCAACTGCTGCATGCCGACCTGGGTGACGCTGTGCGTTCCTCGGTCGTGGCCTCCGACGCGCTTGTTTCCGCGCTGGCGACCGGCAGCTTTGGCCTGGTGCTCCTGTGCTCGGACTACCGCGGTCGCGAGATCGCCGGTCGCGTCGGCGCTCTCACCGAGGCCGGCGTGGTCTCCGGTGCGTCCTCCGTCGGCTTCGACGGCGGCGTCCTCCAGATCGGCAAGACCGCCCTGGGAGGCTCCTGGTCGATGCGGATCGTCATTGAGGGACAGACCCCGATCGTCGGCATCGCCTCCGGCGTCATCGACGAGGCCCCGGTTGCCTCTCCCGTCGCCCTGACCCCGCAGGCCCTCGCCGTCGAGCTGAGCCCCGAGGCCAGCGCAATCCAGGTCGTCTCCTCAGTGCCCGACGAGGAGGAAGGCGTGTCCCTGACCGACGCCTCCACCGTCGTGTGCGGTGGCCGCGGCGTGGACGGCGACTTCGAGCTGGTTCGCTCCGTCGCTCAGGCGCTCGGCGGCGCCGTGGGTGCGACCCGCGTCGCCTGCGACGAGGGCTGGGCCCCGCGATCCGAGCAGATCGGCCAGACCGGCCTGACCGTCACCCCGAATCTCTACATCGGCCTGGGCGTCTCCGGCGCGATCCACCACACGGTGGGTATGCAGTCCTCGGCCCACATCGTCGCCGTGTGTGACGACCCGGACGCCCCGATCTTCGAGATCGCGGACTTCGGCGTCGTCGGCGACGTCACCGAGGTCGTGCCCGCGGCCCTGGCCGCCATTGAGGAGGCGCGCTCCCAGGCGTGAGCGTCTACCTCGACCACGCTGCCACCACGCCGCTGCGCGAGTGCGCCCTCGAGGCGTGGACCCGCGCCCAGCGTGACCTAGCTGCAACCCCCGGCAATCCCGCCGCCCTCCACTTCGGAGGGCGGCGGGCCCGTCGCATGCTCGACGACGCGCGCGAGCAGGTCGCAGCGGCCCTCGGCGCAGACATCCACGAGGTTATCTTCACCTCTGGAGCCACCGAATCGGACGCCCTCGGTGTGATGGCCGCGGCCCGAGGTATGCACGGGCGCGACGACGCGCGCGACCTGATCGTCGTCTCGGGCCTCGAGCATGACGCGGTCGCCCATCAGCGCGAGGTCGCCTCTCGTGAGGGCTTCTCCTGGGAGGTCCTGCCCGTGGATGCGGGCGGCGTGTCCATCCTGCCCCGTGTTTCCGGCGACGATGCACCCGCCTCGTGGGACGGTCGCCTTGCGCTCGGATCCATGACCCTCGTGTCTTCCGAAATCGGTACGATTCAGCCGGTTGCAGACTTCGCTGAGCTCGTGCAGGCCAGCGGAGGCCTCGTACATTCCGACGCAGCCCAAGCCATTCCAACCCTGGACGTGTCTTTTGCCGAGCTCGGCCTGGACCTCATGAGCGTCGGCGGCCACAAGGTCGGCGCCCCCGCCGGCATCGGCGTTCTCCTCGCCCGACGAGGCATCCCCATGACGACCGACCGACCCGGCGGCGGCCACGAGCGCTCGATCCGCTCGGGCACGCCCGACGTCGCGGGTGCCTGCGCTCTCGGTGCCGCCCTCGCCGAGGTCGTCGCAGAGCGCGCCGCTTTCGCCTCCCGTGCGGCCGCCCTGCGCGCGCACCTGCTGTCCCACCTGCCGGAGGGAACGTATTCGACGGTGGGGGAGACTGCCTCGTCGAGCGCCATCATCCACCTATCCCTGCCCACCGCCCGCCCTGAGGCCGTCCTCATGGCCTTCGACATGGACGGAATCGCCGTGTCCGCCGGGTCTGCCTGCCACGCGGGGGTCACGCGCCCCTCCGAGATCGTCATGGCGATGGGACGCAGCGAGGAGCAGGCGCTCGGCGTCCTGCGCGTCTCACTCGGCCACGAGACGACCCGCGACGATATCGACGCCTTCCTGGCCGCGCTGCCCGTGGCCATCCGCGCGGGGGCCGCCCTGGACGGCGTCGCCCACGTGCGCAACGAACGAAACGAGGAACCCTAGATGAGAGTTCTGGCAGCACTGTCCGGCGGTGTGGACTCCGCCGTCGCCGCCGCGAAGGCCGTGGAGGCCGGGCACGATGTTGTCGGCGTCCACATGGCCCTATCCTCCCAACCCCAGGAGTGCCGCATCGGCTCGCGCGGCTGCTGCTCGATCGAGGACGCCGGCGACGCGGCGCGCGCCGCCGAAATTATCGGCATCCCGTTCTACGTGTGGGATCTCGCCCAGGAATTTGAGCAGACCGTCATCACCGACTTCGTCGCCCAGTACAAGGCTGGGCGCACCCCCAACCCCTGCGTGCGCTGCAACGAGTTCGTGAAGTTCCGCGAGCTGGCCACCCGCGCCCGCGCGCTCGGATTCGATGCGGTGTGCACTGGCCACTACGCGGCCATCGTCGATGGTGCGGCTGGACCCGAGCTGCACCGCGGTGCCGACAACCTCAAGGACCAGTCCTACGTGCTGGCCGTCATGGGGCCCGAGGAGCTTCACCGCGTCGTCCTGCCCCTGGGGGATGCCCCCAACAAAGCGTGGGTGCGCTCCGAGGCCGAGCGCCTCGGCCTGGGCGTGTCCAACAAGCCCGACTCCTACGACATCTGCTTCATTCCCGACGGTGACACGCAGGGCTTCCTGCGCGCTCACCTGGGCGCGGCCGAGGGTGAGATCGTCAGCCCCGACGGCGAGGTGTTGGGCCGCCACGAGGGCTACTGGAACTACACAGTCGGCCAGCGCAAGGGCCTCGGTATCGGCGCGCCCGCACCCGACGGGCGCCCCCGCTACGTCCTCGAGACGAGGCCGGAGACCAACCAAGTCGTCGTGGGAGCCTCCGAGCTCCTGTCCATCTCCCGCATTACGGCCACGGACGCCGTCTGGCTCGCCTCTGACGACGACGGCTCCGACGCCACCGACCTTTTCGTGCAGCTGCGCGCGCACGGCACCCCCGTGCCCGTCGCGTCGCTGACGCGCGACCTGGACGCTGGAACCATCAGCGTCGTCCTCGCGAGCAGCGCGCGTGGCGTCGCGCGCGGCCAGTCGATGGTCGTGTATCGCGGTACCCGTGTTCTCGGCGAGGGAACAATCGACGCAACCGGGCGCTGAGGGCCTCGGGTTTGCTTGTTGTCGGCGGGCGTGGGCGAGGGCATGCGGACGGTCTCGCGCACATCCGTTACACTGGGGTGCGCGCGCGAGTGGCGGAATTGGCAGACGCGCTGGATTTAGGTTCCAGTGTCTTTGACGTGTGGGTTCGAGTCCCATCTCGCGCACGGTTGCCGATACCCGGTCGCCTCCGGGCGGCGGTGGTCGATAGACTGAGGTCATGACCGCTTTGGAAATTGGCTGCAAGGCCCCCGACTTTACCGCTGAGACCACGCAGGGCACCCTGTCTCTGTCCGACTTGCTCGCTTCTTCGAAGCGTGGTGTCATCATCTACTTCTACCCGAAGGCCTCCACCCCCGGCTGCACGAAGCAGGCATGTGATTTTCGTGATTCCCTGGCGTCGCTTCAGGGTGCCGGCTACTCCGTCATCGGTGTTTCCGCCGACTCGATGGCCGCCCTCGAGCGCTTCACCGAGAAGCAGTCGCTTACCTTCCCGCTGGCCTCCGACCCGGATCACGAGATTCTCGAGGCGTACGGCGCGTGGGGTGAAAAGAAGAACTACGGCCGCACCTACGTGGGCATCATCCGCTCGACCGTGGTTGTGAACCCTGACGGCACGGTCGCCCTGGCCCAATACAACGTGAAGGCAACCGGTCACGTGGCTCGATTGCGGAAGACTCTCGGTATCGACTAATGCCCTTGCTTTTTCGGTAACTAGCGAGTATGGTAGTTGAGAAATAAACGGCTTGTTACTGATGGAGGGTTCATGGGGGGCGCTACGCCTGATGCGTATCGGATCGGCACGGGACAGGTGGCGCGGGACTATCCGGCCGACGCTGTGCCTGTTCGCCTGCGCAAACAGCCGAGCCTGCCTACGGTTGCCCGCGCCCCCGAGTCATCTCTCGTCGAACAGGTTGTGAGCGCCGAGGACGCAGTGGTTCGGGGAAAGGCCCCGGGTTCACCTCGCCCGTCGAGGAAATCTCGACCGTCGGAGGATGCTGCCGCGGTGGCGCAGCAGGCCGCGGTCGCGCGCGACGTGGTTTCCTCGCAGGCTGGGCGCGTCGCTCAGCCTTCCACTCCCGTTCGCGAATATGCGCATCGGGACGAGGCGGCGGCGACCTACGGGGCAGATCCATGCCCCGGCGTTCCCGTCCACCGCAACTGGCATCGCACGACTATGCGTGTTGTGGGTGCGCTCGAACAACGAGATGGCGGGCAGTGTCGTGCGCTTGCCGAGGCTGTGTCGCCGTCGGAGCAGGGGGGCGTTCAAAGCTCTCGTGTCGGAGGTGCCTCTCGGCGCCAGGCCGAGGCTCGTCGTGCCAGCGAGATTGAGTCGCGCCTGGATCGCCGGGAGCGTCCCGCTCGCCGCGGGCAGCGCCACGGTGGCCTCCTAATGTTCCTCCTCGGATTCATCTCGGCGCTCCTGATTGTTGCGGCGTTTGTTGCCGGCTTGTATGTGTCGCGCGTGTCTGGCATGTCTTCGCGAGGTGCCGTTAGCTCTGGTGCTTGCGCGTTTGTTGAGTCTGTGGATATTCGTGCAGGCTATTGCTAAGAATTAGGTCGTCGTCTGCCTTTTTGATGTCTGCTTGGGCATCTGCGTGTCTTGGGGTGTAGACCTGTTGGGGCTGGGTAGAAGCCGTTGTAGTACTAGCTTGGATTTTGTCTGGTCGTTGTGTGGCTCACTCCGACGAAATGGGCATCATGCTTCGTTTTGATGTGTTGGTGATGGGTGAGGGGGTGTTCGCGTAGGAGAGTGGGTGTGGATCTATTCCATTGCTTTCTGGGTAATCTACGGTTATGATTGTCGAATAATCGATAGCTTCCCGCCAATGGAGGATTCATGGGAGCACACATGCCAGATGCGTATCGGTACGGTGGTGGTCAGCCTGCGAGGGCGTATCCGCAGCCGGGAGGCGGTAGTGCTCCTTCAGTGCCGACTGAACGTGCTGCCCGGTATCGTAGGGCAGATGAGGATCACGGTTTTTCGCCGGCGCAGTCAAGTCCTTTTGCTCCTCGCGAGCAGCAGGTGACGCCCGAACGGGAGTATGCGCATTACGATGAGTCTTCCGTTGGTTTGTCTCTCGACTCATCTCGCTATGGCGGGGACAGGCGACGTGACGAAGGCTCGGATAGAGACCGTGTTGGTGCTCTGTCCGATCCGGCCCCTGTGCGGCCTGCTTCGCGTCTAGTAGCTGTCGAGCAGATGTACGTGCCCGCTGAGGAAGTTGAGGAAGCTCGGCGTCGCGACGCCATGGCGTATCGACATGATCGGCTGGACATTCCGGCGGAGTATCGCGAGCCTCGACGCAAGAAACGGCGCTGGAAGCTGGGGCTTGGAATGTTCATTCTCGGCTTCTTCTCTGGGATTATTGCCACCATCGTGTCGGTTGTTGGTTTGGCCATGCTGGTTGGAGGCCAGAATCAAGCGTTTGCTCAGGCCGTCACTGCTTGTAAGGCAGCTCCGCATGCCACAGTTGCCTCCGATGGATCTAGCTTGGAGATGAATACCTTCGGTAAGAAGCAGTCCGGGATGAGTGTGGTCACCCTCGGCTGTGTTCTTCAGGAGTTGGATGCACCCGAGTCGCTTATGCAACGCATGGATACGACGCGGGCAATTGATGGCACTCGGGAGGAGACATGGGGTTCCTATCGAGCAACGTGGACGTATCACCCTGATCAAGGGCTTCATGTTGTTATCAGTCGCGAGTAGGACTCCTCCCTATTCATTGGGGTCATCATCTGAGACTTGCTTCGAAGCATTGCCTAGGATCGCTGGTAAAATGAGCGGGTATTTCAATGCGTGAAGGAGTATCTCGTGTCCGATTCGCAGCCCGCCGCTCCTGCGGTACCCGTCGCCCCCGTCGGGGAAGATGTTGCACTGGCGATCCGAGGCCTCGTCAAGATTTATGGCAACCTCGTCGCCGTCGCCGACCTGTCCCTCGATATTCCCACCGGATCCTTCTACGGGATCGTCGGTCCTAACGGCGCCGGTAAGACAACGACGCTGACCATGGCTACAGGCCTGCTCACCCCCGACCGTGGCACCGCCTACGTGCACGGCGTCGATGTGTGGGCGCGAACCCAGGAGGCGCGCGCTCTCCTCGGCGTCATGCCCGACGGGATGCGCCTCCTCGACCGCCTATCCGGCCCTGACTTCCTCGTCCACGTGGGCATGCTCCACGGCCTGGACGCGTCCGTCGCCCGTGAGCGTGCTCACGAACTCCTCGCGGCCCTCGACCTGGCCGAGGCCGGGAAGAAGCTGATCAGCGACTACTCTGCGGGCATGACGAAGAAGGTTGCCCTGGCCGCCGCCCTCATCCACTCGCCGCGAGTCTTGGTCCTCGACGAACCGTTCGAGGCCGTGGACCCCGTTTCCGCGACGAACATCCGCCAGATCCTCACCGACTATACGCGTCGCGGCGGCACCGTCATTCTCTCCTCGCACGTGATGGCAACCGTCCAACAGCTGTGCACGCACGTGGCCATCATCGACAAGGGACGCGTGCTCGTCTCCGGAACCACCGACGAGGTCGCTCAGGGCGGCGACCTGGGGGAGCGCTTCACCTCCCTGGTTGGCGGCGTCCACTCCGAGGAAGGCCTGTCGTGGTTGGGCAACTGATTCGCCTCAAGCTCCGCATCATCTGGAACACGGTTCGCAAGCAGACGGTCGTCCTCGTTCTCGCGGTTCTCGGCGTCCTCTACTTCGGCGGAATCTACGGCTCGGTGCTCCTGGGCACCGCTTTCTTCGCTCGCTCCGACGAGGCCTACCTGGCCACACCGGTGATGCCGATCGTCGGGCCCTTCATCTTCCTGCTGTGGTTGGTCCTCCCGATCATCTTCGCCTCGATGGACAACTCTCTCGATCCCGTGCGCCTGTCGCCCTACGTGGGACCCAGCAAACGCCTCGGGGCGGGGCTGGCCGCCTCGACTGCGGTCGGTCCCGGCGGGCTCCTGTCCGCGATGATCCTCTTCCTACCCGTCTGGTTCGCGCTGTGGCGTGCCCAGTGGCTTGAGGCGCTCGGCTGGTTTATCGCTGGTGTCGTGACGCTGCCTCTCGCGGTGCTGTGGGCGCGCGCGGTCGGGACCTGGTTCGCGGTACGCCTGGACAGCTCGGGTAAGAAGGATGCCGTCACGGCCCTGGGCGCCGTCGTCTTCATGATGGTGGTGACCCCCTTGGGTTACTGGATGTCTTTGCTGGCCCGGAACTTTTCCGTTGAGGCCTTCAAGGCGGGCTTGAACGTCGCACTGTGGACTCCCTTCGGCGCTCCCTTCGGTGTGGTTGCTTCGCTGCTCGAGGGCGCGTGGGTGGCCGCGGCGATCCGCGCTCTCATCACGGTCGTGACCGCTGTCGTCGGTTGGCGGGCCTGGCTCGCCGTCCTGCGCCCCGTCATGAGCGGCTACGCCGGTGAGATCAGCGCCGACGCGCAGCGCGCCATCGACGAGGGACGCCACCTCATCGACGAATCCCTCGAAGATGAAGCGCGCAGTCGCCGCTCCGAGCAGTCGAGAGCCGCCGGCCTGCGCAGCGTCGACCTGTTCACGCGCCTCGGCCTCGGTGTGCGCAGCGCCTCCCTGGCGGCGCGCACGCTGCGCTACTGGATCGTCGATACGCGCCTGAATATGAACATGGCGCTCGCGTTGCTGTTCCCGGTTGTCGCGATCTTCATGGGACGGATGGTTACTGAGGGGCAGCCATTCGCCTTCTCGGCGGGCATCTTCCTCTACCTGGTGCCCATCACGACGGGCCTGACGACCGGCGCGCTCATGCAATACGACTCGACGGGCGCCTGGATCGTGGTCTCGTCGGGTATGAGCGGTCGCGAGGAACGTCGCGGACGCCTCGTGGGTTCGCTCATCGTGTTAGTTCCCCAGGTCATCGGTTACCTCATTTACGATGCCGTCACCGGTGCGAATGCCTCCAGTTTCGTGTTCCACCAGGTGATGGGCGTCGTCCTCTTCGCTGGTGCCGCTGCGACGACCCTCGTCGTGAACGCGCGCTGGGTCTACCCGGTGCAGCCTCCGGGCACGTCCCCGCTGGCGACGAAGGGTACCGGTTCCTTCCTGATGACGATGCTGCTGCAGCTCGTGGGCTTCGCGGGGACCGCGGTTCTGCAGATCCCGTCCTACGTGCTGCTCGTGCTGGCGTCTTTCGGCTTCGTTCCCAACTGGGTCGCCTACGTCGTGGCCCTCGCGTGGTCGGTGCTCGTCCTTGAGGCAGCCGTTCGGATTGGCGGGCGCGTATGGGACCGCTACTCGGTCGCCGCGCTCACGTCGATCCGCAGCTGGCCGGGACACTGATCTCGTCTGCACTGCACGCACGAGGCCGGGGTTACCCACGGGGTGCCCCGGCCTCGCTGTGTATGGGTGGCGTCTGAGAGGCTGAGGATCGCATAGAAGGTGTCGTCCGGGTGCTCCGCGTGGTTGACCGGTGGACTATGCGGATAGCTTATTGGTATGCGGATAGGTTAGTAACCTATCCGCATACGTGTTACCTATCCGTACGTGCGTAACCTATCCGCACACGTGTGTATGTACGTTCTCACGCTAATCCGCGAATCCGTGCGTTACCCCTCTAAGTTGCACGTAAACTCTCTAATTCGAGCGTTGGCGGCCCCGCCCAGATACGGAATAGCGGGTTAACGTGTGGAAGCGGGTTGCCGTGCGTGTCATCGGGTTAAGAGTTCCATTAAAGTTCCGAGGACTGCTTCTTCCGCTGCCACAGTGATGTCTTGTACGAGTGTTAATGCGCCCCCTCGGTGGTCATCTGAGCACAGCTATGCACACGTAAACCCCTGAATGTGCGTACGAACCTCTTGATACGCACGCAAACCTCTAGATGCGCACGTGGGCGGCGTTGCCCACTCGCAGGTTATGAGGCCCACGGGTAAATCTTCGGGCTTACGTGCGTATCGTCGGGTCCACGTGCGCTTCCAAAGGCCCGCACATGGGTATTGAGCTTTCGTGACGAGCGGTGTGGCATGTCATGGCGCGAGAAAGATCACCCTGCAAGCAAGAAAACGGCGATTTTTGGGTGTTTTGCCGGTGCTGGGCGTATTTTGTCGCGGGTGCGGGATGAGCAAGGGTGCGCTGGGCGAGTTTTGTATCGCATGTGGCATCGATGCCTGGCTAAGCGATGGAAAATAGTGTGACAAGTCGCTCGATTGGAGGCCTCGCGGCGGCCGGAGATCTGGCGGGGCTGTGGGCAGTGTTGACTATAGGAACGACAAGTTTGCGGACGTAGGGCTGTCGGCCGCGCGGACGGTGAGCTGTCGGGCAGGCCTGGCGGCGGCCGGAAATCTGGTGGGCTACGGCCAACACCGAAAATACAAACGGGGGCACGGATATGAAAAACCGGCGACCCGAAGGGCGCCGGTTGTCTGTGCGTCATGGGGGACTTGAACCCTCAACCCGCTGATTAAGAGTCAGCTGCTCTGCCAATTGAGCTAATGACGCGGGGGACTTTCACCAGCAGGAGCCGGGAAAGCTGTGCGTCATGGGGGACTTGAACCCTCAACCCGCTGATTAAGAGTCAGCTGCTCTGCCAATTGAGCTAATGACGCGGGGGTTTTGCAACCGAGAGATAAATATACAGGCGCGCCACGCCCTGCGCAAGTCAATGAGGGGTGTCGTGGCCTATGTCGCACACTCGGCGGGCGCGAGTGACAAGGGCACCTACAATGGGGCCTCAGATGAAAGGGGAACGCCATGTCGGACGCGTCGAGCAACTACTCCGCGGTCGTGGAGGACATTCTCAAGCTTGTGTGGAGCGCCGAGGAAGCCGGCCGTGACGGCGTCAAGCCCAAGGATGTCTCCGAACACATGGGCGTTGTCCCTTCGACGGCAACGGAGAACATTCAACGCCTGGCCCGCCAGGGCCTCGTCACGCACGAGCGGTACGGTCGCGTGCGACTGACCCCACAGGGGCGTGCGATCGCCCTGGGTATGGTGCGCCGCCACCGTCTGCTCGAAACCTACCTGCACGAAGCGCTCGGCTTCTCATGGGATGAGGTGCACGAGGAGGCCGAGATTCTCGAACATGCGGTCTCCGATCGGCTTCTCGACCGTCTTGACCGAGTCCTCGGCTACCCGAGCCGTGACCCGCACGGTGATCTGATCCCGCGAGCCGACGGCTCCAGCGACGATGTCTCGGGTAGTCCCCTCGATGCGCTCGACGGCACCGCCGGGGGAATCGTCGTCCGGCTGCCCGATCGCGACCCCGAAGCGTTGCGCGCGTGGAAGGAAGCTGGCCTCGTGCCCGGCGCTCGTGTGGCCGTTGTCGCGTCTGATGCTGGGGGAGTGACCGTTCTGCTTGAGGATGGGCAGATGCTCCTCCTTGACCCCGCCCAGGCCTCGGGCATCGTCGTCCGGGACTGAGCCACACCGGCACGCCCCCGCTTCCCATTGACAAGGTCCGGAAACGATCCAGCCCACCTGACCGAGTCGGCCGGGCGTGCTGGGAACGCCCGTCCGCGGACGCGCTCGAGGGGAGCGCAGTCCTCAGGCGAGGGCCGATGATCCCATTGACGGGGGCACGTGGCGGCCGTGGCCGGCGGACAGGAGCGCCTCGCGGAGGGCGGTGATCGCGCTATCGAGTTCCTCGTCGCTGGCGGGGGCCGCCTTGGACAGGAGGATGTCGGTCTCGTCGCGCAGGGGGATGACGTGCAGGTGGGTGTGGGGCACCTCGAATCCCGCGATCGCCAGGCCGGCGCGCGGCACGCCGAACGCGGCCTTCTGCGCCAGTCCGATCGTGCGAGCCACAGTCATGAGGTGGGCGGCGACGTCCGAGGGAGCGTCCGTCCACGCGTCGTACGCGGTGCGCGGAACCACCAGGACGTGGCCCGGCGAGGTCGGCTCGATCGTCGCGAAGGCGACGCACACGTCATCGGCCCACACGAAGCGGCCGGGCCAGACACCCGTGATGATGTTGTCGAAGATAGTGCTCATGCGACTATTGTCACCTATTCGCGCTCACTTCGGTAGGTGGGCGCGTCCGGCGGGGCGGGCAGGCGTGAACTACCCTGGTGGGGAGTATTGTTACGCGACCCATCGTTAAGCGAGGAACGCACAGATGAGCGAAAATCCGCAGAGTGCCCCGGCCCAGCGCTACACCGCTGAGCTCGCAGGTCAGATCGAGACGAAGTGGCAGGACCGCTGGGAGGAGCTGGGCACGTTCTACGCGGACAACCCCACGGGCGACCTGGCTGGCCCGCTGGCCTCCCACAACCCCTTCTTCATTCTCGACATGTTCCCCTACCCTTCGGGTAAGGGCCTGCACGTGGGTCACCCGCTGGGCTACATCGCGACCGACACGCTGGCGCGCTACCGCCGCATGAAGGGCGACAACGTCCTGTACACGATGGGCTACGACGCCTTCGGCCTGCCCGCCGAGCAGTACGCCGTCCAGACCGGCCAGCACCCGGCCATCACCACGAACCAGAACATCGCGAACATGCGCCGCCAGCTGCGCCGCATGGGACTGTCCCACGACTCGCGCCGTTCTTTCGCCACGACCGACATCGAGTACGTGCACTGGACGCAGTGGATCTTCCTGCAGGTCTTCAACTCCTGGTTCGACCCCGAGGCGACGGCCCCCGACGGCTCCCAGGGTGCGGCCCGCCCGATCAGTGAGCTGATCGCCAAGCTCGAGTCCGGCGAGATTCGCCCTGAGGACGGCTCCGATTACAACTCCCTGGACCGCGTCGCCCAGGCGAAGGTTGTCGACTCCTACCGCCTCGCCTACGTCTCCGAGGCCCCCGTCAACTGGTGCCCCGGCCTGGGAACCGTCCTGGCCAACGAAGAGGTCACCGCCGACGGACGCTCCGAGCGCGGCAACTACCCGGTTTTCAAGCGCAACCTGCGCCAGTGGATGATGCGTATTACCGCCTACGGCAAGCGCCTGTCCGACGACCTCGACACGATCGACTGGCCTGAGAAGGTGCGCACGATGCAGCGCAACTGGATCGGCCGCTCCGAGGGTGCGACCGTGCGCTTCGACGTGCCCGGAGCGCGCGAGGCCGGCGCTTCCCTCGACTCCCTGGACGTCTACACGACGCGCCCCGACACGCTGTTCGGCGCGACCTTCATGGTCGTGGCTCCCGAGCACCCGATCCTCGGCGGAACCGTCGGTGGCGACCCCGGCGATGAGGCCGCCCTCACCCTGCCCGCCTCCTGGCCCGAGGGCACGAAGGACGCGTGGACGGGAGGCGCTGCCTCCCCGAAGGAGGCCGCTAGTGCGTACCGCGCCCAGGCAGCTGCGAAGTCCGAGGCCGAACGCGCTGACGAAGAACGCACCAAAACAGGTGTGTTCACGGGCCTGTTCGGCATCGATCCGGTCAACGGCCGCCCCGTTCCGATCTTCGTTGCCGACTACGTCCTGTGGGGATATGGCACCGGCGCCATTATGGCCGTGCCTGCCCACGACGACCGCGACTGGGCGTTCGCTCGCGCCTACGACCTCGACATCGTGCGCACGATTGGTCCGGCCGACGACCCCTACGGCCCCGACCTCGAGGCCGGCGCGTACACGGGCGACGGCGTGGCCGTCGACTCCGCCAACGATGAGATCAACCTGAATGGCCTGGCCAAGGACGAGGCTAAGGCCGCCATGATCAAGTGGCTGGTCGCCAAGGGCCTGGGCCACGGCACCGTCACCTACCGCCTGCGCGACTGGCTGTTCAGCCGCCAGCGCTACTGGGGCGAGCCCTTCCCGATCGTGTGGGACGAGGACGGCGTCGCGCACGCCCTGCCCGAGGACATGCTCCCCGTCGAGCTGCCCGAGGTCAGCGACTACAGCCCGCGCACGTTCGACGCGGATGACGCCGACTCTTCGCCCGAGGCCCCGCTGGGCCGCGCCGAGGACTGGGTGAACGTCACGCTCGACCTGGGCGATGGCCCCAAGACCTACCGTCGCGAGACCAACACGATGCCCCAGTGGGCGGGCTCGTGCTGGTACGAGATGCGCTACACCGACCCGACGAACTCTGAGCGTTTCTCCGGCGAGGAAAACCTGGCCTACTGGATGGGTCCGCGCGAGGGTAAGGTCAGCGGCGGCACCGACATGTACGTCGGCGGCGTCGAGCACGCGGTGCTGCACCTGCTCTACGCCCGTTTCTGGCAGAAGGTCCTCTTCGACCTGGGTCACGTGCCGGGCTCCGAGCCCTTCCACACGCTCTTCAACCAGGGGTACGTGCAGGCCTACGCCTACACCGACGAACGTGGCCAGTACGTGCCCGCCGACGAGGTTGAAGGCGATGAGACGACCGGCTTCACCTACAAGGGCGTGCCCGTCAACCGCGAGTACGGCAAGATGGGCAAGTCCCTGAAGAACATCGTCACGCCCGACGAGATGTACGACGCCTACGGCGCCGACGTCTTCCGCGTGTACGAGATGAGCATGGGCCCCCTCGACCTGTCGCGCCCGTGGGACACCCGCGCCGTCGTCGGCTCCCAGCGCTTCCTGCAGCGCCTGTGGCGTAACGCGGTCGACGAGGAGACCGGCGAGCTCACGATCACCGACGAGCCCGCGGACGACAAGACGCGTCGCCTCGTGGCCCGCACGATCGCGGAGGTCACCGAAGAGTACGAGAACCTGCGCATCAACACCGCGATCTCCAAGCTCATCGTCCTCAACAACCACCTGACCAGCCTGGACGCCGTCCCGCGCGACGCCATCGAGCCACTGATCCTCATGCTCGCCCCGGTCGCCCCGCACCTGTGCGAAGAGCTGTGGAGCTGCCTGGGCCACGAGGCCTCCCTGGCCCGCGAGCCTTTCCCGGTCGTCGAAGATTCCTCGCTGCTGGTCGAGGATACGGTCACGGCCGTCATCCAGGTCAATGGCAAGGTCAAGGCCCGCATCGAGGTCGCTCCCTCCATCTCCGAGGAGGACCTCATTGCGGCCGCCCTGGCCGAGGCACCGATCGTCAAGGCCCTCGGCGGGGCAGAACCCCTCAAGGTGATCGCACGCGCGCCGAAGCTGGTCAACGTCGTCGTCAAGAAGTGAGGTCGCATGCCTGAAGGCGATGCAGTCCGTCGCCTAGCCGGTACCCTCGATGAGCTTTTCGTCGGGGGTATCGTCTCGGCGTCGTCCCCGCAGGGGCGCTTCGCGTCCTCCGCAGCCCTCCTGGACGGGTGGGTCATGCAGCGGGTGCGCGTGCACGGCAAACACATGTTCATCGGGTTTGTCCCGCCCATCGAAGGTGAGACGTACGAGGCCGGGGTGGCCCTCCTGGAGGGTGCCGCGGCCGGCAGTGGGGAGCCGATCCTCGGCGAGGATGCTCCCTGGCCGGACCGGTGGGTGCATATCCACCTGGGCCTGTACGGCTGGTGGCGCTTCAACGGCGACGAGACCGTCGTCGACGAGGGGCACGGCGTTGCTCACCGCATCCCCAACGTCCCGAAGGGGGAGTGGAACGGCCACTCCGAGACCCGCTGGGGCGAGGGCTTTGGCGAGGCCAAGGCGGGGGAGTGGGAGCCGCCGGAGCCGGTTGGTGCCGTGCGCCTGCGTCTGTTTAACGACCATGCCGTCGCTGACCTTGTGGGTCCGAACCGCTGTGACCTCATCACGGATGAGGAGCGCATCAAGGCCGAGTCGAAGCTGGGGCCGGATCCCCTGGACGCCGGGGCCCGCTCCGATGCCGAGGCCATGGAGCGTTTCGCTCAGGTCGCCCACTCGAAGAAGCGAGCGATCGGTGAGATTGTCATGGATCAGTCGATTATCGCGGGCGTGGGGAACATCTACCGTGCCGACGCCCTGTTCCTCGCGGGCATCTCGCCGCACCGTAAGGGCGCCAATATCTCCATCAAGCGCCTGCGCGAGCTGTGGGTCCTGATCTGCGACCTCATGAACCGCGGCCTGGCCGCAGGTCGCCTGGACACGATGGATCCGGAGGAGGCCCCCAATCCGCCGATTGAGGGTGACGAGGAGGCCTCGCGCTGGTACGTGTACCACCGCACGGACCGCCCGTGCCTGCGCTGTGGGACGCCGATCCGCGAGGCGCTCATGCAGAACCGACGCCTGTTCTGGTGTCCGTCCTGCCAGCGCTGAGCGCGCGAAGAACCGTCAGGGGAGTGCGGGCCGCAAGGCTCGCACTCCTCGCCCGTTGTCAGGCGATCTCTTCGAATCCGAGAACCGAGTAGAGTTCGCGGGCCCCGCCGTGGCGCGTGTCGAGACGCAGGGCGAGGGAGTCGAAGCCCCACCGTGAGCAGCGTGTGGCGACCTCGGAGATGAGGGCTGTCGCGATGCCACGCCTGCGGTAGTCGGGGGCGACGATCAGGTCCACCACGAAGGGGCAGTCCGGCGCATCATCCCAGGGGGATTCGCGGACGACGAGGATCGCTCCGACGAGCGTTCCCCCGTCCCACGCGCCAATGAACGAGTCTTCCGTAGTCGCCCCGAAAGCGCCCTCAAACGTCAGGCGTAGTTCTTCGGAGGTTTCCAAGAGCGCCTCGGGCGTGACGTCGTCGCCGTACGCCTCGAGGCTAAGCGCCGCGAGCGCGGGGATGTCGAATGTTGTGAGCGTGGCGATCTCAATACCCTGAGGCCGATTCGCAGCTGACAACGCGTCCAGGGGGGCATGTAGAGTTCGAGCTTCCATAAACCAACTATAGGTGAGGATGCTCACTTTGTCATGGGTCTTGAACGGATTCTCACAGACCGTATCTGATGAGGGCGAACGCCCCTCAGATGTAGAGGGCCGGCTCCTCGAAGAAGTAGTTGGGATCGACAATGAGATCGCGGTCGCGCGTGTCCTTTTCCGGCTTGGGCAGCAGACGCGCGGGCACGCCGATTGCGACGTTGCCGCAGGGCACGTCCTTGACGACGACGGCGTTCGCGCCGATCTTGACACCCGTGCCCACGGTGATGGGTCCCAGGACCTTTGCGCCCGCCCCAATCATGACGTGGTCACCGACGGTGGGGTGGCGCTTGCCCGGCGTCATGGCGACGCCGCCGAGGGTGACGCCGTGGAAGATGACGACATCGTTGCCGACCTCGGCGGTCTGGCCGATGACGACGCCCGTCGCATGATCGATGAAGACGCGGCGCCCGATGGTGGCCTCGGGATGAATGTCCACGCCGGTGACGGCCCGGGCCATGGAGGAAAGGGCGCGCGCGGGGGTGTGGGCGCCGTGAGTCCACAGAGCGTGGGAGACGCGGTGCGTCCACAGGGCGTGCACGCCCGGGTAGGTCAGTGCGATCTCCAGGGCGGAGGTGGCCGCGGGGTCGCGGCGCTGCGCTGTCACGAGATCCTCGCGGAAAAGCCCGAGTGCCTTGGTGGGCAGGGCGCGCGACAGGGTCTTCGACAGGGCGCGTACGGTCAGCTTCACGGGTTCCTCCTGGACGGTCGACTGAGACAGAAACGCACAGGTGGCCCCGGACATTCCATCCGGGGCCACCTTAGCGCGTCGAGCTGGAAAGATCAGTCCTCGAGGCCCGCGAACAGGGCAGTCGAGAGGTAACGCTCACCCGTGTCGGGAAGGAGCGTGACGATCTTCTTGCCGGCCAGCTCGGGGCGGGCGGCAACGGCGGCCGTTCCGGCCAGGGCAGCGCCCGAGGAGATGCCCACGAGCAGACCCTCTTCGGCGGCAGCGCGGCGAGCGAACTCGAGGGCCTGCGCGGTCTCGACGGAGATGACCTCGTCCACGATGTCCGCGTCGAAAGTCTCGGGCACGAAGTTGGGCATGAGGCCCTGGATGCCGTGCGGGCCGGGGGTGCCGCCGGTCAGCAGGGGAGACTCGGCGGGCTGAACGGCGATGATGTGCACGTTCGGGTTCTTCTCCTTGAGGACCTTCGCGACGCCAGAGATGGTGCCGCCCGTGCCAACGCCGGCGACGAAGACGTCAACCTGGCCGTCGGTGTCGGCCCAGATCTCCTCGCCGGTGTGCGCCACGTGGGCGGCCGGGTTGGCGGGGTTGGTGAACTGGGAGGCGATGATCGCGCCGGGACGCTCGGAGGCGATGCGCTCGGCCTCGGCGACAGCGGCGGAGACGCCGCCCTTCGGGTCGGTGAGGACCAACTCGGCGCCGAATGCGCGCACGATCGCGCGGCGCTCGACGGACATCGAGGCGGGCATGACGATGACGACCTTGTAGCCGCGTGCCGCGCCCACCATCGACAGGGCGATACCCGTGTTACCGGAGGTGGCCTCGACGATCGTGCCGCCGGGAGCCAGGGCACCCGAGGCCTCGGCTGCTTCGATGATCGAACGGGCGATGCGATCCTTCACGGAGGAGGCGGGGTTGAAGGCCTCAACCTTGGCGACCACGTCGACGCCGTCGCCGGCAACGTGGTTAATGCGGACGAGAGGGGTGCCGCCGATCAGATCAGCGACGGTGGAGGCGATGCGAGCCATGAGGGGTCCTTCCTAAGCAGGTGTACCCCTGAATTGTCATCCCGCGCTCGGAGCTTCGTCTAGTTCAATTCGCCGTGTTTCCACGTAGCGAAACTTTGCAACACCGGACGAGGCCTGGGCCAGGCACGCGTCAATCGAGTCGCGGTCGCTCGGATCGATGGCAATGCGCAGCGTGACATCCGCGCCCCAGATCGTGTCGATGACCGCCGCCCCTCGCGCGCGAAGCTCGGCCTCGATGCGGCCCGCGTCCCCGGGGTTCAGCTGGGTTTTGAGGATGTCGCGCCCGACCAGATAGGCAATGGGGGCGCGGGCGACAGCCTCGGACACGGAGGTGGAATAGGCCCGCACGAGGCCGCCCCCGCCCAGGAGGATTCCGCCGAAGTAGCGGGTGACAACCGCCGTGGTGTTCCACGTGTCAGAGGCGCGGAGGGCCTCCAGCATCGGAGTTCCGGCCGTGCCCGAGGGCTCGCCGTCGTCCGATGAATGCTGCAAGGGTGCGGCGTCTGGCGGGTCGATCAGGTATGCGGAGCAGTTATGGCGGGCCTGGGGGTGCTCGGCTTTGACTGCGTCGATGAGCTCACGAGCCTCCTCGGGGGTGTCCGTCCGGGCGAGCGTCGTGATGAAACGGGACCGCTTGATCTCAATCTCGTGGGTGAGGAGCGTGCCGGAGGTGAGCGTGCGAAGAGCGGACATGCGCCCAGTCTAAGGGAGAGGGGCCGCCCTCAGTCTGTAACCAGGATCGCAGGCGCGTAGGCTCTCGCGATGTGCTTCAGGGGCAGGTCCGTGGTAGTCTTGTCGGGTTGTCGCCGTGCGCCCGCGTGGCGCACCGATCAGAATAGTCGTCGAGAAAGAAGAGGAGCGGTAAGACATGGCAGTTCCTAAGCGCAAGATGTCCCGTGCGAACACCCGCACCCGCCGGTCTACCTGGAAGGCTGATCTTACCGAGCTGAACACCGTCAAGGTTGCCGGCCGTGAGATCCGCGTGCCCCGCCGCCTGGCCAAGGCCTACAAGAACGGCCTCCTGGACGTCGAGGGCTGACCTCGTATCCACGCACGGGCCCGGGACTTGTTGTCCCGGGCCTTTGTCATGCCCGCAATTCCTGAATACGTGCCCCCGGCCCCATCGGTGGTCGGCGCGCGTCTCATACGAGTACCCGAAAAGGAACGCACATGAGCCTGCCGATGTCTCTGCCCGCCGCGAGCGTGGGAGTGGGCCACGGCCTCTTCGCCGCGTCGAGCACAAGTGACACCGAGGGAGCCATCGTCTCCCTCTTCCTGATTGCCGCCGCTGCGGCCATCGCGCCCCTGCTGTCCTCGCTCACGCGCAAGCGCGTGCCCGACGTTGTCTGGCTGCTCATCCTCGGCGTCATCATCGGGCCGAACGTTCTTGGGCTCGCATCTCTCACCGAGCCGATCTCCGTGTTCCGCGAGGTCGGCATGGGCATGCTCTTCCTCATCGCGGGCACTGAAATCGACGTCGAAGAGGTGCATGGGCGGGCGGGGAGGCGCTCGCTGCTCACGTGGCTGGCATGTTTCGGTATCGGCCTGGCCGTCTCCTGGGTGGCGGTCGCCGCGTCGGGGACGACGGGTGTCGCCACCGCCACCTACATCGCGCTCGCGATCGCGCTGACCTCGACCGCGCTCGGCACCCTGCTGCCCATCCTCATGGAAGCCGGCGTCATGGGGACGACGACCGGCAAGGCCGTCCTCGTCCACGGCGCCGTCGGCGAGCTCGCACCCATCATCGCTATGTCGCTGCTGCTGTCGGCACGCAGCCCGTGGGCCGCGGCGATCGTTCTGTTGCTCTTCGCGTTGGCCACGGTCCTTGCGGTTGCCATCCCGACGCGCTTCATCCTCAAACATCCCGCGATCGGGCGGACGATCCTCCACGGGGCGCAGACCTCGCAAAAGACGCTCATGCGCGTCGTCATGCTCGTCCTCACCGGCCTCATGGCGCTGTCCGCGGTCATGGAACTGGACATGGTGCTCGGCGCGTTCGCGGCTGGCATCATCGTGCGCGCGCTGGCGCCCGGCAACTTCACGATGGTTGAGGGCGAGCTGCGCACCCTCGGCTTCTCTTTCCTGATCCCGCTGTTCTTCGTGACCTCGGGCATGAACATCTCGCTCAGCGCCGTCGCGGGCTACCCGTTCCTGCTCGTCGCCTTCGTCGGCGCAATCCTCGTGGTACGCGGCGTGCCCATCGTCCTTCTCGAACGTTTCCACGGATCGATCGAGCGAGTCGACTGGATGGACGCGATGCGCATCGGCCTGTACGGCGCGACGGGCCTGCCTATCATCGTCGCCGTCACGGAGCTGGGCGTCTCGACGCGAGTTCTGCCCTCGTGGCTCGCTTCGCTGCTTGTCGTCGCCGGCGCACTGTCCGTGCTGCTCTTCCCGCTGGTCGCCTTCCTGCTGGGCCGCGCTGGTGGAAAGGCACGCTAACCTCCGCTAGTCTTACAGGCGGCGCACCGCGCCACGCCTCCGTAGCTCAATGGATAGAGCGAGGGCCTTCTAATCCCGAGGTTGCAGGTTCGAGTCCTGTCGGAGGCGCGTTTCCCGACCGGTAGGCGTTACCAGGTCTGCAACCGAGACGCCTAGCGCGGATGCCAGGCTGTCCAATTCTTCAAGCTGCCAGGGGCGCTTTCCGGTCCAGCGTTTGTTGACGGAAAACTGGGTAATTCCCAGCATCTGGCCCAATCGGACCTGGTTGTACCCCAAGCGCGCTGCTTCAGCGCGAACGTTCGCCGCGACGATATCACGCGTCGTGAGCTGCTTTGCCTCGGTGGGCATGATGTTGCTTGACCGACCTTAGGACAGTCAGTAGCGGCACAATTAGTGATTGCTTGGATCTGCTTCGCTCATTCCTCTCGTTCGCGTTCTATCTCAACATCAATCACAACATTCGCTATCAGTGCTTTCCTCGACGTTGTTGCCCGTGAGGCCGCTCTATACATACGTGCAATGGGCAACTTTCAAACACTGATGGCGGTAACTATCGGAGCGCGTCAATCGACGCTGTCTCAGCGCGTTGACTGCGAATCGCTTTGCTGGAGCGGTGAATCGGCGTTGTCGCCGGTGCACTCGGCGGGGCTAGCTCGCGCATACGGATAGGTTGTGACGATGTGCATAACCTATCCGCGAACGCGCTGGGCGAGGTGTGTCGCGGGGCCCAGTCAGAACCTTGGGTACGACCCAGCGCGGCACTGAGGCTGGGGAGCATGGTCAGACACGTGGGGTGCGTGTGGGGGAGCAAGCCTGCGGTGCCGTACGCAGCTTGCCGCGCGTAGGTCCGCAAGCTGCCACGTCATGCGCCGATGTGAAGTCTTGTGGGGCTGTCAATACGAATAACTCATGGAGATGAGACGGGCGCTGTCACAAACTCCCGTTACGTGGACCCCTCCTGCGCCACCTGCACGAAGGCGGACATACTGGAGTCATGAACGCGCGAACGAACACCACCCGTCGCATGTGCGGGTCTATTCGTGCCCGAATGTGCAGCTGACACCGACGTCCGCCATTCCTTAGGCTCGCGCTCCACCACCACACCACCCGCGACAATGCGCACCCACGTGGAAGCCAGCCGCCACCCGAGAGTTACACCGTGCCCTTCTCAGACGACACCTACGCCTGTCCCTGCACCCACGACCACGAGCCCACGCTCCTGTCTTTCGAGGTCATGCCCCCGCGCAGGCCCTCCCTGGAAGAACCCTTCTGGAACACGGTCGATGAGCTTCTGCGCGTGCGCCCCGACTTCATGTCCGTCACCTACGGTGCGGGCGGCAAGGATCGCTCTAACGCCCGCTCGACGGTCCATCGCCTCGTGCGTGACACCCCGATCCAGCCGATCGCGCACCTGACCTGCGTGGGTAACTCGACCGAAGAGGTCGTCTCTACGGTCTACGACTACCTGGACTCTGGTGTACGCACCTTCCTGGCGCTGCGCGGGGACCCGCCGGTGGGACAGGAAGGTTGGGAGCCCGGCCCGGGCGGCGTCGGCAGCGCCACTGAGCTCATTCACCTGATCCGCACTGTCGAAAAGCGTCGCTGCGACGCCCACCCGGGTGAGGCGCTGCGCTCCGCCTTCAAGCCTCTGACCATCGCCGTCGCCGCGTTCCCTGCGGGCAACCCCGCAGCCGGAACCACGCCTGCTCAGGAAGTCGAGCGCCTCCTCGTCAAGCAGGCCGCAGGCGCCTCCTTCGCGATTACGCAGCTCTTCTGGGACGCCGAGGTCTACGCCTCCTTCGTCGAACGTGCCCGCCGCGCCGGCGTCACCATCCCGATCGTGCCCGGCCTGCTGCCGGCCACCGACCCGGCCCGTCTGCGCCGCGTCCAAGACCTCACCGGTATTGAGGTCCCCGAATACCTGCTGACGACGCTCGCCGACTATCCCCACCAGGACGCGCGCGACGAGTTCGGCGCAGTCTTCGGCTCGCGACTGATTCATTCCGTCCTGGAGGCGGGCGCGCCCGGCGTCCACCTCTACACCTTCAACCGCTCCAAGCCCGTCTTGGACATCCTGGCCCTCATGGGAGTGAAGCCTGACCTGCTGCGGTCCCAGGTATCGTCCCCCGAAACGCGCGCCTGAGCGCATCACCATCCACCCTGCGGCAGGGTGCGGGGCTTCCCGCGCACGCCGAACGAGTAGCACACCCAAGGAGAAAACCATGTCCGCTGCGACCACGCAGTTCCCCACCGCCACGATCCTGGCCTATCCGCGTATTGGCCGTGGCCGTGAGCTCAAGCGTGCCCTCGAGGCCCACTGGGCCGGCCGCATCACCGAGGCCGAGCTGATCCAGGCTGCCAACGATCTGCGCAAGGAGAACCTCGCGCGCCTCGTCGAGCTTGGCCTGAACCCCTCCGATGCTTCCCTGGCCGACGCGCCCTCCCTGTATGACCAGGTCCTGGATGCCACGATCCTCCTGGGTGCCATCCCGCCGCGCTTCGCCGGGCGCGAGGGCCTCGACCTCTACTTCGCGCTCGCTCGCGGTGACGACAATGTCGGCCCCGAAGAGATGACGAAGTGGTTCGATACGAACTACCACTACCTCGTCCCCGAGATCGGCCCCGACACGCCCCTGCGTTTCGCCGACGACACGATTACCCGCCGCTTCACGGATGCCCGTGAGTGGGGCTACGTGACCCGCCCGGTTCTGGTCGGCCCCGTCACCTACCTGGCGCTGGCCAAGGCTGACCCGGCGACCCCGGACTTTGACCCGCTTACCCGCATCGACGAGGCCGTGGCCGCGTACGAGGAGGCGCTGGCCTCCCTGCACGCAGCGGGCGCCCCGTGGGTTCAGCTCGACGAGCCTGCCCTGACTTCGGACAACCTGTCGCGCACCCGCGTCGAGCTGGGCGAGCTGGCCGCCCGCGTCTACGAGCGCCTGGCCGCCTCTCAGAACCGTCCCCAGATCCTGCTCACCACGCCCTACGGCGATGCCTCCCACGCGGTGGGCGCTTTGGCTAAGACTGGTGTCGAGGCCCTCCATGTCGACACGCTGCGCGGCGCGCTGCCCAAGGGCGCCGACCTGTCCGGTGTCACCCTCGTCGTCGGCGCGGTCGACGGCCGCTACATTTGGCGCGCCGACCTGGCCCAGCTGCGCGAAACCCTGAAGGCTGCCCAGGCCCTGGGTGCCGCCCACGTCACCGTCGCCACCTCCAACTCCCTCCAGCACGTGCCTCACGACACCGCGCTGGAGACCTGGGACGACGCGACCCTTAACGAGAACCTGCACGCCTGGCTCGCCTTCGCCGACCAGAAGGTGCTCGAGGTCGTTACCCTCGCCCGCGGCGTGGATGAGGGCTGGGAAGCCATCGATGCCGAGGTCGCCGAGGCCACCCGCGTCCTCGAGCAGCGCGCCGCCGCCCCCGGCGTCGTGCGCCCTGAGGTCCGTAGCCGCACCGCCGCCCTGACCGACGCCGACCGCGCCCGCGAGCCCTACCTCGAGCGCGAGGCCGCCCAGACCGAGCGCCTGCACCTGCCCCCGCTGCCCACGACGACCATCGGCTCGTTCCCGCAGACCACCGAGATCCGCAAGGCTCGCGCCGCCAACGCACGCGGCGAACTGTCCGACGCGGACTACGAGGCCCGCATGCGCGAAGAGATCGCCTCGGTCATCACGCTCCAGGAGGAGCTGGGACTCGACATGCTCGTTCACGGCGAGGCCGAGCGTAACGACATGGTCCAGTACTTTGCCGAGCTGCTCGACGGCTTCGCGGCCACGCGCAACGGCTGGGTGCAATCCTACGGCTCGCGATGCACGCGTCCCTCCGTCCTGTGGGGCGACGTCTCGCGCCCCGCGCCCATGACCGTGGGCTGGACCAGCTACGCCCAGTCGCTCACCGACAAGCCCGTCAAGGGAATGCTCACCGGCCCCGTCACCATCATCGCGTGGTCCTTCCCGCGCAATGACCTGCCCCTCGGTGAGATCGCCGACCAGATCGGCCTTGCCCTGCGCGACGAGGTCTCCGACCTCGAGGCCGCCGGCATCGCCGCGATCCAGGTCGATGAGCCCGCCCTGCGTGAGCTCCTGCCTCTGGACGCCGACCGCCACGCCGACTACCTGAACTGGTCCGTGGGATCCTTCCGTCTGGCCACCTCCTCGGTGCGTCCCGACACGCAGATTCACACGCACCTGTGCTACTCCGAGTTCGGCCAGATCATCGACGCCATCAAGGGCCTGGACGCCGACGTGACGTCCATCGAGGCGGCCCGCTCCAAGATGGAGGTCGTTCCCGAGCTCGCCGAGGCAGGCTTCGACCACGGCATCGGCCCCGGCGTGTGGGACATCCACGCCCCCCGTGTCCCCGGCACCGAAGAGCTCGCCGAGCTCATTGGCCTGGCCGCCGACGCCGTTCCGGTCTCGCGCCTGTGGGTCAACCCTGACTGCGGCCTCAAGACCCGCGGCTACGTGGAAACAAAGGCGTCGCTGGACAACCTTGTCTCTGCTACTCGGCAAGTGCGTGCCCAGCGCGGCCTGGAGAGCTGAGCGTTCTCCTAGGCGATAGGTGAGGGGTGGGCCCTATGGGTCCCGCCCCTCACCGTTTGCGTCTGGGTGGGCGCGCGGACGTGTGCGGTGGTGATCCGTGCGGGGGAGCGGGCATCTGTGCCAGCGAATGTAACGGCGAGAGAATGTGATGGCCGATGGGGGAGTTAGCGGGCGACCTCCCGTCACGGTGCTTATTCGGCGGTATTGCAATGTTTAATGGATGGGCATGGGGGAGTGGGCAGCGAACAATGCTCGTCCGTCATACGAACATACGCTGTCACACAGTCTCATTGTGTGGACACCATGTTGCTCGGACGGAATCCGTCCGACAGACTTAATGCCATGACGACCTTCGCGAACCCCATGTGCTGCCCCTGCGGTGGCATGATGTCGCGAATGTGTATGTGATTGACGCCCCAGATACCCCTGTCAATCACCGCCGCAGTGATATACCCACGCCGATAGTGGGAGTGCGGCCCCGAAGAATCGGATACACCCATGACCCTCGTCAACACCCCTGCCGCATCCGTCCGCGCTGCCAACGACACCCCCACCTCCTACGAGGAATTCCTCGACGTCCTGGCCGGTCTGCGACTGAGCTCCTCCCGCATCGACATTGACATCGATCGCGGCCAGGTCACCCTCGACGGGCGCGACGCCGGCCTGTCCGCCAAGGAACACGACCTCCTGGCCCACCTCGCCGCCAACGCCGACCGCTCCGTTACCCGCGACGAGCTCTTCGCCTCCGTGTGGGCCGATTCCGAGCTCGGCTCCGACTCCCGCACCGTGGACGCCCACATCCGCCGCCTGCGCAAGAAGCTCTCCATCCTGCCCGACCTCATCTCCACGGTTCGCGGCGAAGGCTACCGCTTCAACTCCACCCCCTCCGTGCGCGTTCGCGTCACTCGCCCCGTCACCCTCGCCGCCTAAGCGCCCTCGAGGCGGACCCCGCCGCCACACCCAGCCGCGCCACCGCGTGCATCGGCCCAGCGGCCACCCTGGGCGGCTCCCAGCCCAGCCATCCGCACGGGCCGATAAAAGGGGAGAGAGGCCGCGGCCTCGTCCCCGAAACCGCGCCCTCTCAGGCGTTTGTATCGACTCCCTTAGATCACGAGTCGCGTGATCTCCGAATCCAACGGCAGCTCCTCCACATGCAGGGGGGAGGCTTCCATGCGGTGTCGAAGCCCGTCGATGTCATCCGGGTTCGACAGATCGATGCCTACCAGCGCGGGGCCGAGTTCGCGGTTGTTCTTCTTCGTGTACTCGAAATGCACGATATCGTCCGCGGGACCCAGCACATCCGACAGGAAGACGCGCAGCATGCCCGGCTGCTGCGGGAAGGTCACGAGGAAGTAATGACGCAGGCCCTCGTGGCGCAGTGAGCGTTCCATGACCTCCGCGTAGCGCGTCAGGTCGTTGTTACCACCCGACACGACGCACACGATTGCGCCGTCGGAGCGGCCCAGCAGCGCCTTGCGATCAGCCGGATCGGTCAGGTACACGTGCGCGGCTGTGGACGCGAGAGCGCCGGCAGGTTCGGCGATGACGCCGTCGGACTGGTAGAGCTCCAGCATCTCCGTGCACACCGCGCCCTCCGGGACGACCAGCACGGAATCAACGAACTGCGAGGCAATGTGGAATGGGAGCGAACCCGCGCGGCCCACCGCCGTGCCGTCCACGAAAGGATCAACCTTCGCCAGGGACATCGGCTGCCCCGCCTCGAGGGCCACGTGCATCGACGCCGCGCCCGCGGGTTCCACGCCGATGATCTTCACCTCCGGCCGGTTCGCGCGCAGCCACGTCGCGATACCCGCGATGAGGCCGCCGCCGCCCACGGGGACCAGGATGGCCGCCGTGTCTTCGGGCATCTGCTCCTCGAGCTCGACGCCGATCGTGCCCTGGCCGGCAATTGTGAACGGATCGTCGTAGGGATGAACGTAGGTGCGGCCCGTGGCGCGCGCGGCCTCCTGGGCCAGCGCGTTCGCGCGGTCGAACGTGCCATCCACGATGACCTGCTCAATCCACTGCCCACCAATCGTCGCGATACGGCGACGCTTCTGACGAGGCGTGTTCGAGGGAAGGTAGATCGTGCCCCGCACGCCCAGGTGGGCACAGGCGTATGCCAGGCCCTGTGCGTGGTTACCGGCCGACGCGCACACGACGCCGCGTTCGCGCTCGGCGGGGGACAGGAGCGACATTCGCGCGTAGGCACCGCGCACCTTGAAGGAGCGGCACTTCTGCTGGTCCTCACGTTTGAGCAGAATATCCACGCCGGCCTCGGTGGACAGACGCTCGGAACGATCCAGGTTCGTGCGAACGGCAACTCCCTCCAGGGCGGTGGCTGCCTGACGGATGTCCTTCGGCGTGGTCACGTGAGAACTAGCGGTCATGGGAACTCCTTCCAATACCCTTCTAGTGTAGTAGTGGCCACCGCCCCCAGGTCCCACCCAACCGTATGACCCAGAGCGCACTAACATAGAAGGCGTGAAAACTGTGAAAGACCCCCTGGTCTGGATTGACTGCGAAATGACCGGCCTGGACGTTCAGCGCGACGCCCTCATCGAGGTGGCCGTGGTTGTGACCGACGGCGACCTCACGATTGTCGACCCCGGCATGGACGTGCTGATCACGCCGCCCGCCGAAGCCCTCGACAACATGAACGACTTCGTGCGCAACATGCACACCTCCTCCGGGCTGCTTGATGACCTGCAGACGTCGGGCGTGTCCATGGAAGAGGCAACCGAGCAGGTCCTGTCCTACATCAAGCGTTTTGTGCCCCAGCAGGGCAAGGCACTCCTGGCGGGCAACTCGGTGGGCACCGACAAGATGTTCCTTGAGGCGAACATGCCCTCCGTCATCGACCACCTGCACTACCGCCTGGTGGACGTGTCCTCCATTAAGGAACTGGCCAAGCGGTGGTACCGCGTCGCCTTCGCCGAGTCGCCCGACAAGCACGGCGGTCACCGTGCGCTGGCGGACATCCTGGAGTCCATCCAGGAGCTTGAGTACTACCGCCGTGTGCTCTTCCCGGCCGAGCCGGTCACCACGGAGCGCGCGCGTGAGGTTGCTCGCGAGGTCGTCGCCCTGGGTATTCCCGCTCCTGCCGAGGCCGCCAAGGCCTGATTTCATTCGTGACGCTAAGCGGCGGCATCCCCGAGGGGTGTCGCCGCTTCGCTGTTTCGGGAGTGCTGGCTGGGCGCAGCGTGGCGTCCACAGGGGCGTGTACGCAATGCTCGTTATCCACAGGGGTACGAGGCGAACGCGCGTCATCCACAGGGTGAGCTGTGGCGCTTGAAGTGGTGTGGCATGTGGGGCTTTCCTGGATGCATCCGGCCAACGCCGGCCAGAACGGACAAAGGATGCAACGATGCAGGACATATCGACGACCCTGAGGGGCCGTATCGGATCAGAACCGATGATGAAGCACGTCAAGGGCGACGTCTGCGTGACGACCTTCCGGCTCGCAATTACGAAGTGGCGCTTCACGAGCGACGCGCGCACGGGCAACGCCTCCTACGTGGAGGACGGTGCCTACTGGTACACGGTGGAAACCTGGGACACGCTTGCCTCCAACGTGTTCCGTAGCTGCCGTAAGGGCGATCCCGTCGTCGTAGTCGCCCGACCCGTTCCAAACGGTTGGATCGACGGTAATGGGCAGATTCGGTCATCGATCGTCTACCGGGCCTCCTCGGTCGGCCACGACTTGGCCCGCGGCACCTCCCAGTTCACGAAGAATGGCGCGCACGCGACCGATGAGCCTGCGGGCGGGACGCAGGGGGATCCCTATTCGACGAGGCAGGGGCCGGGATCGGCGGTGACGGCTCAGGCTGGGGAGCACCAGGGCGACCTGGGCACTGACGTGCACGCTCACGTAGCAGCGCCGGATCAGGGAACGGACATCCTGCCCGATGAGGCGGCCCCCTCTCAGAGTGAGCCGACGCCCCACGCTCCGACTGGCGCAGTGGGCGTAGAACTCTCTGTGCTTCCCGCGCTCGAAGAACACGAAAGGTCCGAGGAACATTCCTCGGACCCGGGTAGGAGCTTGTTGTCATGCTTCGACTATTCGGCGCTGGAAGGCGGACACGCCGATCCGACGAAAAACGATGCGTTCGAGCCTCTTGATGGCGACGCGGACGAGCCGCCCGATGCCGCCTAGCCGGACGCGTCCACGATCGCGACCTGCGCGATGGCGTACTCCCCGTCGTGGCTGATGGACACGAGCGCTCTCCACGTGGAAGGCGCTCCGAGTGACTCCTCGCAGGCAGCAGCGACTCGGCCGTGCAGCGTGAGAGAGGGACGGTTCCACTCGTCGTGGATGACCTCAATTTCGTGCCAGTCGACATCGTCGGTGCCGATGAGAGGAGGGGAACCGAAAAGGGCGCACGACCAGGCCTTGATAAAGGCCTCCTTTGCGGCCCACAGGCCGCCCGCGTGACGGGCCACGGCCTCGTCATAGCGGGCGGAACTGGGGTGCGCGCCAGAGGTAGCGGCGGCGCGGGCGCGGACCCGGCGGGCCTCCCTGGGCATCAGGACGCCATTCAGGAAGGCCGAACCCGGCTCCCTCACCTGAGCAGCAAACTCAGGGAGGGACACCAGGTCAACGCCGAGTCCGCGCATCGCTCACTTGCCTTCCGGCAGGTGGTAGAAGCCGTCCTCGCCGAGGCGGGCGTTCGGATCCAGCAGGATCGCGGCCTCGACCTCGTGTGCGTCACCGGCAACGCCCGCGGCCGGGTCGTCGGGCAGGCGACGACCCTCCACCGACGTGAACAGCGGGGCGTGGCCCAGCATGCCCATCTCGATGTGACGCTGGCCGTTGCGCAGGCGACGATCCGACGCGGCACGCCACGCCTCGAGGCGCTCGCGTCCGGCCTCGCGCTCCACGATGGCCTCGAAGGCGGCCGGATTGACCAGCGCCAGGAAGCCGGAGACATGGCCGAAGCCGAGCGAGGTCGCGAACGCCGCACGCACCGGTCCACGAGAGGACAGGTTGAGCGGGGAACGCAGCCACACGAGTGGGCTGTACTTCTCCATCGCGTCGTCGACGCAGTCCAGCGCGACGTTCGCGGGGATCAGACCTGTGCGGAACACGTCGATGATGCCGCCCACCTGGAACACGCAGGCGCCACCCTTCGCGTGACCCGTGAGGGTCTTCTGCGAGATGACCAGCAACGGGTTACCGGGGGTGCGGCCCAGCGCCGTACCGACGCGGGTGTGCAGATCGGACTCGTTGGGGTCGTTGGCGTTCGTGGACGTGTCGTGCTTGGACACGAAGGATACGTCGTCGATGCCCACGCCGAGTTCGGCGAGGTTGCGGGCGATGACCGAGTCACGTCCGCCGCGCGCCACCGCGAGGGCACCCAGGCCGGGGGCCGGAATCGAGGTGTGCGCGCCGTCGCTGAAGGTCTGCGCGTGGGCCACGACAGCCAGGACCGGCAGGTTCATGTCGAGCGCTACCGACGCGCGGGTGAGCAGCACGGTGCCGCCGCCCTGCGCCTCGACGAAGCCGCCACGGCGGCGGTCGTTAGCGCGCGAGACGAAGCGCGGGGAGATACCGCGAGCGAGCAGCTCGTTGGAGTTCGCCGTCGCATTCATCGCGCCGAAGCCCACGATCGACTCCACCTGGATGTCGTCGATCGCGCCGGCCACGACGAAGTCCGCCTTGCCAGCCTTGATCTTGTCGAGGCCCTCCTCGATGGACACCGCGGCGGTCGCGCAGGCGCCGACCGGGTTGATCATCGAGCCGTAGCCGCCCACGTAGGACTGCATGGTGTGTGCAGCCACGACGTTGGGCAGGGTCTCCTGCAGGATGTCCTGCGGGTAATCCTCTCCCAGGAAGCGGTCGACGAAGAGCTTGTGCATCGAGCGCATGCCACCGAAGCCGGTGCCCTGCGTGGAGGCCACGGTCGCCGGGTGGACGACGCGCAGCAGTTCGGCGGGGCTGAAGCCAGCAGACACGAACGCGTCCACGGCGGAGACCAGGTTCCACACGGCGATTGGGTCGATCGAATCCAGCATCGAGGCCGGGATGCCCCAGCGAGCCGGGTCAAAGTCCGTCGGGAACAGGCCGCCGATGCGGCGGTTCAGCGTCGCGCGACGCGGCACGCGCACCTGGGCACCGGCCTTGCGAGTCACCTGCCACTCACCGAACGCGGTCTGCTCGATGACAGTGAACTGCGGGTCAGCCTCGGCGTAGGAGCGTGCCTCGGCCTCGTCCTCGACCGTGAAGGTGATGTCGCGGTCCAGGAAGACCATCGCGGACTCGGGCGTGTAGCCGTCGTGCAGCGGGCCATCGTCGTGGAAGAAGCGCACGCCGGAGCGGGCCACGACCTCGTCGCGGTAGCGATCGAAGATCTCCGACTCGGGCACCAGCTGGTCGTCCTTGTCGTACCAGCCGCCCACCGGGGTGTCCGACCAGGTCAGCAGGCCGGTCATCCATGCCAGCTCGAGCACGCCCGCGGGGGTGAGCTCGACGGAGCCGTCGGTGTGGATACCGAGCTCGGCCTGGACGCGGGTACGGGCGCTGCCCCACGGGCCGACCTCGCCGTGACCGACGATGACGACCGTGTCGGCCAGCGACGCGGTGGTGCCACCCCACTGCGAGGGGTCGACGTGCGGCACGGTGACCTGCGAGGGCGAGGGCAGCGCGGAGACGGTCGCGACCGGCTGCTCAGCAGGGGGAGCGGGGAAGGCGGCATCGGCCTGAGCGCGCAGCGCACGCAGGTCGATGGAGGAGTCCAGGCCGCCGGTCAGGTCGGCGTCCACCGGGGCGGTGGCAGCCTGCGCGCGCACCTTGGCGCTCGACAGGTTGAGCAGCTGCTCGGCCATTTCTTCGGTTGACCAGGTGCGAACACCCGCGGACTCGACGGCGGCGACCATCGGGTCGTTGCCGCCCATGAGGCCGGTGCCACGTACCCAACCGATACGGGGGTGAGCGATCGAGACGCGCGAGCCCCAGATCGGCTCGGCCGCCCAGCGGGTTGCGATGGCGTCGAAGGAGGCCTTCGCCTCGGCGTACGCGCCGTCGCCACCGAAGATGCCGCGGTTCGGGGAACCGGGCAGCACGACGTGCAGGCGGTGGTCGGCGTGCGTGTCGGACCCGATCGCGCACAGGCCGGCGATGGAACGCTCAACGCTCCACAGCAGCAGGCGCATCTGGTTCTCAGAGGCCGGGCCCGCGTCGGCCAGCGTGCCGGAAACGCGCGGAGCAGCGAACGGGTAGAACAGCGTCGGGACAAGGGCTTCCTTCGTTACCTTCACGTCGGCACCCACGGACTTCGTCTGCTCGGTGCCGATCCATTCCACGAGCGCGTCAACGTCGCGGTAGGAGGCCAGGTTCGCGGGAACCAGCCACAGCTTCGCACCGCCAGCGGCGTGCGTGCGGTAGAGCTCCTTGGCGAAATCCAGGCGCGATGCGGAGATCGACGAGGAAGTCGCGATGACCGTCGCGCCACCGGCGAGCAGGCCGCCCACGACCGCGCCACCGATGGAGGCGGGGGTCATGCCGGTGACCACGGCGACGTCGTTCGCGTAGGGCAGGTCCTCGGAGGAAGACAGCGCGTCGGCCGCGATCTGCTCGAGTCGAGCCGCGCGTTCGTGATCGCCCTCAGCGCGCAGGCTGTTCGCCCAGTACGAGGCCTGCTCGGCCACCGCGCGGCCGGTGCCAACGAAGGACGCACCCTCGGCGAGTGTGCCTTCGGCGACGTAACGGGCGACGTCCTCACGGGCGGATGCCCAGCGGTCGTCCAGCAGGACGGCGCGTGCGGCGTCGAAGCGAGGCTCGACCAGGTCGACCCAGCCCGAACCCAGCTCGGCGGCGACGGCGTCGATGACGCGCGCGTCGTCGGAGGAGTCCTCGCCGGTGGGGGCGGGGGCGTTCAGACCCAGCTCGGACAGGATCGTGCGAGCGGTCTTGGCCAGGACGCCGTCCTCACCCGTCACGGATGCGGCGTAGGCGTCCAGCGCGGCGGAGTCAACGACGCCGCCACCGGACGCGCCACCGGCGCTCGGTAGGGACACGGCGATACCTTCGCGGGCAGCGACGGCTGCCACGGCAGCATCGATGAGGGCATCGACGCCGGCGGCGTTCGTCGGTGCATCCAGCGGCAGGGTGGCCAGATCGCCGTCGCGGGTCGAGGCGCCCTCACGGGTGCCCAGGACGATCTCGGCGGTGACGTGGTGGGCCCAGCCGGGTCCCAGCTGCCACGTGCCGGTGACGCGGTCGGCGATGTGGCCGGCCTTGACGCCGGCGGCGCCGAACAGCTTGCGCGTGCGCTCCTTGACGGCCTCAGCCAGGACCGGGCCGAAGGGCTTGTAGCCCTTGGCGGCCTTGTCGACCGTCGCAGACAGCGTGGCCACGTCGGCCTCGCCGGCGCCGTCGATGGAGTTCAGGCCGAGCTCGGAGGACATATCCATGAGCAGCTGGTTACGGCGCGAGGACACGCCGTTGGTCAGCGACTCGGTCGTGTCGGTGGCGCCAACCTCGTCGATGCGAATCTTAGCGGACAGCGCCAGCAGGGCGACGATGGCGGAGGACGCCGTGAAGGGCAGGTCCGCGACGTCGGCTCCCGAGGGGCCGCCGGTCGGGGCAGCAGGGGCGGGGGCCGGAGCGGCCTCGGCGGCGGGGGCAGCCGGGGCAGGCGCGGGAGCAGCGTCGGCAGCGGGAGCCGCCGGGGTGATCTCCTCGTCCTCTTCGTCCTCGATCACGGCGACGTCGGTCGCGTAGACGCGGGGCTCGTCGCGCTGGACGTTGAACACGTCGACGCGAGAGAGCGCGAACGCGGGGGCGAGCAGGGTGCGGGAGGCCAGGTTGGCCAGGGTCGGGGCGGCGCCGAGGCCGACCTCGATGACCTGATCGACGCCCAGGCCGGCAACGCCTGGGGCAGCTTCTTCGGTCGACAGCAGTACGCGCTGCGTCTCGATCCAGCGTACCGGGGAGGCGAACTGCCAGCACAGCAGCTCGATGAGCAGCGTGCGGGTCAGGACACCCGGGTTGGCCAGGGCGGCGTCCCACGCACCTTCCGTCTCGAGCAGCTCGCGCACCGTCTCGGAGGGAACCACGTCGAGGATGGACTGAGCGAACTCGCGGGTGAGCTCGAAGGGACGCGCCACCAGGTTGGGGATGTAGCGGCCCACGAGCTTCGCGGGGTCGATCTCGGCGGGGATACGCTCGTTGAGCTTCGTACGGAAGTCCGCCACGCCGCTGCGCAGGACAGTGGAATGGAAGGGCACGTCGATGCCGGGAACGTACATGAAGGGACGCTTGCCACCGTGCTCGGCGGCGCGCTTGGCGGCGTCCTCCTCGAGGGCCTTCAGGCCCGCGACCGTACCGGCGACGGCGTACTGCTGGCCGGCCAGGTTGAAGTTGACGATCTGGAGGAACTCACCCGATGCCTGAGCGATCGACTCGACGTACTCCACGACGTGAGCGTCGTCGATGCCGAACTGGTTCGGGCGCAGGGCACCCATGCGGTAGTTCGAACGGCCGTTCTCGTCGCGGGGCACGAGCGAGTGCATCGTGGAACCGCGCTGGAAGACCAGGTCGAGGACGGTTTCGAGGGGGAAGACCTCAGCGTATGCGGCCAGAGCGTCGTACTCGCCGAGCGAGTGACCGGCGAAGGCGGCACCAGGAACCAGGACACCCTCTTCGCGCATGCGGGCCGTCTGGCCGATAGCCAGCGTCGCGAGCGCAACCTGCGTGAACTGGGTGAGGTTCAGGACGCCCTCGGGGTGCCGGTAGGTCACGCCGCGCGCCACGATCTCGGTCGGGTTGTCGCGCACGATCGCCAGGATGGAGAAGCCCATCGCCGAGCGGGTGTGCGCATCGGCGCGGCGCCAGACCTCGTCCACAGCCTTGGACTTGGTGCGCTCGTCCAGACCCATGCCGGCGCTCTGGATGCCCTGGCCGGGGTAGACGTAGGCGACCTTCGGGGCGAAGGTGTAGGCCGACGCACGCGAGACGACCTGCTTGTTGATGCGGCAGGTGACCTCGAGGGACAGACCGCCACCGACGACGCGACCCACACGCTCGACGGTGATCTCAACCTCGTCGTTCAGGTCGACGGTGCCGTACATGTAGTACGTCCAGCCGGCGATCTGAGCGCCGCCCTGACCGGCGACAACGGCCTCAGCCGCGTGCTGAGCGGTCGCCGACAGCCACATCCCGTGCACCAGAGGCGCGTCCATGCCAGCGACCTTGGCGGCCGCGTAGGAGGTGTGGATCGGGTTGTAGTCGCCCGAGACGATCGCAAAGGGCGTCATGTCGTCTGGAGCCTTGACGGTCACGCGGCGCAGGACCGATCGGGGACTGTCGACGACTTCGATGTTCGCGCCGCCGAAGGGCGCGGCCTCGGAGGGTGCGCGGTTGCTGGTGGCGCGGCCGCGGATCGCGAAGCGCTCCTGAGTGGAGCCCACATACTCGCCGTTCGCGCTCAGCTCGAGGGCGACCGTGACGATACGTCCGGAGGAGGACTCGTTGACGGCGGCCACGTGGCTCGTCACATCGATCGTCGTGATGCCGCGCTCGAGCATCTGCTCGGGCGTGTACTTCAGCGTGATCGAGTGATCGAGGTGGACCGCGTTGAGCAGACCCTCGATGACCGGATAGTCGTTGTGGATGGCCGAACCCAACGCCGCGTAGATCGCCGGCCAGGCGGGGCCGAGCAGCGCGTCGGGCGCCCAGGCAGCCAGCTCGTAGCTGGCGGGAAGGGCCGCGCCCGTGGCCTCTGCGTGGTCGAAGCCCAGGGTGGGGGCCAGCGTGAAGGAGTAGTGTGCCTCGCCGAAGACGGACTTGGCGGAGGGAACCATGGCGGGCAGAGCGTCCACGGTGTCACCGGCGACGGACACGGAGGTCACGCCGGCGGTCGCCGCGAGCATCGCGTACATGCGCTGGGGTAGCTTGGCCTCGTCGATGACCGGGACCGCGCCGTCCTCGCCGGATAGAACCAGCGGGAAGACCAGCTCGCGCACCGCGTGCTTCTCGGCGCCGCGAGGGTCGTTGTCCCACGCAGTGTCGAGGTGGATGACCATGTCCACGCCGGTGTCGGTCGGGTTCAGGGACACGCGATCCTCGTCGAGTATGGAGGCCGGGTTGGTCATGAGGTGGCCGGTCCACGAGATGAAGGGGACCTTGCGCAGCCATTCCTCGCGGGTGGCGGCGGGCTTACCGTTACCCAGGCGCGCGGCGACGGGCGTCGCGACGGCACCGGAGGCAGCAAGCCGATCGGCTGCTGCGGCCTCGAAGCGGCCCAGGAGGGAAGCGACGGGCTCGTCGACGCGGTCGATGCCGGCCACGGAGACGGGGCCGGGGATGATGCGGACCTGGTCGGCGGTGTAGCGCTCGTCCTGCGCCTGCCACAGGCAGTCCTGGCCCCACCAGCGGATGAGGTCGTCGTCCAGGATCGGGACGAAGGGCATCGGCTTGGGGTAGGAGCGGCACAGGGCCGGGAACCAGGCAGCGTCGATGGGGGTGACGTGCGTCGTCGCGGCGTTCGGGTAGGCGGCCATCAGGCGGTCGGCCGCGGCGTGCGCGTCGGCCACGTCCTCGACGGTCGGGAACAGGGTTTCGACCTCGCCGTGATCCACGGGCGCCAGACGCGCCTCGACGCGCTGGAGGAGGTCGTGGAAGCGGATCTGCCATGTGGGATCAACCCACGGGTAGGACAAGTCGGCGAAACGGCGCACCCAGGCCTCGTAGGTCATCACTTCGAGGTCACCGAAGTAGGGCTTGGCCGTGTGGGAGAGGATCTCGACGATCTCGTCCTTGCGGGCGCGCACCTGGGCGCCGTCGGAGCCGATCTCGGCGATGATGCGCGCAGCTGCGGCCGCGGCGTTGGAGACCTCGTGCATGTCGGCGCGCAGGTGCGACAGGCCGGAGGTCATGCCGCCGCGGGTCACGCCTTCGCCGACCCAGCCGCCCAGCTCGTCGTTGTCGGGCACACCCGGCGTGGCCACGAGGAGTTCCTTGACCGCCTTAGTGGTGTGTGCTTCCTTCGTGGTCATCGCGGCGGTGCCCACGAGGACGCCGTCGACGGGCATGGGCGGGCGGCCGTAGCGAGCCGACCAGTCGCCGGTGAGGAAGTCAGCGGCGCGCTCGGGGGTGCCGATGCCGCCGCCCACGGTCAGGACGATGTTGGACTGGGCGCGCAGCTGAGCGTAGGTGGCCAGCAGGAGGTCGGACAGGTCCTCCCAGGAGTGGTGGCCGCCGGAGTGGCCGTCCTCGACCTGGACGATGACCTTGATCGGGTCGGCCTCGCGAGCGATAGCGATGACCTTGCGGATCTGGTCAACCGTGCCGGGCTTGAAGGCCACGTAGGGGAAGCCGTCGGCGCGCAGCTGCTCGATGAGAGCCAGGGCCTCGTCCTGTTCGGGGATACCCGCGGAGATAACGACGCCGTCGATGGGGGCGCCGGACGCGCGCGAACGCGACACGATGCGAGCCTGACCGAACTGGAGGTTCCACAGGTAGCGGTCCAGGAACATGGAGTTGAACTCGGCGGTGTGGCCGGGGCGCAACTGGGCACGCAGGCCCGCCAGGTTCTCGTTGTAGACCTCTTCGGTGACCTGGCCACCGCCGGCCATTTCGGCCCAGAAACCGGCGTTTGCGGCAGCCGCGACGATCTCGGGATCGACGGTCGTCGGCGTCATGCCGGCCAGGAGGACGGGGGAGCGGCCGGTCAGGCGCGAGAAGGCGGTGTCAACGACGGTCTTGCCGTCGGGAAGGGTCACGAGGCTGGGACGCAGGTACGACCAGTCGGTGCCGGGTTCGGGGGCCCAGCCGGGGGTCGCGGCCTTGTCGCGGTCGGAGGCGGTGCCTGCGGGGACGACGCCAACGCCGGTGCCCTCGACGAGGGCGTGGGTCATGCGAACCGTCGTGGTGCCCGGGCCCATGTCGATGATCCAGGTCGCGCCGGACTCGGCGGCCGCGCGGATCTGGGAGGGCCAGTCCACGGGGGTCGTGAGCACGGCGGCGCCCAGGGAGTGGGCCAGCTCGGCGTCGATACCGCACTGGGCGGCCCACTCGTCCACGAGGGCGAGAGCGTCGGTGAGCATGGGGGAGTGGAAGGGCACGTACACCGGCAGGTATTCGCACACGGGGGTCAGCGGGCGGCCACCGCGCTCGTGGGCGTCGTGCGCGGCCTTGTCCTTGGCGGCGGCGCGCTCGATGGCTGCAACGAGGGACGCCAGGTCGTTCGGGGCGCCCGACACAACGTGCGTGTCGGTGTCGTTGCGCAGAGCGATCGAGAGGGGATGCGAGGTTGACGGCAGGGAGTCGATGATGCGTCCGAGGAGAGCGTCAGACACGCCGCGCACGGACACCATGTAGGTCGCGTCGCCGGCGTGCGGGGCGCGAGCGCGGCGCGTGATGCGAGCGGCGGCCGCGCCGATCAGACGAGCGAGCGCGAACACGGAGGCAGCCCGGGCCTCGTCCCCGGCGATCCACGCGCGGGCGATCTCCACGCCGAGCACGCCCTGGGAGTGACCCTCAAACGCGGTGGGCTGGTTGGCGACGATGTTCAGGCCGGCGCGCGTCAGATCGATGAGCGCACCGAGCTGGGCGGCGACGATACCGGGAACCGACAGGGCGGCCTCGTCCGGGCCGGCCACGTCGCGGGGCACAGCCGCAGACTCGGGAGCAGCAGGCAGCTCGAAGGGGAGGGAAGCAACCGACTGGGTGGCCAGCGAGCGGCGCACGGGGGAGAGTACCTGGTCCGAGGCCTTGATAACGCCGGCGATGATCTCGGCGATCTCGGGATCGCGAGCAATCTCGTCGAGGGCGGTGCGCCACGGGGTGGCCTGACCGGCAAAGGTCAGCGCGTAGGGGGTCTCATTCAGAGAGGACACAAACGACATGTTCTTACTTTCCTTCGGGGATAATTCTTCTCAAACGACGCCGGTCACAGAGGGCCGTTATCGTGACGCTTGACGTGGGGTGCACGCTGGTCCTTCGTGGCCAGCAGGTGCAGGGAATCGATGATGGTCTGGCGGGTATCGGCGGGAGCGATGATGCCGTCGAGCTGGCCCGAGGACACGGAGACCTCGGGGTTGACGGTCTCCTCCTCGTAGCGGGCCACAAGCTCGGCCTTCGTCTCCTCGAAGGTCCCTTTCTCGCGGGCGGCAGCAAGTTCGCGGCGGTACATGATCGAAGCCGCGCCCTCCGCGCCCATGACGGCAATCTGAGCGTCGGGCCACGCGAACGCCAGGTCCGCGCCGATCGACTTCGAACCCATCACGATGTAGGCGCCGCCGTAGGCCTTACGCAGGATGACGGTCACCATCGGCACGGTTGCGTTCGCGTAGGCAACGATCACCTTCGCGCCGCGGCGGATGATGCCCGCCTGCTCCTGCTCGGTGCCCGGACGGTAGCCGGGAACGTCCACGAAGGTGACGATCGGCAGGCCGAACGCGTCGCAGAAACGCACGAAGCGGGCCGCCTTCTCCGAGGCATCCACGTCGAGCGTGCCAGCGTCGTTCATCGGCTGGTTTGCCACGATGCCCACCGACTGGCCATCGACACACGCGAAACCGATCGTCACGTTGGGAGCGAACAGGTCCTGAATCTCCACGTACTCACCGTGGTCAACGAGCGAACGCACCACGTCGCGCACGTCGTAGGGCTGACGCGCCGACGTCGGAACCAGGTCGGCAACCGCGCGGGCCGCAGCCTCGTCCTCGGGATTGGGAATGTACTCGTACTTGGGGGGAGCGACCTCGCATGAGGAAGGCAGATAGTCCAGCAGGGACCGCACGTAGTCGATTGCCTCTTCCTCGGTGTCGGCCATGTGGTGGGCGACGCCCGACTGGAAGTTGTGGATCGGTGCGCCGCCGAGCTCGTCGAGCGTGACCTTCTCACCGGTCGTCGCGGCGACGACGTCCGGGCCCGTCACGAACATGTGCGAATTCTCGCGCGTCATGACGATGAAGTCGGTGAGGGCCGGCTGATACACGGCGCCACCGGCGCAGGGCCCCAGGATGATCGAAATCTGGGGAACCAGGCCCGAGGCCTCGCACGTTTTCTTGAAGATGCGGCCGTACTGGGCGAGGGCGACGACGCCCTCCTGGATGCGGGCGCCGCCCGAATCCTGAATTCCGACGATCGGAATGCGCATGCGGATGCCCCGGTCGATCAGGTCGACGATCTTGTCGCCCTCGACCTTGCCCAGGGTGCCACCGAGCACCGAGAAATCCTGCGCGTAGGCGGCGACCATCCGCCCCTGCACGCGACCGTAACCGGCGGCCACAGCTGAACCGATCCGACCTTCGCGCACAGAACCACCGATGAACTGACCGACCTCGTGCCACACGCCGTCGTCGAAGAAGAGAGACAGACGCTCACGCGCCGTCAGCTTCTTTTTCGCGTGCTGGCGCTGGGCGGCCTTCTCTTCGGCGGCCTGAGCGATCGCGTCCTGGGCCTGAATAAACCCGTCACGCGTGAGCGGGCTGGGGGTGCTCATTCTGCCTCCTCTTCAGTGGCGATGTGGGCGATGCGAGTCCCGGCGGTCACGGTGTCGCCCTGCTTGATCGACAGGGACCTGACGGTGCCCGCGCGCGGGGCCAGCAGCGGCTTTTCCATCTTCATGGCTTCGAGGACGGCCACGAGCTGGCCTTCCTCGACCTGGTCACCCTCGGACACGGCCAGCGCGACGACGATCGCCTGCATTGGAGCGACGATGTCGCCGGGGGCGCCCTGGTGCGGGCCAGCCTGAATGGTGGACGAACCCGCGCGACGCGGGGCCGAGCGCAGCGGCTGGGGCGGACGAGGGGCAGCTGCGGCAGGCGCGTTGAACATGCCGGCCGGCAGAGTCAGAGACACGCGGCGCCCATCCAGCTCGATGATGTAGGTCTGACGCGGCAGGTCGGCCGTCGACGAGGCCTCGGCGGGCACAGCCAGGTCCGAGTAGTCGTGCTTGGGCATGAACGTCGTCTCGAACCAGCGCGTGGAGATGTTGAAGCCGCCGACGCCGCAGAAGTCGGGATCGTTGATGATGTCCTGGTAGACGGGAACCGGAGTGGCCACGCCCTGCACCGAGAACTCGGCCAGCGCGCGGCGCGAACGGGCCAGCGCCTGCTCGCGATCCGCGCCGGTGACGATGATCTTGGCGATCATGGAATCGAAGGCGGTCTGCACGGAGTCGCCCTGATCGATGCCCAGCTCCAGACGGATGCCGGGGCCCAGGGGCCAGTGCACCTCGTCGAGGCGGCCTGCCGTGGGGGTCAGGTCCTTCGACGGGTCCTCAGAGGTCACGCGGAACTCGAAGGAGTGGCCACGAGGCTCCGGGGGAGTAGTCAGCGGCAGGCCCTGCGCGATACGAATCTGCTCGCGCACCAGGTCGATGCCCGTGACTTCCTCGGACACGGGGTGCTCGACCTGCAGACGCGGGTTGACCTCGAGGAACCAGATGTTGCCGTCGGGCTCGAGCAGGAACTCCACCGTGCCCACGCCCACGTAGTCGACGTGCTCGAACAGTGCGCGCGACGCATTCACGAGGGTCTCGTGCGCGCCCTCAGGCAGGAACGGGGCGGGAGCCTCCTCGACCAGCTTCTGGTTGCGACGCTGCACCGAGCAGTCACGGGTCGAGATGACGTGGAAGTTACCGTGCGTGTCGCGCGCCGACTGCGTCTCGACGTGACGGGCGACCTCAACAAAACGCTCGACGAAGTGAGCGCCCAGGTCGGAAGCGTCCGTGTGACGCGCGAAGAACAGGTCGAGGTCGGCCTGCGAGCGGATGATGCTGATGCCTCGGCCGCCGCCGCCGTCGGCGCGCTTGAGCACTACGGGGTAACCGGCGGAGGCGATGAACGCCTCGACCTCCTCGCGCGAGGTCACGGGTTCGGACACACCGGGGACGGGAGCCACGCCGCACGCCTCTGCCACACGGCGGGCCTTGATCTTGTCGCCCAGCGCGTCGATGACGGAAGACGCGGGGCCGAGCCACGCGATACCTGCATCCTCGACAGCCCGTGCAAACTCGGAGTTCTCCGAGAGGAACCCGTAGCCGGGATGAATCGCATCCGCACCAGTCTCCAGAGCGATCGCCAGGATCTTCTCACCGTTCAAATACGTCGACGCTGCATCGTCGCCACCGAGGGACAGGGCCTCGTCGGCCTCGCGTGTATGAGGCGCGGCCATATCCTGATCGGCGTAGACCGCGATTGTTGCGATGCCCATGTCGGTGGCCGTGCGGCACACGCGCAGAGCGATTTCGCCACGGTTGGCGACAAGGATTCGATTAATTGTTCGCACGCTTCTCCTTGGTGTCGTGAACAGTTGTCAGAGGTAATCCGGTTGCCAGGACATCTCCGGCGTTAATGTCGTGAGTGCGGCCATCGTCAGTGGCCACGAGGAGGGAGCCGGTCGGGCTCAGCCCCAGGGCAACGCCTTCCATCGCCGGGTGACCATTCGGATCCGTCGGCTTCGCCAGCGCGATGCGCGTCCCCAGGAGCGGCAGGGCGTTCGCGGCCTCGTCAGCCAGCCCGCAATCGTGCGCGTTTCCATGGGTGACGAGGCCTCGGATGCGAGAGTCGAGTCCGGTGAGGATCTGCGTAAGCAGGGTGTGGGAGACGGAAGTGGGATCGGCTCCGGCCTCGGCGTCACCTTCGGCGTACAGGGAGGTGGCCTGCGGCGTAGCGAGATGATCGGAGTCCTGGGCGATGTTGATGCCGTAGCCGAGGATCGCGCTCGTCGTAAACGGGGACGAGGCCGGGGCGAGCTGGGCGAGGATGCCGCAGATTTTGCGCGCTCCGTCGACGAGCACATCGTTGGGCCACTTGAGAGAGACGGTGTGTCCGACGGGCGTCAGACGGGGGGACAGTGCGTCGCGCACGGAGAGCGCACACGCGTGCACGAGCCAGCCGAGCATCTTGGTGGGAAACGAGGTGGGGAGGGAGACGATGGTGGAGGCGAGGAGGGCCTGACCATCCGGGGTTGTCCACGTGCGCCCAAGGCGGCCGCGGCCCGCGCTCTGACGGTCGGCGATGATCGTCGTGAGGTGGGGAGTGGGGGTCGTCGTGTCGGCGAGGAGGGTTGCTGCGAGATCGAGGGTGGAGGACGTGTCGCTGACGTGATAGACGGGGGAGTGAACGCCCGCAATGGGAATGCGTGCTGCGCGCTGCATGCCACCTCCTGTCGGGTCTTCCTTGTGTTTGACAGGGGAGATAATTCTCCCCGAGTACTTCAAAGTTTGTCTTAAAAATCAAACCTACGCATGCGTTTCTTAAAAAACTGGAACAGTTTTCGGCAAATCACTACGGATCCGTAACCGACGCGGAACCCTTGCGAGGATTGGGAGCGGAGAAATCCTGACAAAAGGCGCTGAGATGAGGATCACCGACCCTTGCGTCCCGCTGGGTGGCTCACTGGCGCGCGCAGGGTCGGTACCATAGGAGGGAACACGCGCGCGAGGGCGCGCCCCAAACCACCCGAACGGAGTAACGTGGCGGAGTTTATTTATCAGATGATCAAGGCTCGCAAGGCCATCGGTGACAAGGTCATTCTCGACGATGTCACCATGAGCTTCTTCCCGGGCGCCAAGATCGGTATGGTCGGTCCGAACGGTGCCGGTAAGTCCTCGATCCTGAAGATTATGGCTGGCCTGGATGAGCCCAGCAACGGCGAGGCTCGCCTGACCCCCGGCTACACGGTCGGCATCCTCATGCAGGAACCCGTTCTCGACGAGACCAAGACCGTCATTGAAAACGTGCGACTGGGTGCCGCTGACATCTTCGAAAAGCTCGCCCGCTTCAATGAGATCTCCGAAGAGATGGCGAATCCTGACGCCGACTTCGACGCCCTGATGGAGGAGATGGGTAAGCTCCAGACCGAGATCGACGCCGCCAACGCGTGGGACATCGACTCTCAGCTTGATCAAGCGATGGATGCGCTGCGCTGCCCGCCGCCGGACCAGCCGGTGTCCGTCCTCTCCGGCGGTGAGCGCCGCCGCGTGGCGCTGTGCAAGCTCCTCATTGAGGCTCCCGACCTGCTGCTGCTCGACGAGCCCACGAACCACCTCGACGCCGAGAGCGTGCTCTGGCTCGAGAAGCACCTCGCGTCCTACCCGGGCGCGGTCATTGCCGTCACCCACGACCGTTACTTCCTCGACCATGTCGCTGGCTGGATCGCCGAGGTTGATCGCGGCCACCTCTACCCCTACGAGGGCAACTACTCAACCTACCTGGAGACGAAGGAGAAGCGTCTGTCCGTTCAGGGGCAGAAGGATGCCAAGCTGGCCAAGCGTCTGAAGGAAGAACTCGAGTGGGTTCGCTCTAACGCGAAGGGCCGCCAGGCCAAGTCGAAGGCCCGTCTGGCCCGCTACGAGGAGATGGCTGCTGAGGCCGAGCGCACGCGCAAGCTCGACTTTGAGGAAATCCAGATTCCGCCGGGCCCGCGCCTGGGTAGCGTCGTCATCGAGGCGAAGGATCTCCAGAAGGGCTTTGGGGATCGCTCGCTGATCAACGGTCTGTCCTTCTCCCTGCCCCGTAACGGTATCGTCGGCGTCATCGGCCCGAACGGTGTCGGTAAGACCACGCTCTTCAAGACGATCGTCGGCCTCGAGCCTCTCGATGGCGGCGAGCTGACGATCGGCGAGACCGTCAAAATCAGCTACGTCGACCAGTCGCGCGCCGGTATTGACCCGGACAAGACCCTGTGGGAGGTTGTCTCGGACGGCCTGGACTTCATTCAGGTCGGCAATGTGGAAATGCCCTCGCGCGCCTACGTCTCCGCGTTTGGCTTCAAGGGCCCGGATCAGCAGAAGCCGGCCGGCGTCCTGTCCGGTGGTGAGCGCAATCGCCTGAACCTGGCTCTCACCCTCAAGCAGGGCGGCAACCTCCTCCTGCTGGATGAGCCGACCAACGACCTCGACGTCGAGACCCTCGGTTCGCTGGAAAACGCCCTCCTGGCGTTCCCCGGCTGTGCCGTCGTCGTCACCCACGACCGTTGGTTCCTCGACCGCGTCGCCACCCACATCCTCGCATGGGAGGGCACTGAGGAGGCTCCTGACAACTGGTACTGGTTCGAGGGCAACTTTGAGGCGTACGAGAAGAACAAGGTCGCCCGCCTTGGCGAGGCTGCCGCGAACCCGCACCGCGTGACGCACCGCAAGCTCACGCGCGACTGATTCACGCAGTGTGAGGGGGAGGGCCTAGCGGTCCTCCCCCTCATCGTGTCTATTGGTGGATTCGGTGTGCGGTATCGCGTCGTGGGTGCCAGCCTGAGTCAATAGTTTGACAGAGCGTTGGGTTATGGCCCTGCGTTGTGGAATGTGCTCCTGTCAGCGGTTGTTCTCTCGAGAATTGCTCGTGTTATGGATCCCACTTGCCTTTTGCGCAGGTCACATCTAGTATGTGATACGAATCGCAAACTTCCGACCGCGCGAAAGGGGCTCCGATGGCGATTGAACAAACGCTCATCGACGCGCTGGGTGGACACCTCAACATCGTCGAGGTAGAACCCTGCACGATGCGAATTCGTATCCAGGTGAAATCTCAAAGAGATGTCGATGAGGCGGCGCTGCGCGTAGATGGTGTACTGGCTGTCGTACGTTCCGGCAACGTTGTTCAAATCGTGTGTGGAGCTGAGTCTGACGATGTGGCTGCTGCGATGATCTCAACCCTTGAGAGCGTGGCCCATGACACGCCCTCGGAGTCTTTGTCGCAGCGCGTCCACGCCTAGTATTAGAGGTGTCATCAGCCCACAACGTAGAAGGCTTTCTTGTGGATACTTACGCACCCGCATCTGACAACATCGATGAGCTGCGCCGTATCGCCGATGCTAATGGCGTAGCCACCGGATTCTGGGATTGGTACGGGAATTGGGTGGACATCAGCGCGTCTACTCTTCTGAGGGTCCTTGGTGCTCTCGGGCTGCCTCTCGACGAATCCTCCACGGTGGGCGATGTGCACGAGGCTCTGCGCCTGACCGAAGAACGCGAATGGCGCTGCACCCTTCCGCCGACGATCGTCGCCCGCCAGGGCGGCGGCTACATGTTCCCTGTGCACGTACCGGACGGCTCGTGGGTGAACGTCCAGTGGGTGCTGGAGGATGGCCGTAAGGGCTCGTGTGATCAGGTGGATCGCTACGTTCCTCCGCGCATGATCGATGGTGCGCTCGTCGGACGTGCGACCTTCGACGTGCCTCACTGGCTGCCGCTCGGATGGCATCGTCTCGTGGCGACTGTCGAGGGCGGACACGTGGAGTCCGCGACCCTCATCATCGTGCCGAACACGCTGTCCCTGCCGCTCCTGGAGTCCTCGCGCCGCGTGTGGGGAGTCAACGCACAGCTGTACTCGACGCGCTCCGCCTCCTCGTGGGGCATTGGTGACGCCACCGACCTGGCTGACCTGGCTGCCGTGTGTGCGGACAAGGGTGCAGATTTCCTGCTTATCAACCCTGTCCACGCATCACAGCCGGTGTCCCCGCTGGAGAACTCTCCCTACCTGCCGGTGTCGCGCCGTTGGCTCAACCCGATCTACATTCGTCCCGAGAGCATCGAGGAGTACGCCTCCCTGCCCCAGGCTTCGCGCGTGGCCATCGAGCAGCTGAGCGACGGGAGCCGCCAGTTCGCCATCCGCGAGGACCTGATCGACCGTGATCGCTCGTGGGAGGCTAAGCGTAAGGCCCTTGAGATTATCTTTGCCGCTCCGCGTTCCTACCACCGCCAGAGCCAGCTGGATCGCTTTATCGAGCGCGGCGGTTCGGAGCTGTCCAACTATGCGCTGTGGTGCGCCCTTGTCGAGCGCGAGGGCACGATCGAATTGCCCGAGGACCTTGCTCGTTCGTCTGCGCCTCGCGTCGAGCTTGAGCGCCTCGAGCTGGCAGAGCGCGTTGACTTCTACCAGTGGTGCCAGTGGGTCGTCGCCGAACAGCTTGGGCACGCCCAGCAGGTGGCGCGCGAAGTTGGCATGGAGATCGGCATCATGGCTGATCTGGCAGTCGGCGTGCACGGCTACGGTTCCGAAAAGTGGAGCCGGCCGGAGCTCTTTGCCAGCGGCATGAGCGTGGGTGCTCCGCCGGACGTCTACTCCCAGCAGGGCCAGAACTGGTCGCAGCCGCCGTGGTCGCCGCGTAGCCTCGCGGAGTCGGGTTACCTGCCGCTGCGCGACATGGTCCGCGCTGCGCTGGCGAACGCCGGTGCGGTGCGCATCGACCACATCCTGGGTATGTTCCGCCTCTGGTGGATCCCGGACGGTTGCGTTCCCGCCGAAGGTACGTACGTGTACTACGATCACGAGGCCATGATGGGCGTCATCCTGCTGGAGGCCCAGCGTGCGGGTGCCGTCGTCATCGGCGAGGATCTGGGCGTCGTGGAGCCGTGGGTGCGTGATTACCTGCGCGACCGTGGTGTTCTCGGTACCTCCGTTGTGTGGTTCGAAAAGGAGGGTGGCGGTTGGCCGCTGCGTCCCGAGCACTACCGTGATCGTGCTCTAGCAGCCGTCAGTATCCATGACTTGCCGCCCACGCTCGGCTACATCCGCGGCATTCAGACGACGCTGCGTTCCGAGCTCGGCCTGCTGACGGACGACATCGAGACGGTTCGCGCGGGCGATCGCCTTGAACTCGAACGGGTCGCCGCGCGACTGCATGAGTACGGCTGCATCGACGGCGCAGAACCCAGCGAGCGGGAAACCGTTGAGGGTCTGTACCGCTACGTCGCGAAGACCCCGTCGAAGCTGGTTGTCGCCTCCCTCGTGGATGCGGTCGGGGACGTGCGCCCGCAGAACATGCCGGGCACGGGTGCTGACCTGTACCCGAACTGGTGCGTGCCGCTGTGCGATTCCGATGGCGAAGAAGTCGCGATCGAGGACCTCCCCACGGACGAGCGCCTGACCTCTCTGTTCGCGCTGCTGCGCGAGACCGTCCGCTGACGGACTCAGATACGCTGAACAAGTGAACCCCGCGACCCGAAAGGGCCGCGGGGTTCATGCATACGGTCGGAGTTCAGTCACCATCGGAAAGAGAAAACAGCGGATCGAGAATCCCCGCCGTGGGCAGTGCTTCATCGAACTCGGGAGAAACCGGCTCTCCGGGAGGGCTGACGACGATGACCGGTACGCAGGGGGACAGACCTGCCGCGCGGATGGGTCCGAGATCCCAGTGGATGAGAGGAGTGCCCGCGTCGACGATGTCTCCCTCCTCGACGAGGGGGGCAAAGCCTCGGCCACGCAGGCTGACGGTGTCGATGCCCAGATGAATGAGGATCGAGGGCCCGCGCGTGGAGGTGATAATTGCCGCGTGCGATTTGAGCTTGGTGACCACTCCGTTGATGGGGGAGTGAACGGTCACGCACGTGCAATCGGCTTCCGGCAGGAGCGCGCGGCCATCCCCGACGACGCCACTGGCGAAGACGGGATCCGGTACCTCGGACAGGGGCAGGACGTGCGCAGCGAAAGGCGCACGGACGAGAAAGCTCACCGGCTCGCGTTCATCTGCTCGACGAGGTCCTCGGAGTCGGGGCCCATGACGACCTGCACGGCGTCACCAACGATGACGACATCGAAGGCTCCGGCTTCGCGCAGCTTGGCCTCGTCGATGAGGTCCGTGTTGGCTACGTCCAGGCGGATACGCGTAATGCACGCGTCGAGATTGGAGATGTTGTCCCAGCCGCCCAGGGCCTCGACGAGGGTCGTTGCGGTGTCCATGGTGTCCTCCTTGGCTCAGTCACCGAAACCGTTGCGGTTTGCCTCACACTTATGGTATCGCGACCGTGCACGAATGGGCACACTTGCAGCGACCGAGCGCGTCACATTATGAGATGGTCGGGGAGGCGCTTGAACCTCGGATGTGGGCAGCCGGAGTGAAGGCCATTGCGATGCCTGCGCCGACAGCGAGTGCGGTGAACAGATACATCGCAGCCTCGATTCCGGTGTGGGCGGCAACGATGCCGGCTACGAATGAACCGAGGGGCATGACGCCCCAGACCGCGAAGCGAAAGATCGCGTTCATGCGACCGAGCATGTCGGGCGGACAGATTTCCTGGCGCAGGCTCATCTGGGTGACGTTGTAGATCGTCAGGAAGTAGGAGGAGATGACGCCAGCGGCAGCAATGATCCATGCGGCTGCAGTGGGAACGTGCACGGAGGCTGGCTGGACCGCGAGAATAACGACGCCGGCGATATTGGTTGAAACGATGCAGCGCCCGATGCCCAGGCGTGAGATCCACAGAGGTCGCGTGAGTGCACCGAGGATCCCGCCAACTGCGCCCGCGCTGAGGAGGAGTCCGAGCTGTGTCGCGCTCATCCCGAGGGTGCGTAGCACGAGGATGGGCAGGAGGACTTGAACGCCCGCTCCGGCGAATGCGGCGCACGCGATGCAGGAGAAGAGTGGGAAGAGGAGGCGTTGCCCGCGTACGAAAGAGAGCCCCTCGAGGATCTGAGAGCGAAGGGGTGCATCGGAGTGGGCTGGACGAGGTTCGGGTGTGCGGATGCGCCAGATCGCCCATGTGGAGCAGACGTAGGTGGACGCCGTCAGCAGGTACGTCAGGGGAGGGGCGATAACACCGAGAAGCCATCCGCCAAGTCCTGGGCCACCCGCGCGTCCCACCTGATAGGACGCCTCGAGTCGCCCGTTGGCTGCCCCGATATAGCGCTTCGAGGCGATCATGGGTACGTAGGACTGATAGGCGACGTCGAAGAAGACGGTGGACAGACCCAGGATCGCCGCGACGACCATGAGGTGGGTGAGAGCCAGCGAGGAGAACACGTAGGCGATTGGGATGGACACGAGGGCTGCGATGCGTGCGAGGTTTGCGGCGATCATGACGCGGCGCTTGCGCCATCCGTCGACCCATGCACCCGCCGGTAGACCGACGAGGAGGAACGCGAGGGTTTGCAGGCCCGACAGTATGCCGATCTGCGTTTCGGTCGCGTGCAGGACGGTGATCGCGATGGCCGAGGTGGCCAGCGTGCCGACCTGGAAGCCCACCTGTGCGGCGGTTTGCCCTGCCCACAGGTGCATGAAGGCGGAGTTACGGGTGAGGGGATGGTGCAGCCAGCGCTGCAGTGATCCGCTCACCGTGCATCGCCGAGGCCTTGGCCCCCACTCGGATCATCCGATGTTAGGCCGGCGGCGCGTAGAGCCCAGGCCAGGCCGTCTTCGGAGACGGAGGGGGCGACGATATCCGCGACGTCTACGAGGGCCTCGCAGTCGTCCCCGATGCTGATGCCGACCGCTGCCGTTGCCACGGCCTCGACGTCGTTGTTGGAGTCGCCAAGCGCGACGGTATGAGAGAGCGGAATGCCCACGTGCTCGCAGATGGCACGGATGCCGACTGCTTTCGACAGATGCGCTGGAACGACCTCGAAGGGGATGTAGCCTGCAGCGCCAACGGAGCCGATGATTGCGCGGTAGCTGTCCGGTAGGGCTGCTGTCACTCTCTCCATCGATGCTTTCTCGGGTGGGACATATGCTGTGACCTTGGTGAACGCGCCGCTGTTGATGTCCGTGATAAAGGGGGTGATCGACTGGGCGTATTCGATCCAGTCTTCTGGATGCTTGCCCGCGCGGGGGACAAAGAAGTCGAGGTATCCCTCGCTGGGTCCCATCTGGTCGGGGCCCTGCCAGATGTAGAAGGCGTCGAGCTCCTGCCACAGGGCAGTCAACAGACCGACATGCTCGCGGGGCATGCGCTCGTCAACGAGCACCCGGTCCCCGACGGAGGCGTACCCTCCGGCTCCGCCGACGAGCCCCTCGAAGCCGACGTCCCAAAAGCGCGGGTAGACCTCGGGCGCGGAGCGCCCCGTGCACGCGAAGAGCCGGTGACCGCGGTTCCTGACCTGTGCCAGGGCCTCAAGCGCCGATCCTGGAATCCGCTGGCGAGAATCGCACAGGGTTCCGTCGATGTCGACAAAGACAGCGTGGGGAGACGCGGATTCGTTCTCGACGCGCGTGGGGACCTCGGTGTCAGTCATAGGATCTATCTTATCCCAGGGCGAAACCGGTCTTGCGCGTGCAGAATACGCCCCGCAAACGACAAATCATGCGCACGGTCGATTGGAAGGGAACCCCCATGGTCCACACTGGAACCATCGACGATACCGGCGATGGAGCACGAAAGGCAGTTCACGACGATGGAACATCCAGCACTGACGGACACCAACGACCTCACCCTCCTGCAAGCCGCGGCGCTTCTCTCGGGTTCGAGCGCCTGGGACTCCCGCCCGATCCCCGCGGCGGGCATTCCCTCCTTCGTGATGAGCGACGGTCCCCACGGCGTTCGTCGCCAGCTCGGGGATGCTGATCACCTGGGCATCGCGGAGTCCGAGAAAGCGACCTGCTTCCCGACGGCCTCAGCCGTCGCGGCTACGTGGAACCCGGAGCTGGCGCGCGACATGGGCGAGGCGCTGGGGCTGGAAGCGCGAGGCCTCGGTGTCGACGTCTTGCTCGGTCCCGGCCTCAACATCAAGCGTTCGCCGCTGTGCGGGCGTAACTTCGAGTACTTCTCCGAAGACCCGATCCTGGCCGGGCGCATGGCCGCCGGCCTCGTCGACGGAATCCAATCCACGGGTACCGCAGCCTGCCCCAAGCACTTCGCCGTCAACTCACAGGAACTGCGCCGCATGGCGTCGGATTCCATCGTGGATGAGCGCACGATGCGCGAGATTTACCTGACCGGCTTCGAGATCGTCTGCCGAGAGGCTAAGCCGCGGGCGATCATGAGCTCCTACAACCTCGTCAACGGCACGTACGCGCACGAAAACAAGCACCTGCTGACCGACATCCTGCGCACCGAGTGGGGCTTCGATGGCATGGTCGTCTCCGACTGGGGTGGTTCGAACAGCGCTGTTGAGGCCGCGCGCGCCGGCGGAAGCCTTGAGATGCCCGCCCCCGGCCTGGCGGGTGCTCGCCAGATCGTAGCGGCCGTCGAGGCGGGACAGTTGGATGCGGCCGACGTCTACGCGCGCGCCCAGGAAGTCTTCAACGTCGCGAGCGCGAGTGCCGGCTTGCCTGCGCCCAGGCCCTATGACCTCGGGCAGCACCACGAGCTGGCTACGCGCATTGCCTCCGAGGCGATCACCCTCCTGCGTAACGAGGAGGATCTCCTGCCCTTGAGCCCCGGCACGAGCGTCGCCCTTATCGGCGATCTTGCCAACACTCCGCGCTTTCAGGGATCGGGTTCCTCCCAGGTCAACCCCACTCGTGTGGAGGCTCCGCGCGAACTGCTTGAAGCCGGGGGAGAGGGCGCACGAGGCCTCGTTCTCGAGGGATATGCGAGCGGGTATGAGCGCCACGGCGGTACGAGTGACGCTCTCATCGCCGAGGCCGTGGCCCTCGCCGAGCGCGCCGACGTGGCGCTTGTCTACGTCGGTCTCGACGAGCTGGCCGAATCCGAAGGCCTGGACCGCCCCCACATGCGTCTGTCCGAGGGCCAGGATCGCCTCATCCAGGCTGTCGTAGCAGCCAATCCGCGCACCGTTGTCGTCCTGACCGGCGGTGCGAGCGTCGAGATGCCGTGGGTATCGTCCGTGCCCGCGCTCGTGAACGGTTACCTGACCGGGCAGGGAGGCGCCTGCGCAATGCTGGACGTCCTGACGGGCGTCGTCAATCCGTCGGGACGCCTGGCCGAAACATACGCGCTCTCCTACGAGGACCACCCGACCGCCGAATGGTACCCGGCGACCGGACCACTCTCGTACTACCGCGAAGGCCCATTTGTCGGCTACCGCTACTTCACGACCGCGGGCGTCGACGTTGCCTTCCCCTTCGGCTACGGCCTGTCCTACTCGAGCTTTGAATACTCCGACCTTGCCGTGAACGAGGAGGGGGTGACCCTCACGGTCACCAACACCTCTGCGCGTGACGGTGCCGAGGTTGTCCAGCTCTACGTGAGCGCACCCGGTGGTGTGTTCGGTCCTGCACGCGAGCTCAAGGGTTTCGCAAAAGTCGAGGTTGGCGCCGGAGCGTCGGTGAGCGTCACGATTCCCTTCGACCGCTACACGTTCCGGCACTGGGAGACGTCGCGCGCAGCCTGGGAAACCGAGGCAGGAACCTGGACGATCCACGTGGGACGCAATGTCTCCGATACGCCGCTGAGCGCCACCGTCGAGGTCGAAGGAACCACGCCCTCGCCGATAGACCCGGCCCTCGGCCACTACCTGAGCGCCGACGTTACTGGCATCACCAACGGCGAGTTCGCCGTCCTGCTGGGACGGACGATCCCGACGGCTCACCCCGCGGACGACCTCGTCGCCTCCGACCCGCTGTCCGAGATGACGCGCGCCAAGACCTGGCTCGCCCGCGTCGCCGGACGCAAGCTCCACGCCCTCAAAGCGAAGGCGGACGCGAAGGGAAGCCCGGACCTCAACATCCTCTTCGTCCTCAACATGCCTTTCCGCGCCATCGCGAAGATGAGCAACGGCGCGGCAAGCCCCGACATGGTGGATGCGATCCTCCTCGCCGTGAACGGACACCCCCTGCGGGGCCTCACCCGAGCAGCTCTCGGCTTTATCTCCAACGCCCGCGCGAATAAGGCCACCCAGCGCGAACTCGACCAGACCCGATGACGCGGCCTCGGCCTCGTACAACACACTGACGTAAAGGAACACTCATGCAGGCTCTTACCCGGTGGTGGAAGAACTTCGAATCCAAGCACCCGACGGTCGCGCAGTTCATCGTCTTCTTCATCCTCTCCAACGGCATAACGGTGCTGCAGCTGGTTCTCATGCCGGCGTTCAAGGCGGTTTTCGCGCACACGAGTCTCGTCGATACGGCCTTCCAGTTCCTGCCGGTCGGCGTCTCGCACGGGCACACGGTCTTCCTCTTCGACTACTCGGCCGGTTCGATGTCGGTGGGTGGGGGCGGCGGCCTCGCGTACTTCCTCGCCGTTGAGATCACCCTGCTGATCGCCCAGGTCATCAACTTTTTCGCACAGCGTAACGTCACCTTCAAGTCCAACTCGTCGATGGGTAAGGCGGCCTTCTGGTACGCGGTGGCCTACGTCGTCATCACGATCGCGGCGGCCGCCCTTCAGGTCCTCTACAAGGACCCGATCTACGCGTGGGCCATTGCGACGATGGGCGCGGGCGGCGAGACTGTCGCCGATGTCATCACGATGATCATCAACGCCGCCATCTCCTTCTGGGTGTTCTTCCCCATCTTTAAAGTGATCTTCAAGCAGGAACCCTCTCAGGGGGACGCGCAGGTCAGCGCAGCACAGTAGACTACTGGCAGACTTCACGAGAGGAGACTCCATGAGCGCGCCGCTGCTGACGGTGATTGTGCCCGCCTACAACTCCGAGGATTACCTCGACCGGGCGCTGACCACGCTCGTCGGATACGGCGACGAACTTGAGGCGATCATCGTCAACGACGGATCGAAGGACCGCACTACGGAGATTGCCGACGAGTGGGCCGCTCGCTACCCCTCCGTCAAGGTCATCCACCAGGAAAACAAGGGCCACGGCGGTGCCGTCAACGCAGGCCTCGCCGCCGCCACCGGCACGCACGTGCGCGTCGTCGACTCCGATGACTGGCTGGACCGACGTGCCACAAACGCCGTTCTCGACGTTCTGCGCGAGGAACGCGAGGCCGGGCGCGACCTGGACCTGCTCGTTACCAACTACGTCTACGACAAGCAGGGAAAGTCGGTCAAGGCCGTCATCCGCTACCGCAACGTTCTGCCTCGCGGCCGCAGCTTCGGTTGGGCGGACCTGCGCCGCTGCCGCTACGACCAGTACCTCATGATGCACGCCCTGACGATGCGCACGGAGGTCGTGCGAGCCTCCGGTCTGGTGATGCCCGAGCACACGTTCTACGTGGACTACCTGTACTCGTTCGTGCCGCTGCCCTACATTTCGACGATCCGCTACCTGGACGTGGACCTGTATCACTACTTCATCGGCCGTGACGATCAGTCCGTCAACGAGAAGGTCATGATCACGCGCCTGGATCAGCTTGCCCGTGTCAACGAGGCGATGACCCGTGCGCTGCCTCCGCGCGCCGAGGTCGAGGACAAGCTCTGGCGCTACATGGTCCACTACCTGCGCATCAACGCCGTTGTCTGCTCCGTCATGGCTCAGCTCTCGGGCACGCCCGAGCACCTGGCGCTCAAGGAACAGATCTGGGAGACCATGGACCAGATCAACCCCGAGGCCACGGATCGCCTGCGCCAGGATCTGCTCGCCGGCCTCGTGCGCCACGCGTCGCCGACGGTTGTTCGCGGCGGCTACACGATCGCGGCGGCGGTCCTCGGCTTCAACTAAGGGACGGCGTCAGCGTCTGGCGAGCACGAGTTCCGTCCGGTGGACGGTGAGGCGCTTGCCGATGAGCGGGTATTCCACGTCCTCCTCGCGGCTCTGCCATGCAAAGCCGAGCTTTTCTGAGACCCGTCGCGAGGCGTCGTTTCCGTCGAAGTATTTCAAGATGATCGTTTCCACGCCCAGCTCCCGGGCGCGGTCGATGATGGCGTGCCCCGCCTCCGTTGCGTATCCGTTGCCCCAGTGTGGTGCGCCGATCCAGTATCCGATGTCAGCGACGGTCGCTTCGGGGGAGTCTGTGTCAATGCGCAGCGCGATCGAGCCCACGATCTCACCGGTCGACGCGAGCGTCACCGCGTAGCTGTCGGGTGTCGCCAGGACGGTGGACAGTGCCTGGTGGGCGTCGTCGATGTGCTCGAAAGGCTTCCATCCGCACAGCATCCCGATGCGGGGATCGCGGGCCAGCTCGTAGAGCTCCGCTGCGTCCGTATCGTTCCAGGGACGTAAGTGCAGGCGGGGGGTGTCGATGGTTGTCATTTGTCCTCCTGGGTGTTCGTGGACGGGAGAAGCACCGTGAGCGTGAACCAGTGGTCTGCTACGTCCGTGACGGCCTGGCCGCTGTACTTGCGCGCCGTCCATTGGATCGACTTTACACCCCATCCGTGACGCACGGTGTCCTGCTTAATCGTCGTCAGCCGACCACCCGCGTCTGTGTTCAGATGCCCGTCGAACCAGTTGTCGACACGGATGACCACCATCTGCCCCTGACGGAAGAGCGCTAATTTGATGAGGCGCTTGGCGGGGTCGTCGACGCGCCGCGAGGCCTCGATCGCGTTATCGAGGGCGTTACCCAGCAGGGTCGCAATGTCCATCGATGACATGGATCCCAGCAGGGCGCCGTCAGCGACCGCCGTGAAGTTAATGCCGGCTGCAGCGCACGCACGGCCCTTTGTCGTGAGGATGACGTCGAGGACTGCATTGCCGCTGTGGTACTGCTGGCCGATCTGCTCAATCGAACATTCGAGCTCGGCAAAAGATGCCGCAGCGCGTCCGGGGTCTAGCTCCGCGCGAATTGCCTCCACCTGGTGCTTGAGGTCGTGATGGGCACGCGCCACCTGCTCCATATCTTCCTTGGCGGCCAGATACTGGTGGTGCTGCGCGTCGAGGGAGGCCTGGATGGATGCGAGTTCGCGCTCGGTCGCGCTTTGCTGGATACGTTCGAATTGCGCGAACAGGATCGTATAGCCCGCCAGGTCCACAAGGGTGCGGATGTAGAAGACCTCCCAGCCGGACCTTCCAGAGAACGGGGTGGCCGTCGATATAAAACTCAGGTTGGACAGAGCAAAAATTGAAATGCCGATAACTACGCCGGAGGCAAGGTCCGTGTAACGGAGAACAGGCAGCGCCCCCTGGCGGTAGACGCGCCGTTCGAAGAAGTAGACGACGGCCAAGCACGTCGCTGAAATCGCTGCAAAACCGCCGAATGACAGGGGATGCCAGTAGGGCTTGTCGGCGTGGGAGTAGACGACGACCTGCCAGGCGAGGGAAGCTGCGAGCTCGGCCACGATGAAGGCACGTGCGCTCATATGCGTCACCCAGCGCCAGTCCAGAGCAGTTCCCACGCGGATGAGACACCACACGAGCGCGTACGCCGTCATCATGCCCGGCACCCACAGGGACAGGGGAGCGCGGCCAAGCAGTTCCTGGGCGCCGACGAGCACCACGAGGCCACCGACGGCCACAGCGGCGAGCCGCCAGCGGGGGATAGCGGCGTTCGGGTTCAGGGCATTGGACGACGCCGAGCGCGCGACGACGAAGACGTACACGAGGGCGGCGCCCCACTCCGAGAGGGCTGTGAACAGGCGCGGAATGTCGGGAAGGGACTCGAACACGTCAGTGGATCCCGCCCGCGAAGCTCGCCAGAGCCGTCATGAACGCTTTCTTGCGAGGCCGGGAGATACGCAGGCTGTCCCCGCCCGTCATCAGGCACTCCTGGTCGGCGACGCCGCGCACGTGGGCGAGATTGACGAGGTAGCACGAATTTGAACGGAAAAAGTCGTGCCCGGCGAGCTGTTCCTCCATGGCCTTCAAGGTGGAGGTGATCGAGAAGGTGTCGGAGACCGTGTGCACGTCCAGGCGGTGCTTGATCGACTCGACGTAGACGATGTCGGCGATGTCGATGCGGTGGGTCGACGTGCCAGAATGAAGGAGAACCGAGGCACGGCGCCGCTTGGCGACGGCCTCGAGACACCGCGACAGTTCCTGGGAGAATGCGAACCAGGGCAGCGGCTTCATCAGGTAGGACAGTGCCCCCACCTGGTAGCCGTGGATCGCGAACTGCGCGGCTGACGTGATGAACACGAGGACGACCTCCCGGTCGACCTCGCGGATCGCGCGCGCCGCGGTCATTCCATCCACGTGCGTCATCTGGATGTCCATGAGGATGATGTCGTAGACCGGCTTGTAATCACCGATGATGGCTCCGCCGTCCTCGAAATAGGTGACGTCGAAGGAGACATCGTTTTCCTCGCTGTAGCGCGCGAGGTAGTCGGCCAAAAGCTGGCGTGAGACGGCCTCGTCCTCGACGACGGCGATGCGCACCATGACCCGGCCCTCCCTGACGTACTGACAGATGACAACAAGGATATGTGAGCGCAGCCCCGCCCTTCGCGCGAGTCCGCTCCCCGGCCTCGTCGATCACATGCAGGCGCACCCGCAGGTGGGGGCCGCTACCATTGTCCTGACTACCGTGAAAGGGGAGTGGCGTGGATCTGCTCGTTGTTGGATCGGGCTTTTTTGGCCTGACGTTTGCCCGCGAGGCCGCGGAGCGATTCGGTATGAACGTGACCGTCATCGAGCGTCGCGACCACATCGGAGGCAACGCCTACTCGTCGATCGACGAGGCCACCGGCGTTGAGGTGCACCGCTACGGCACCCATCTCTTCCACACGTCGAACGAGCGCGTGTGGTCCTACGTCAACCGTTTCACGGCCTTCAACGACTATCGCCACCGCGTCTACGCCAACTATCGGGGTGTCGTTTACCCGCTGCCCATCAACCTGGGCACGATTAACCAGTTCTTCGGCGCAGCCTATTCGCCGGCCGAGGCCCGTGCGCTCATCGAGCAGCAGGCCGCCGAGATTACGGGCGAACCGGGCAACCTCGAGGAGAAGGCGATTAGCCTCATCGGCCGCCCCCTCTACGACGCCTTCATCGCGGGGTACACGGCCAAGCAGTGGCAGACGGATCCGCGCGAGCTGGCCGCCTCCATCATCACGCGCCTGCCCGTGCGCTTCACCTACGAGAACCGCTACTTCCAGGACCGCTACGAGGGCCTGCCCCTGAACGGCTACGGAGCGTGGATCGCGAACATGGTCGATCACCCGCGTATCACCGTGCACACGGGCGCGGACTTCTTCGATGCCTGCTCGCCGTTCTCGCAAGCCGCGACCGTCGGCCAGGTCCCCGTCGTCTACACCGGCGCAATCGACCGCTACTTCGACTACGAGGCCGGCGAGCTCGGCTGGCGCACCCTCGATTTTGAGACCGAGGTTGTGGACGTACCCGACTACCAGGGCTGCTCCGTTATGAACTACTCGGACCGCGACGTTCCCTTCACGCGCATCCACGAGTTCGCACACCTGCACCCCGAACGTGATCGCGCCGGCGCGACTAACACGATCATCCAGCGCGAATACTCGCGCTTCGCCCGCCCCGGCGACGAGCCCTACTATCCGATCGCTTCGCCGTCGGACCGCTCGACACTCGCCGCCTACCGCGATATGGCGGCGGGGGAGAAGAACGTGCTCTTCGGCGGTCGACTGGGCTCCTACCAGTACCTGGACATGCACATGGCAATCGCATCGGCCCTTACCAAGGTCGACGAGGCCGTGGCCTCCTGGCGCTGATCGGTAACCGTTCCGTATGGCGTCGATTGTCTGGTCTGTCCTCTCGATCGCCCTCATCATCGGCGTCGGCTGGGTGGCTCGCCGCGCGGGTGCCCTCGGGCCCGAGGCGGCGGGCTCTCTCGCGTCGGTGACGTACTGGGTGGCGTCCCCGGCTATGCTCTTCCACGCGATCGTCTCGACGGGGACGTCTGGGGTTTTCGGAGCTCCGCTCGCCGTGGCAGCCGCTTCGGGTGCGGGCACAGCGCTCCTCTTCGTGGTCGTCGCCCGCCTGGTCTTGCACCTCACGCGGGGCGAAACCACATTGGGGGCCATGGCCTCGTCCCTCAATAACGGCGCGTACATTGGCATCCCGATCGCCGTCTATGTGCTGGGTGACGCTTCTGCGGTTGTGCCCATCCTGGTGTTTCAGCTCGGTTTCTTCACGCCGATGTTCTTCGTGTTGGCGGATCTGGCCGGATCTGGCCAGCGCCCGTCTGCGCGCGGCATCGTGACGGTCATCGTGCGCAACCCTATGGTCATTGCGGCGGCGTGCGGTTTCCTCTTTTCCGCGGCCGGGTGGTCGATGCCGACGCTCCTCGAGGTGTCCACGTCCATGCTGGGGGCAGCGGCGCCCCCGATGATCCTGCTGTCCTTCGGCGCCGCCCTTGTGGACCGCCGCACGGCGTCCGGCGACGCGGGGGTGCCAGCTATCGCGTGCGCCGTAGTCGCTAAGCTCGCCCTCCAGCCCGCGATCGCGTGCGGCGTCGGGATGCTCCTCGGGTTGACCGGTCCGGCTCTCATGTCGGTGACCATCATGGCGGCGCTGCCCTCCGCGCAGAACGCCTACATCGCGGCCACGCGTGCCAGGGCGGGGGAGCGTATCGCGCAGGGAACGGTCCTCGTGACGACCTTTGCATCGCTGCCCGTCGTTGTTGGAATTGCGGCGATTCTCCATGCGCTTGGGGTCGTTTCCTAACTGGGGTTTGTCGGCATAAGCTCTGTTCTCGGCGTATTCGAGTGGACCCCCGTCAGCAAAGAATCCGTCAAAAAGAGGCCAAAAACACGTTCTGTATTGTGGACTCTGGGAGACTTCCCGGTGTATCGGCCCTAGTCTGGCTGGGAATTATCCCGAATAGACACGTTTGCAAGGAACTCACTTCATGTCATCCTCCGCATCCAAATCCGCGCCCCGCGCGCGCGACTCGTGGAGCGGCCAGACAGGCTTCCTCCTGGCAGCCATCGGCTCGGCCATCGGCCTGGGCAACATCTGGCGTTTCCCCGGCGTCTCCTACTCCAACGGCGGCGGAGCCTTCCTGGTTCCGTACCTGGTTGCCCTCGTCTTCGTCGGTATCCCCATGCTGTGGCTCGACTACGCGGTCGGCCACAAGTTCCGCGGTTCACCGCCGTGGGCGCTGCGTAAGATCATCGGCGGCGGCGAGTTCGTCGGATGGTTCCAGACCTTCGTCTGCTTCGTCATCATGGTCTACTACGGTGCGGTCCTCGCGTGGGGCGTGCAGTACACGATCTACTCCGTGAATGAGACCTGGGGCGCCGACCCGACGACCTTCTTCCTGGAATCCTTCCTTGAGAAGGTTCCTGGCGACACCTTCTCGTGGGCGCCGGCATGGGCGGTCATGATCCCGCTTGCTCTCGTGTGGGTTCTCGTCCTTTTCGTGATTGGCCGCGGCCTGTCCAAGGGTGTCGAGGCTGCGAACAAGGTGTTCCTGCCGCTCCTCGTCATCCTCTTCCTTGCGCTCGTCGTCCGTGCACTCTTCCTGCCGGGCGCCGTCGAAGGCCTTAACGCCTTCTTCACCCCGAACTGGAGCGCTCTGGCCGACCCCAACGTGTGGCTGGCTGCCTTCGCGCAGATCTTCTACTCGCTGTCCGTGGGCTTCGGCATCATGCTGACCTACGCCTCCTACCTGAAGCCCAAGTCGAACCTGACGGGCACCGCTTTGGTCGCCGGCTTTGCGAACTCCTCTTTCGAGATCCTCGCTGGCATTGGTGTCTTCAGTGCCATCGGCTTCATGGCGCACCAGGGTGGCGTCAGCGTGTCCGAGGTTGAGGGCCTGACTGGCCCGATCCTCTCCTTCGTGACCTTCCCGAAGATCATTTCGATGATGCCCGGTGGGCCCCTCTTCGGCGTGCTCTTCTTCTCGTCCCTCGTTCTGGCCGGTGTCACCTCTCTGCTCTCCCTGCTTCAGGTCGTTTCCGGTGGCCTGCAGGACAAGTTCGGTTGGTCGCCCGCTCGCTCCGCTCTGGTTCTTGGCGTCCCTGCGACCGTTATTTCGCTGGTGCTCTTCGGCACCCGATCGGGCCTGAACAACCTCGACATCGTCGACAACTTCATCAACTCGGTTGGCGTCGTGTCCTCGGCAATCATGTTTGCCGTCCTGTGCGCAGTCGCCGGCCCCCGCCTCGGGGTGCTCCGTGCACACATCAATTCGGTGTCCAGCGTGAAGGTCCCCAAGCTCTGGGAGCCCCTCGTTGGCATCGTCATCCCGGTCGTCCTCTTCGTCATGATGGCGATGTCGATCGTGCAGGTCCTGAAGCAGGGCTACGAGAGCTACCCCAGTAGCTACGTGCTGATCTTCGGCTGGGGTTCTGTGGCGGTCGCGGTCATCGCGTCTCTGATTTTCACTCTCATCCCGTGGAAGCACCGCCCGGTGGACACCCACGCGGCGGTCGCTCAGATCCTCGCAGACGACGCCGATGACACCGCTTCGATCGAAGGAGGCGCCAAGTGACCGCTCCCGCTATCGCTCTCATGGTTTTGACGATCCTGCTCGTGTGGGGTGGCCTCGTCGCGTCCGTCGTGCTGCTGCAGGTCCTCTCGGTGCCCACCGATGAAGAGACCGAGGCCGCGCAGCGCGCTATCGAAGCCGCGGAAGCTGCGAAGCAGTAGGGTGGCATCGTGAAGCTCGTTGCCTTTGATCTCGATGACACCCTGGCGCCCTCGAAGTCCCCGCTGCCGGCCCGCATGGACGTCGCTCTGCGGTCCCTGCTGGACCACGTGGAGGTGTGCATCATCTCCGGCGGCCAGATGGGTCAGTTCCGCACTCAGGTGCTGGACAACCTGCACGCCACGGATGAGGAACTCTCTCGGCTGCACCTGATGCCCACCTGCGGCACGCGTTACTACCGCTATGAGGGTGGGGCCTGGGTTGAGCGTTACGCGCACGATCTGGATCCCGAGGTCGCCGCCCGCGCTATCGACTCGCTCGAGCGTCACGCGTGTGAGCTCGGCCTGTGGGAGTCCAACCCGTGGGGCAACATCATTGAGGACCGTGGCTCGCAGATCACCTTCTCCGCTCTGGGCCAGGAGGCTCCGCTTGACGCGAAGCGCGCCTGGGATCCGGACGGCACCAAGAAGGCCGCTCTGCGCGACGCTGTGCAGCCCGACGTGCCTGAGCTCGACGTTCGCGGCGGTGGCTCGACCTCGGTCGACATCACCACCCGTGGCATCGACAAGGCGTTCGGCATGGGTAAACTCGTTGAAGAGACGGGCATCCCCGCCTCCGAGATGCTCTTCATCGGCGACCGCCTGGACCCGGAAGGCAATGACTACCCCGTCAAGGCAGCCGGCTACGCGACGCGCGCAGTGTCCGGATGGGAAGAATGCGTGGAGGTCATCGACGAGATCGTGGCATCCATGAGCTGACACATCGCAGCAAACGATGACGAGGCCGGGGCTGGGTATCCAGCTCCGGCCTCGTTGTCTGCGGCTGCGGAGATTGTGCAGCTGCGGCGTCATGCGGTGACGCGTTACTGCGCGCCGACGCCCCTGGTCGCCCAAAACACGACGGCGGACGCGGCTGCGACGTTGAGTGAGTCGACCCCGTGGTCCATGGGGATTTTGACGGTGTAGTCGGAGGCCGCGATGGTGTGACGTCCCAGTCCATCACCTTCGGTGCCCATCACCATAGCGAGGCGGGCGTCCGGACCCTGGAGGGCGGGCAGCGCGGCGAAGTCGTCGAGGGACACCGAATCGTCCGACAGAGCCAGCGATGCGACCGTGAAGCCAGCCTCCTGGAGGGTGGCGATGTCGCCGGGCCAGGACTCGAGGCGAGTCCACGGAACCTGGAAAACCGTTCCCATGGAGACGCGCACGGATCGTCGGTAGAGGGGATCAGCGCACTGCGGGGTCACGAGGACAGTATCGATGCCGAGCGCGGCGGCGCTACGGAATGCTGCGCCCACATTCGTGTGGTCGACGAGGTTTTCCAGGACGACGACGCGACGCGCCGGGGCGCCGCCCCGAGCAGTTGCGAGTAGGTCTGCGAGGGTCGGCAGGACGGGGCGCTGCATGGCGGCGAGGGCCCCGCGGTGCAGGTGGAAGCCGGTCATCTGCTCTAACACATCCTCGTCGGCGACAAAGATCGGAACGTCCGCGCCGTCGGGGCCACCCGTTGCCGCCTCGATGAGGTTGGTGAGGGTCGGTAGCCAGCGCCTTGACATGAGGAAGGAACGAGGGGTGTGGCCGGCACGGATCGCGCGTTCAATGACGTTCGCGGATTCGGCCATGTACAGGCCGCGTTCCGGTTCGATCTTGGAACGAAGCTTGACGTCTTTAAGGCGCGTGTAGTCCTCCAGGCGCGGATCTGCTGCCAGGTCCGCGCTGGTGAGCTCGATGATCACGGCGGTCCCTTACGCGCGCTGGAGGGCGCGCGAGACCTCGCCCGGCCAGGAAGGGCCCTCGAAGATGAAGGCAGAGAACGCCTCGACGAGGTCGGCGCCCGCGCTGATCATGCGCAGCGCATCCTCGGGCGACGAGATGCCGCCGGTGCCGATGAGGATCTGGTCGTCGTCAAGGTGCCGTGCCACCAGGGAGACGACCTCCAGCGCACGGGGCAGAAGCGGAGCGCCGGAGACGCCGCCCTCGCCCAGGTTGTGGTTGATCGTCGTGTTTGTGGCGACGACTCCTGCCAGGCCGAGCTCCTTCGTCAGCTCGACGACGGCGACGATGTCCTCGTCGGCCAAATCGGGAGCGATCTTGACGAAGAGCGGCATGGTGCGATCGGGAGCGCCTGCCTCGCAGCCGCGGCGGGCGGCCTGCAGGATCGGGCGCAGGTGATCAACGGACTGCAGGTCGCGCAGACCGGGCGTGTTGGGGGAGGAGACGTTCACGACGACAAAGTCCACCCAGTGGGCGAGCGTCCTCGCGCAGTACTCGTAGTCGGCGGGTGCGTCCGCCTCAGACGTCACCTTGTTCTTGCCGATGTTGGCGCCAACGATCGTGGCGCGGCCCGCAGGAGTCGAGCGCAGCTCGCGCAGCTTCTCGGCGGCGGCATCTGCTCCAGCATTGTTGAAGCCCATGCGGTTACGCAGGCCGCGTTCCTCCATGAGTCGCCACAGGCGCGGCGCGTCGTTGCCGGGCTGGGGACGAGGAGTCACGGTACCGATCTCGACGAAGGCGTAGCCGAGGGCACACATGCCGAGCACTGCCTCGGCGTCCTTGTCCATGCCGGCTGCCAGACCGAGACGGGACGGGAGGCGACGCTCACCCAGGGTCAGGGGGACCTCGACGCCGCCAACCATTCGCGTGGGGGACTGCGTCGGATCGAGGTAGCCCAGAGTGGCGCGCATGAGTCCACGCGTCGGGGCGAATCGTCCGGCTAAGGAAATTGCTCCCAGACCCCGGTGGTGTGCATCCTCCGGGTTGGAACGCGAGATGAAGTGTGTGAAAGCCCAGTTGTACGCGCGTCGGATCATGCTTCCTAGGATAGTTGATCAGTCCCACCATGCCCACCACCATCGCGTGGCTGATCCGTCTCGAATGAGCGCACGCATTTCGTCCGGCGGGATCGCGTCCTCTCCGAGGCCAAGTACCGAGGCGAGAGTCAGCCAGTGCTGGTAGCTCGGATACCTCTCCTCGTCGATGGGAGATCCGGTGTGAGCAATGATCGCAGATTCCGGAACGAGTACGGTGTCGATGCTGACGCGTTCGTCTCGTCGTGGCGCGCGAATGACGTAGCCTTCGAGGGTGAGTCCGTCGATGCGGGAGGCGGCGCGTAGCAGGTCGATGATCCGAGGAGCGTTGTTCTGCCGATCGTTGCGCGCGTCCTTTGGCAGCAAGGATGCGAGCCGACGAGCGTCAGTCCCGGATAGTTCCGCGAAGCGTGCGTAGTCGCCCAGGTCCCACCCATCGCACAGGTAGGGAGCTAGCAGAGAGGAGATGCCTCGATCCTCAAGCCATCGAGGTGGGCCGTACATGCCTTCGGGGCAGGGCTCCTCTTCGTCGAGCATGACGTCGGCGGTGGAGGGCAATGTGATCGTTGTGTACATGATGCTTCCTTGTCGTTCGTGACGGAGCGCCGATGCTCCGACACGGACAGGATCATGCACATGAGGACGTGGCGGCCAGCGCCACGGCACACCCTGTGGATAGCGGGAGAGCCGCCAGGTGCCCTGTGGATAAAGCACATCGGCCCCGCACCCACGTGGATAGGGCGGGGCCGACGAGAAAGGCGACTACTTCGGGAACTGCCCGCGGTTGACCTGCGGACGGGGCGAACGCCAGCGCCGCGGCATGATCATGCGGGAGAAGGTGTAGTAGGCGGTACCGGAGGGAATGTCCTCGCGCGGGTGTGCCTCGGTGAAGACACGCTTGATCGTGCGCCACACGAAGAATGCCTCAATGGCGGTGACGATGAAGGAGCCGTACATGAGGATGGACGACCCATAGAGCATGTACGCCTGGTACTGCAGCGGGATCTTGTTGCCCAGCATCGACAGCACCATGATGAGGATGATGGACACCATCATGACGGCGAGGATCCACTCGGAGAAGGAGTGGCGCGCGTCGACGTAGTCACGTACGAAACGGCGTGCGCGTCCCTTGTCGCGGGCCGGCAGGTACTTTTCCTCGCCGGTGATCATCGCGCGCTGCTCGGCGTCGAAACGCGCGTTGCGGGCGGCGCGGGCGGCTCGCTTGGCCTCCTTGCGGTCCTTGGGGACCAGGGGGCGGATGCGGGCGGCCTCGGCTGCCTTACGCTTCGGCGTAGGGCGACCCTTCTTGCCGTCGGGCGTCGTGGAGACGGGCTCGACATTCATCGAGGCATCGTCGTCGTTGTTGTTCTTGCTTCGTCCAAACACGCTTCAAGGCTAGCGGATAGCCCACACGCCTCGCACTCCCATGGTCTACCCTGGTCGTATGGCTGATACTTCACATGCACCGTCCACGTCCGTTTTGAAGGAGCGCCTGGAGGCTGCTTTCCCGTCCCTGCTGGAGGAGCTCACGCAGCTCGTCGCGATTCCGTCGGTGTCGTCGGATCCCGCGCATGCGGCCGACGTGGAGCGCAGCGCTGAGCACATCCGCGAGCGTTTCGCCGCCCTGGGCCTGGAGGCCAAGGTCCTGCGCGAGACCGCCGCTGATGGCACCGAGGGCAAGCCCGCCCTCGTCGCGCACACGCCTCACATTGAGGGCGCGCCGACCGTCCTGTTGTACGCGCACCACGACGTGCAGCCTGTGGGCGAGCTGAGCCGCTGGAGCATGGATCCCTATAAGGCTGAAGTCCGCGGCGACCGCATCTACGGCCGTGGTTCCTCCGACGACGGCGCAGGCATCACTGTTCACCTGGGTTCCCTGTCGATCCTCGGCGAGGACCTGCCGGTCAACGTCGTCGTGTTCATCGAGGGCGAGGAAGAGATCGGTTCCCCCTCGTTCACGGCATTCCTTGACGCCCACAAGGATGAGCTTGCCGCTGACGTCATTGTTGTGACGGACTCGTCGAACTGGAAGGTGGGCGAGCCTGCCGTCACGTCGACCCTGCGCGGCAACGCGATCGTAACCGTCGACGTGACCGTCGCCGACCACGCGGTGCACTCGGGTGCGTTCGGTGGCCCGCTGCTCGACTCCGTCGCGATTTCCTCCATGCTCATTGCCTCGCTCTTCGACGAGAAGGGTGACGTCGCGGTTCCGGGCCTGGGCGGCTCGGATCACGCGGACGTGGATTGGCCGGAGGAAGAGCTGCGCGCCGCTGCCGGCATGGTTGAGGGACTGCAGCTGGCAGGATCGGGTGACATCGCCGCCCGTATGTGGACCAAGCCGTCGATTTCGGTGATCGGTTTCGACGCTCGCCCGGTGTCCAACGCCTCGAACACGATCGCTCCGCACACGCGCTTCCGCCTGTCGATGCGCACGGTGCCGGGCGTGGATCCCACCGAGGCCCAGGCCAAGCTCATCGACTACCTGCTCTCCCATGCCCCCTTCGGTGCGCGCGTCGAGGTCACGGCTGAGGATGCTGGTGCCGGCTACCAGGCCGATATGGATTCCCCCGTGACGAAGGCACTGCACGAGTCCCTCACCGAGGCCTGGGGCGTTCCCTCGGTCAACATCGGTGTGGGCGGCTCGATCCCGTTCATCTCGGACTTCCAGCGCATCTTCCCGAACGCTCAGGTCGTCGTCACCGGCGTCGAGGATCCGCTGACGAACGCTCACTCCGAGGACGAGTCGCAGTCGATCTCCGACCTGAAGGCCGCGATCCTCGCCGAGGCGCTTCTGCTGACGCGCGTGGCCTCCCTGTGAAACGTGTCGTTGTCGCCGGTCGGTGGGATGGGGGAGCTCCCGTCCTGCCGACCGGCGAGGCGCTCGACGCCATCCGCCGGGGTGTCGTAGCCGGCGCTTCGCAGCCCACAGTGCTCACGGTTCCGTTCGGAACCGGACCCACCTTCGACGAGGCCGTGGCAGACTTGCGCTCCCATGCCTTGTTCGTGCGCGTACCCACCCGGGCCTCGTCGTCGCGCGAGGCGGGGGAGCGCGTCGCGGATTCACTCCGCAACGGCGGCACCGTGTTTGTCGAAGGTGGACATAATTCCTCTCCCGATTGCGGCGCCGGGTTTCTCGAAGGCCTCCTGGACGTCCCCGGCATCGATCCGAGGCATCCTGAGGCCTTCGCCGATGCTCTGACGCTCGCGCAGAGCCTCGTGGCCGAAGCGGGTGTGGATCTCGTGTGCGCGGCGTCAACCGCGCGCCCGCTTCTGGGCCTCGACTCGGTCCTCGCCGTTGCTCCCGATCTGGAGCCGATCGAGGCGCAGGACACCGCTCTTACTGCCGCTCTTACGCAGGCGTTCGCCCACCGCCCGCTCGGGCGCCACCAGCTGCTTGACGGAGCGGACGTGCACCCGGCTCGCCAGCGCGGTTCGGGTGCAGGCGGCGGCCTCGGAGCAGTCATCGCGGCCATCGGTGGACGCATCGTTGCAACGGGTGATCTGCTGTCTTCGCTTCTGGGTCTGGAAGAGATGCTTGATGGCGCCGACGTCGTGATCGTCGCCGAGCCAGAACTGGCTTCCCCGCTTCTCGCCGAGTCGACCCTCGACTGCGTGACTCGTGCAGCTGCGACGCACGCGCTGCCGGTCGTCGCCATCACCCGCAGGTCCAGCCTGTCGCACTTCGAAAAGGCCGAATGGGGGCTCCACGGAGTCTTCGAGACGGAGGGATCCGTCACGCTCGAAGACGCTGGATGTCGCGTTGCCCGCACTTGGTTACGCTGAGCGCGCATTCCACCCGTGGCGCGGGGCGCCTGCGGGGGAGTAGTGTGTCAAGGGAATACGTCTATCCGCAACAATAAGGAGCATCATGTCCGAGTCCGCAACTCAGGCTCCCACCCACGAGGTCATCCTCACCGACGTCGCTGCTGCGAAGGTCAAGAGCCTCCTCGAGCAGGAGGGTCGCGATGACCTGCGCCTGCGTATCGCCGTTCAGCCGGGCGGCTGCTCCGGCCTGATTTACCAGCTGTACTTCGACGATCGCACGCTTGACGGCGACGCGATTCGTTCCTTCGACGGCGTCGAGGTCGTCGTCGACCGCATGAGCGTGCCCTACCTGAGCGGTGCCACGATCGACTTCGCTGACACGATTGAGCGTCAGGGCTTCACGATCGATAACCCCAACGCCCAGAACACCTGCGCCTGCGGTGAGTCCTTCCACTGAGCCGAAAGAACACCATCTCATGATGTCCTCTCTGCGCCGCCTCGGCGCCCTCGTCGGCGCGGCTGCGCTTGTCCTCGGACTCGCCGCATGTACCGACGCGACCTCGTCGTCTTCGTCCTCGTCTCCCGCTGCGGACATCGACTACTCCGCCTGCGCGGCGGACGACTCCGCCGAACAGAACACGAACGTTGACCGTAGCGGCACGGGTGACTTCCCGTCCGTTTCCGGCGAGGATACTCCCGTGATTGCGGCGGGTAGCGGATCCCAGCCCACCTCGAAGGTCCTTGTCAAGACCCTCAAGCAGGGTGACGGAGCGGTCGTGTGCCCGGGCGCGACGATCAAGGCGAACTACGTGGGCGCCCTGTGGGACGGCACCGTTTTTGACTCGTCCTACCAGCGTGGCGATGCCAGCGAGTTCTCCCTTAACCAGGTCGTCAAGGGCTGGACCTACGGCCTGGCGCACACCCACGTCGGCGATCGCGTCGAGCTCGTGATTCCGGCGTCTCTCGGCTACGGCGGCCAGGCTCGCGGCAACATTCCCGCAAACTCGACCCTCGTGTTTGTCGTGGATATCGTGGGTGTCGCGACGCAGGACGTCGCAGATGACTCCGTTCTCAGCAGCGCAGTCGCGACCGGCGAGGAGCTTCCCGCGGGGATCACCGTTTCCGGTGACCCCGGCGCCGAGCCCACCCTGACGATCGACGAGAGCGTTGCTGCCCCGACCGAGCAGAAGATGTACTCGATTTACAAGGGCGCGGGAGAGGCGCTGACCTCTGATCAGACAGTCCTGTACAAGCAGGTCGTTGGTGGTTTTGGTGCCAAGGGCCAGACTCAGTCGTCGTGGAGCCAGGATCCTCTTGAGGCTCCCGTCGCGCAGGCTGATCTCGCGGGAGTGACCGTGGGATCGCGCATCCTCATCGTGGTCCCGATCCCGCCTCAGGAAGCGCAGTCCGGCCAGGAGGCGACCCCTGCGCAGGCAACGGTATTCGTCGTCGACATCGTGGGTACTTCTTCGATGCAGTGACCACGTCACGGCTTTGGTCGACGGTAGCGGGCGGCTCCCAGTGGGGGAGCCGCCCGCTACCCGTTAGAATGGGGTCATCGCGTCGATTTGGCCGACATATGCAAGGAGAGCTTCCATGAGTGAAGAAACCGTCACTATCCTGGTTTTCAGCGACGACAAGGATCGCCGTCACGCCGTCGTTAACGGCATTGGCCTGCGTGCCTCCAAGGACACGCCCCGCATCGAGTGGGTCCAGGCGGCAACCGGTTTCGGCGTTCGCGATGCCTTCGATCAGCAGGATTTTGCGATGCTGATCCTCGACGCTGAGGCCAAGAAGGAAGGCGGCATGTCCATCGCTCAGGACCTGCGCGAGACTCGTGACGGCGTTCCCCCGATCGTTTTTCTGACCGCACGCGCCCAGGATGAGTGGCTGGCTACGTGGGCCGGAGCAGCCGCCGTCGTGGCCGATCCGATCGACCCGATTATTCTTCAGGAGACCGTCGCCGACGTGCTGCGCGGAGCCAAGTGATGGCCACGCAGGAGTGGGCGCCGATCATTGCCGCCCTCACCGTCGGCGAGAGCCTCGACTACGGCCAGTCCTACTGGCTGATGGACCAGGTCATGAGCGGCGAGCTCGGCGAGGCGCGTCTCGCATCCTTCCTGACCGCGATGGCCATCAAGGGCGCCACGGTGGATGAGATCCACGGCCTGGCTGATGGCATGCAGGATCACGCGGCACACGTCGAGCTGCCTAGTCGCGCTCTCGACATCGTGGGTACGGGCGGAGACGGATACAAGACCGTTAACATTTCGACGATGTCCGCCATCGTGCTCGCCGCGATGGGGATTCCGCTCGTCAAGCACGGTAACCGTGCCTCGACGTCGAAGTCTGGCTCCGCGGATGTCATCGAGGCACTCGGCGTCAACCTTGACCTCGACGCCGACGCGCTGCGCCGAGTCTTTGACGAGGTCGGCATCGCCTTCCTCTTCGCGAACAAGATGCATCCGTCGATGCGCTTTGCAGCCCCGGTGCGCCGCGCTCTCGGCTTCCCGACGGCGTTCAACGTGCTGGGGCCGCTGACCAACCCGGCACGCGTACAGGCGTGCGCGATTGGTGCGTCTCGCGAGGAGAATGCGCGTCTCATGGCGGGCGTGTACGCGTCGCGCGGGCTCAGCGCACTCGTGTTCCGTGGCGCGAACACCGGCCTCGACGAGCTGACGACGACCGACGCCAATCAGGTCTGGCTCGTGTCGGGTGGAGCGGTTGTGGAAACCGCGTTCGATGCGCGCGAATCCCTGGGCATGGCCTCCGCCTCGATCGAGGACCTCGCAGGTGGCGAGGCAGCCGAGAACGCGGGAGTCGCTCGCGACGTGCTGTCGGGCGGTGGGGCGGACGCGGTCCGCGACGCTGTCGCCCTCAACGTTGGAGCCGGCATCCTGGCTTGGGAGGGCCTGGAGAACCCTGTGACACACTCCGACTTCGAGCCTCGCATGCGCGGCGCCGTCGAGCGTGCCCTAGCGGCGTTGGCCGACGGCTCGGGCGCGCGACTCATTGAGCGTTGGGTGGCTGCCTCGAACGCGTAAGGAAAACGCCTGCGTCAGGTGCGCGGGTCGTGACGCTGCTGGGCGGTTGCGTGGGCTAAGAGCTCGCGCAGCCGCCCGTCGCGTAGCGGGCTGTCGACGGGCTGCGCCCAGGGGAGGGGACCGTTCCATTCGACGAGGCGCGTCCCTTCGCGGCACAGCTCGGCGCACAGGAGTGACGTCTCAGCCCACGAGGCGACGGATGCGGCCATCCCGCCGGTCTCGATCGGCTCCGTGGAGGTGAGAACATCGATCCACGGCGACGGGTCGGAGCGCGGCGGAACGACGACCGAACTGAGGTGGCGGCCGTAGGAGGCAACATGCAGAATCCAGCCGGGTTCTCCACCGTCGCGACGCGCGCCCCAGACGATACGCGAAGCCGCCAGGAGGGGGCGCATGGTTGCGCGCTCAACGCCCGCGATGTAGGCGCTCAGTTCGTCGCGCGCTCCAGCCGCCGCCTCGAACAGCCCCTGCGCGGACAGGCGCTCCATCAGGGAAGTGAGCGCGTTTGGGACCGCTAGTGACGAGGCTTCCACGGCCTCGTCGAGGATGGCGCGCGAGGAGTCGTGATCGGCCTGGGCGAGGACCCGCTCGATCGCCCCTGCAGCCCGCTGAGCGTGCGCGCGCGTTCCGAAGGGGCCGAGGGCGTTGGGCAGGTCGTCGAGCGTCACGGACGAAACGACGCGGGGGCGGTCGGCCTCGGCGATGACCCAGTGCTGGGATCCCTGACGCCTCGACGCGGAGTTATAGGGCGGGGCGAGGGCCTTGATGTCGCGCAGTTCTCGGATCCTCGCCTCAAGAATCGAGGCGGTCGGGTAGGGTCGCACTCCCGCGGCCAGGGAGACCATGCGCTGCACCTTCGGGCGCTTTTCGGCTTTCGTGTAGTAACTGCCCACGCGTGACTTCAGGGACGAGGCCGACCCCACGTAGAGGGTGCCTCCCGCGGTATCGATGAAGTGATAGACCCCGGGAGAGGTCGGCAGGTCCGTGACGAAGTCGGGCGTTGATGGGCGGCGCGCCGGAGCCTGATCCGTCAACACGATCAGGTCCTCCACATCGGTCGCGCCGGCTGCGGCGAGCAGGTCGATGAACCCCAGGAGGATCTCTGCCGTCGCGCGCGCGTCTCCGAGTGCTCGGTGCTCGGGAACGGTGGCGGTACCGAAGTAGGAGGCGACCGTGCCCAGTTTGTGGTTGCGCACGAGCGGGCGTGGCAGGGCGAGCCGAGCGAGTGCCAACGTATCGACGATGCGAACGCGAGGCCACGGGCGCGCACATGCGCGGGCCGCACGGCGTAGGAAGCCCACGTCAAAGGACGCGTTATGCGCGACGAGGACGGGGGAATCCGAAGCTCCAAGGCCTGACCACTCCAAGAAGTGTTCCAGAACGGATGCGATCGGGGCTGCATCGGCCACCATCGCGGGAGTGATGCCGGTCAGAGATGTGATGAACGGTGGAATCGGACGCGAGGGCTTCACGAGGGAAGAAAACTCGTCCACGACCGCTCCATCACGGATGCGCACAGCGCCGATCTCAGTAATGTCTGCGCCCGCACCCAGGCCCGTTGTCTCAAGGTCGACGACAACCCAGTGCCCGCCCGAGGTCGGCGTCCCGACGGCATCGAGGCTGGGTTGAAGCTCCACCGACGAGGCCCTCGAAAGGGTCGCTGACACCACTGATCGCGCGAAAGGACGAGCCGATTCACCGGGCGCTATGGTTTCCCCACAATCGCGCACGGCAGTTCGTTTCGTCATACAGTTGATACTAATTCGTTCGCGCGCTCGCGCGCCCGTCGAGACTTCAGGAGTGACAGTGGCGTTCTATCAGGCTCTCAAGGCGACCGGCAGCCCCATTCTGAAGGCCGCCTATCACCCGTGGATCCGCGGCAAGGAGAACATTCCCGCCGAGGGACCCGCTATCCTCGCGTCCAACCACAACGCCGTGTGGGACTCTGTCTTCCTGCCGATGATGCTCGACCGTGAGGTCGTTTTCATGGGCAAGGCCGACTACTTTACGGGCACCGGTCTCAAGGGATGGATGACAAAGGAGTTCATGCGCGCCGTCGGCACCATCCCGGTCGACCGTACCGGTGGACGCGCTTCGGAGGCGGCACTGAAAGCGGGACTGAAGCGACTGCGTGAGGGCAAGCTCTTCGGCATCTATCCCGAGGGCACGCGCAGCCCCGACGGGCGCCTCTACCGCGGCAAGACCGGCGTCGCGCGCCTCGCACTCCTGTCCGGCGCCCCCGTTATCCCGGTGGCCATGATCGGCACCCATGCGGCGCAGCCGATTGGCCAGAAGATCCCTTCGCGTACAAACATCGGCATGGTGATCGGCGAGCCCCTGGACTTCTCGCGCTACCGCGGCCTCGACAAGGACCGCTACGTCCTGCGCGCGATCACCGACGAGATCATGTACAACCTGATGCTTCTGTCCGGCCAGGAATACGTGGACTTGTACGCCGCCGACGTGAAGGCTCAGCTGGCAGCCGAGGGCGCCTTCGAAGGGCCCGTGCCCTCCAATGGTCGGCCCGCGCCCGGTGGGCGCACCGCCCCCGAGGTGCCCGTTCCGACCGCTCCCGAGGAAGAGTGCAGCGAGGACGAGAAGGCCTCGGACAAGGAGTAACATGGCCGGGCCGTCACCAACGGTTGGTACTTGCAATCGCGTTTCGTGGGACGGGCGTCCCGGGCGAAACGTGACGTGGGCCAGGTAGAATGAACTGTGCCTCGCGCACGCGCGCCTCCGCGCACTAGGCAGCCCCATCGGGCAGCCGGGGTGACGCGGATCGCGCGCGCGGGCTCTTACCTAACCAACCTGAGAAAGGTGACATTCATGTCGGTCCGTCGTGTTGCCCTGCTGACCGCAGGTGGCTTCGCCCCGTGCCTGTCCTCCGCCGTCGGCGGACTCATTGAGCGCTACAACGAGATTGATCCCACGGTTGAGATCATCGCTTACCAGAACGGCTACCACGGCCTGCTCACCGGCAACTACGTGCTGGTGGACGAGGAAGCGCGCAAGCACGCTGCCGTCCTGCATCGCTTCGGTGGTTCCCCGATCGGTAACTCCCGCGTCAAGCTGACGAACAAGAAGAACCTTGTCGAGCGCGGTCTCGTGTCCGAGGATGAGGATCCGCTGCAGAAGGCCGCCGAGCAGCTGCGCGCCGACGGCGTTGACGTTCTGCACACCATCGGTGGCGATGACACCAACACGACGGCCGCTGACCTGGCCGCCTACCTGGAGGAGCACGACTACCACCTGACCGTCGTGGGCCTGCCCAAGACGATCGACAACGACGTTGTGCCGATCCGCCAGTCCCTGGGTGCATGGACCGCCGCTGAAGAGGTCTCCGAGTACTCCCAGAACGTCATCGGCGAGCACCGCTCCAACCCGCGCATGCTTATCATCCACGAGATCATGGGCCGCCACTGCGGTTGGCTGACCGCCGCTGGTTCGAAGTGCTACCACGACTGGCTGAAGACCCAGGAATGGGTGCCCTCGATCGGGCTGTCGCAGGAGCGTTGGGACATCCACGCCATCTTCCTGCCCGAGATGAAGATCGACCTGGACGCCGAGGCCGCGCGCCTCAAGGCCATCATGGACGAGCAGGGCAACGTCAACATCTTCCTGTCCGAGGGCGCAGGCGTCCCCGAGATTATCGCGGAGATCGAGGCCGCCGGTGGCGAGGTCCAGCGTGACCCCTTCGGCCACGTCAAGCTCGATACGATCAACCCCGGCCAGTGGTTCGCCAAGCAGTTCGCCGAGAAGATCGACGCCGAGAAGGTCATGGTCCAGAAGTCCGGCTACTTCTCGCGTTCCTCGCGCGCCAACGCCGACGACCTGCGCCTCATCAAGTCGATGACCGACCTCGCCGTCGAGTGCGCTTTCAAGGGCGAGTCCGGCGTTATCGGCCACGACGAGGAGGACGGCGATCGCCTGAAGGCCATCCCGTTCCCGCGCATCGCGGGCGGCAAGCCCTTCGACATCTCCCAGCCCTGGTTCCTCGAGATGATGGCCGAGATCGGCCAGACCGTCGAGCCTGCCGGCGAGTGAGTCGCTTCGCGTGATTCCTTCGATCACTCCCGGACGCGGCGGTGAGCCTGTGCGTAAGCCTCGCTCCCGCCGCGTCCCCGAGCGTCTGTGGTCACCCGAGTCTGGGGAGCGCGCTCCCTGGGACACGTGGCGCGGCCTGGACGCTGCTCAACAGCCTTCCTACGCGGACGCGGAACACCTCCGTGATGTGACGGCGCAGCTGCGCCGTCAGCCGCCGCTCGTGTTCGCTGGAGAGGTTGACGATCTGCGCACGTGGATGGGTGCGGCTGCCCGCGGCGAGGCCTTCGTCCTGATGGGCGGGGACTGTGCCGAGACCTTCGCCGAGGCGACGGCGGATCACGTGCGCCTGAAGATTCAGACGCTGTTGCAGATGGCGGTCGTCTTGACGTACGGTGCGTCGCTGCCGGTCATCAAGGTCGGCCGTATCGCAGGCCAGTACGCTAAGCCGCGATCGTCGGATATGGAAACGCGCGACGGCGTCACGCTGCCCAGCTACCGCGGCGACGCCGTGAACTCCTTCGAGTTCACTCCCGAGGCGCGCGAGCCCGACCCGCAGCGCCTGCTGTCGCTGTACAACCACGCGGCTTCGACCCTGAACCTGATTCGCGCCTTCACGAAGGGCGGCTACGCGGACCTGCGCCAGGTGCACCGCTGGAATCAGGGCTTCATGTCGAACCCTGCCTACGCGCGCTACGAGTCGCTGGCAGAAGACATCCACCGAGCGATCAAGTTCATGGGTGCCGCGGGCGTCGATTTTGAGACGCTGCGCGATGTGGACCTGTACTCGTCGCACGAGGCGTTGCTGCTCGAGTACGAGTCGGCGATGACACGCATTGATTCGCGGACGGGCGAGCCCTACAACACGTCTGCCCACTTCCTGTGGGCGGGGGAGCGGACGCGCGAGGAGGAGGGCGCTCACATCGAGCTGCTGGCGCGTGTTCGCAATCCGATTGGGGTTAAGCTCGGCCCGTCGACCACGCCGGATCAGATGCTCTCGCTCATTGATCGCCTGAACCCGGATGGTGAGGAGGGGCGCCTGTCGTTCATTACGCGTATGGGCGCCGGCCGCATCCGCGAGGCGCTCCCGCCGCTGCTGGAGGCTGCTCGGAAAGACGGTCGTCCGCTCACGTGGATGACTGATCCGATGCACGGCAACACGATCACGTCGTCGACTGGCTACAAGACGCGTCGCTTTGAGACGGTCATGGACGAGGTCCGTGGCTTCTTCGAAGCACACGAGGCCTCGGGAACTGTCCCGGGTGGCTTGCACGTCGAGCTGACGGGTGACGATGTCACCGAGGTGATCGGCGGCAGTGAGCACATCGATGACGAGTCGTTGCGCGACCGTTACGAGACGCTCGTGGATCCGCGCCTGAACCACCAGCAAAGCCTGGAGATGGCTTTCCAGGTTGCCCAGTACCTGGCGAAGTGTTCCTCCCACGAGGAGTGAGTTCACCGCACAAGTGCCCCGGCCTCGTCGGTCATGGACGAGGCCGGGGATACTGATGACGAGTGAGTGGCTCGGGCGCGCTCAGACGATCGTGATCGTGACGACGCTGCCCTTTTTCAGCATTGTTCCGGCGGCGGGATCGGTCTGTCGGACGGTTCCGAAGAAGCCACCGAGGATTGCCTCCTCCTGCACGGTGAAGCCGGCTGCCTCGAGGGCAGCGCGAGCATCCTGACGCTGGCGGCCTACGACGTTGGGCACCGCGACCTTCTCGGGTCCCTTCGACACCGTGTAAGCGACGGTGTCGCCACGGTGCAGGATCGTGCCCTCATTGGTCTGCTGAGAGATGACCTGGCCTTCGGGGACCGTGTCCGAGAACGCCTCGGTCGGTGCAGCCACGAGGCCCAGGCCCTCAATGGAGCTCTTTGCGGCATCGGCGTTCATCCCGTTCAGCGACGGCACCGTGAGGGGCTCACGGCCCTTCGACAGCACCACATCAACGGCGCTGTCGTGCGCCAGCTGTGAACCAGATGCCTGGGACTGTGAGATGACCTGGCCCTGCGGGACGTCCTCGGAGTATGCGTCGGTGATGGCACCCAGGGCGAGGCCGACATCGGTAAGGGCCTTGCGTGCGTCCTCCTGGTTCTTACCGACGACGTCAGGGACCGTCTTCATGTCCACGCCCTTGGAGACGTGGAGTTGAACCTCAGCGCGTTTGTGGACGGGCTCGCCGCCTTCCGGATCGGAGCGAGTGATCGAACCGGCGGCGACGTCGTCAGAGAACTCCTCCGCAACGGAAGAAGCAAGTCCCATCGCGTTTAGTTCTGCCTGAACATCAGCGAGGGGACGACCATCCGTCGCGGGCATGGTCAGGTAGGAGCCCGGGCCGTATTCGGTCCACCACCAGCGTCCGCCAACGACTGCGGCGGCGAGGAGCAGAACAACGAGGGTAGCCCACAGGGCGGCGCGCTTGTACGTCTTGGTGCCGCCGTTCTCCGAAGCATTGGGAAGCGGGGCCGACGTGTGGACAGTGGCGACTGTCGACGGCGCCGGGAGGGGCAGAGGCCTCGTGAACTGAGCCGAAATCAGCTCAGTGTTGAGCGCGCTCGTTTCCGAGGCGCCCGCCCGGTCAGCCGGCGCGATGTCCGCGCGGCGGTTGGCCAGCTCCGACGGAATGGCGGCAGCAGCGCGAGTGACGAGGTCGATCGCGTCCGACGCGTCGGCGGGGCGCGAGGCGGGGTCGCGGGCGGTCAGGGCGGCGACGAGATCGTCAATCTCTCGTGGAATCCACGGCTGCGCCTCCGACGGGCTAGGCACGTCGTCGGAGACGTGATGCGTCGCGATCTGCAGGGGTGACTCACCCGCCCACGGAACGGAGCCTGTGAGCATTTCGTAGAGCATGATGCCGACCGAATAAATGTCTGAACGTGCGTCGGCCTGAGCGGTCGTTGCGATCTCAGGGGCGATGTACGCAACCGTGCCGAGCATGTTGCCCGTCGAAGACATGGAGACTTCGGAGGCAGCTCGTGCGAGACCAAAGTCGGTCACCTTCGCCGGACCGTCGGTCGGAACGAGAATGTTCTCGGGCTTGATGTCGCGGTGAATAACGCCGACGCGGTGGGCGGCGCGCAGCGCCTCAAGAATGTCGGTGGTGTAGCGCAGTGCCTGCGGGATCGTGAAGGCACCCTGCGCGCGCAGCAGCTGGCGCAGGTTCGTGCCGTCGATGAGCTCCATGACGAGGAACCCCTGGCCTGTGACCACGCCCTGGTCAAACACGGAGACGACGCCGGGGTGAACGATTCGTGCGGCCGAGCGCGCCTCGCGGCGGAATCGTGCGACGAAATCCTCGGAGTCTGCCAGGTGCGGGTGCATGACCTTGAGGGCGACGGGGCGATCAAGGCGTTCATCTTGCGCGATGTAGACGGTGGCCATGCCGCCACGCGCCAGCCTGCGCGTCACCCGGTACCGTTCGTCGACGAGGAGGCCGATCAACGGGTCCGTCTGGTCGAATGTCTGTTCGTCGCTCACTTGCTTGATTCTATGGGAGTTTTCGCGAAATCATTGGAAGTGCCCACGTCGGTGCGGCGCATGAATGGGGTACTCTTGCGCTCATGACCAGTGTTGATATCACCGTGCTCTCCACCGACGAGGTCTGCCGTCTCCTCGGCATCGAGGAACGCCGCCTCAAGCAGCTGATCCGCGATCGTGTGCTCATCGAAGCGCGCGACGCCAGCGGGGTGCTTGGCGTCCCGCAGGAGGTTATCGTCAAGGGCGACAACGGGTGGGAGCCGCTGCCGTTCCTGCAGGGCACACTGACCCTGCTTGCCGACGACGGCTTCACGGCTGAGGAAGCAGCAGCGTGGCTGTACACCGTGCAGGACGAGCTGGGTGAGCGCCCGATCGATGCGCTGACGTCGGGCCGTCATCACCGAGTGAATCGAATCGCCTCGACGCTGGCCTTCTGAGGCTATTCCGTCTTTTCAAGCCCGCCTGGCGGTCAGGAGCGAGCACAGTTCACGCAGCATGGCGCGAGCATCCTCATCGAAGGTGGTGGCCTCAAGGGCGGCATGTCCGTCGGCGACGAGTCGTGCAATCTCGGCCTCGTGTGCGGCGCGTCCGTTGCGCTCCACGATGTCGGTTGCAGTCGCGATCTGCTCAGGAGAAGCCTCGGCCACCCCGAGGACGTCGGTGAGGGCGCGTCGCTCGGCGGGGGAGGAGGCCTCCCACGTGAGCGCCAGGAGTGCAGTGCGCTTTCCTTCGCGCAGGTCGTCGCCGGCCGGCTTGCCTGTCACTGCCGGGTCTCCGAAGACCCCGAGATCATCATCGCGCAGCTGGAAAGCCAGGCCCCACGGGGTCAGAATCGTCTCGAGAACATCGAGCAGGTCGGCGACGCGATCGAACGATGAAGCTCCGCAAATCGCGCCGAGGAGCGCCGGGTGGACGACTGAGTAGTGGGCCGACTTGTGCAATGCCACCTCGAGCGAGTCGCTCGTGCTGAGTGCATCGGTGCGCTCAGGATCGAGCGGGGTTTGTTCGGCGGTGATGTCGAGGTACTGGCCCAGCGCGACCTCCGCGTGCATATCCGCGAAACGACGCGAAAAAGCACGCGCGCAGTCCTCGCGCAGTGTCAGGGCCTGTTCGTCTGCGGCAGCTGTTGCTGCCGAAAAGAGGAAGTCCCCGACCAAAATAGCGCCGTGTTGACCGAAGTCCGTCGATGATCCGATCCACGACTGTGCGGTGTGGTAATTCGCGAGCCTGCGGTGAGGGGTGGGCATGCCGCGCCGTTCGTCAGCCTTGTCGATGATGTCGTCGTGGACGAGGGCGCTAGCCTGATAGAGCTCCAGTGCCGCGCTGAGATGGGGGAGTGAGACTTCCTCGACGGATGTTCCGGAACTGAGCGCGTAGCCCACGTGGGCCATGAGGGCGCGGAAGCGCTTCCCTCCAGATACGGAGGCGAGGACCGCACGAGAGAACTCCTCAGAACGGTCGGAAGTGCCTGCGCGGGCGAGGAGATGTGCGAGGCTGGTGGCCGTCGCCTCGTCGATGAAGGGACGCAGCGTTGCGAAACTGTCGCTCAGAGTCATACGCCCACTCTAACCGAGGTTCGAGTTCGTGCGTGAGCCCAAGGCGGGGGATCCTCACACCTACCGTCAGGAAAACTAAACGGCAAGGCACTAGACTTGGCGCTGGTATGCCGATTTGCAATCGGCTCCGTTGTGCATGCCCATCAATGAAAGGGACCCGTGTGAGTGCATCTCGCGCTTCGGCAAAGGACTCCGCGACGACTGAGGAAACCACGGAGGTGAAGACCCCCGCGAAGAAGGCCGCGCGCGCCAAGAAGGCTGCCCCCACGGTCGACGCGGCGAGCGCTCCCGCCGAGGAGAAGAAGTCTGCCGCGAAGAAGGCCCCGGCGAAGAAGGCTCCCGCGAAGAAGGCTACTGGCGCTGCAGATGCCGAGCCGAAGGCTTCGGCACAGAAGGCGACTGCTAAGAAGACCACGAAGAAGGCTGACGACGCCGAGGAGACCGGGAAGAAGGCTCCCACGAAGAAGACGGCTGCCAAGAAGACGGCGAAGAAAGCCGCCGACGCCGCAGAGGCCGCCGAGAAGGCCCCCGCGAAAAAGAAAGCTGCTAAGAAGACGGCGAAGAAGGCCACCGACGCTTCCGAAGAGAAGACGACGAAGAAGCCCGCTGCGACGAAGACGCGCGGTCGCAAGAAGAAGGAAGAAGAGATCGTCGAGGAGGCCGTCGAGGAGCTCGTTGACACCGTCGACGAAGACTTCGAGCCGACTGGCGAGGACCTTGAGGACCCCGAACTCGGTACTGAGACCGTCGACGAAGACGACGTCGACGCAGAGGACGAAGCGGAGGAAGAGGATCCGAAGCTCGCTGAGGGCGCCGCACTTCGTGAACGCACGAACGATGGTATCCACGTCAAGGGCGGCTTTGTCGTCTCCGATTCCGATGAGACCGACGAACCTGTCCAGCAGGTGACGGTCGCCGGTGCAACCGCCGACCCTGTGAAGGACTACCTCAAGCAGATCGGTAAGGTCTCCCTGCTGAACGCTGAGCAGGAAGTGGACCTCGCCCGCCGTATCGAAGCAGGCCTCTACGCCGAGTACAAGCTGAAGAACCAGGCTGATGAGATGACCAGCCGCGAGCGTCGTGAGCTGCACTTCCTCGCGCAGGATGGTCAGCAGGCGAAGAACCACCTGCTCGAGGCGAACCTCCGCCTTGTCGTGTCGCTGGCCAAGCGCTACACCGGCCGCGGTATGCAGTTCCTGGACCTGATTCAGGAAGGCAACCTGGGCCTTATCCGCGCTGTCGAAAAGTTCGACTACACGAAGGGCTACAAGTTCTCGACCTACGCCACCTGGTGGATTCGTCAGGCGATCACCCGCGCGATGGCGGACCAAGCTCGTACGATCCGCATTCCGGTGCACATGGTCGAGGTCATCAACAAGCTCGCGCGCGTCCAACGCCAGATGCTCCAGGACCTGGGGCGCGAACCCACTCCCGAGGAACTGGCTAAGGAACTCGACATGACCGCCGAGAAGGTCGTCGAAGTTCAGAAGTATGGTCGCGAGCCGATTTCGCTGCACACGCCCCTCGGCGAGGACGGCGACTCCGAGTTCGGTGACCTGATTGAGGACTCCGAGGCCATCGTGCCCGCGGACGCCGTGTCCTTCACCCTGCTGCAGGAACAGCTTCACCACGTCCTGGACACACTGTCTGAGCGTGAAGCCGGCGTTGTGTCGATGCGCTTCGGCTTGGGCGACGGTCAGCCGAAGACTCTTGATGAGATCGGCAAGGTCTACGGCGTGACGCGCGAGCGTATCCGTCAGATTGAGTCCAAGACCATGTCGAAGCTGCGCCACCCCTCGCGTTCGCAGGTTCTGCGCGACTACCTCGACTGACGTGCTATCGATGCGTTCGAGGGTCGGGAACAATCGTTCCCGGCCCTCGTGACAACATCGTCACAATGCGTGCATGTGCGGGTGGCATCGTCGCGCATTGAGGTTCTCGTAAGGCAGGATGATCACATGCTTGAGGGTGCATTGATTCTCGTTTTGACTGTCGTTCTGGTACTCGTCGTTGCTGGCGGCGTCGTCGCTGTGCTGGCGCTGTCGCGCCGTAGCGCGGACGAATGGAAGGGCGTCATCAAGCGAGAGAGTGAGGAAATCGCCGACGAGGTGAAGACCCATCACTCGCTACCCAAGCGTGCCTCCTCCTCACCCGACGGACCCGTGGTTCCGCGTACGGCGTCCCTGCGCTCGCTCCTGCAAAGTGCTGACTCGACGAGCGCCTACTTCGACGCTGACCGCCTACCCGGCATCGACCGCCTCGAAACGGTGACCGACCGCGTGAGCGTGCGCTTTGACCGTGGCCGTCGTAGCGCTGACGGAGGGGGCGAGTCCGTGCCGGAGTCAACGCAGTTATAAGGCAGTGATGCCGCACTCAGGTTTTCTGTCACGAGCGTCCATAGGGGATAATGACCCTATGGACGCTTTTATTTCTACCCTCCAATCGCCGTGGGCAGTCGTTATCGCCCTGGCGGTCGCCGTGCTTATCGGTGTCGTTATTCGTCTTGTCGTGAGTTCGCGTCGCCGTTCCTCGCAGGACGTGACCCCTCAGCCCCAGGCTCAGGCTTCCGTTGAGGCTCGTCCCGATTCGCCTACCGAGGCGCCGCTTGATACAGCGGACCAGCCTCGAGCGGGTCCGGTAGATGAGCTCGCGCCCACCCCCGAGCAGCGCCCTGAGGCTCCCGCAACCCCGGCCTCGTCCATCGAGCGCCCCGAACCCGTGCGCGGACGCATGGAGCGCCTGCGCGAACGCCTCGCGTCTTCCGGCTCGCTTGGGCGTGCGATCCTCGGCGTTCTCAGCCGCGGCCAGCTCGGTGCCGCCGACTGGGAGGAGATCGAGGAGTCTCTCCTCATCGCTGACCTTGGCCTGGAGGCTACTGACACGTTGATGGAAGCCCTCAAGCGCCGCGTCGCGGTCGAGTCCGTGACTGACGAAGCGCGCATCCGTGAGATTCTTCGCGAGGAGCTCCTGGAGCTCGTCGATCCCGCCATGGATCGCTCTCTCAACCTCGAACGCCCCGAGGTCGACGGCTCCGTCAAGCCCGCGGTTGTCCTGATGGTCGGTGTGAACGGCACCGGAAAGACCACGACCGTTGGCAAGCTCGCGCGCATCCTCGTCGCGGAAGACAAGTCCGTGATCCTGGGCGCCGCCGACACCTTCCGCGCGGCCGCCGCCGATCAGCTGGCGACGTGGGGCGAGCGAGTTGGCGTCGATGTCGTGCGCAGCGACCGCGAGGGTGCAGACCCGGCCTCTGTTGCTTTCGAAGCCGTGCGCGAAGGCGTCGAGCGCGACGTTGATGTTGTTCTTGTCGATACCGCGGGACGCCTGCAGAATAAGTCCACGCTGATGGACGAGCTCGGTAAGATCAAGCGCGTCATGACCAAGCAGGCCCCGGTCTCCGAGGTCCTTCTGGTGCTTGACGCCACCACCGGCCAGAACGGCATGAAGCAGGCCGAGGTCTTCGCGGAAGCTACCGGCGTGACCGGCATCGTTCTGACGAAGCTCGACGGTTCCGCCAAGGGTGGCATCGTCGTCTCCGTCCAGCGTGCGCTGGGCGTTCCCGTCAAGTTCGTCGGCCTCGGCGAGGGGGCCGACGATCTGGCCCCCTTCGATCCGCAGGGCTTCGTTGACGCGATCGTGGGTTCCGCGCAGGGCTGAACCCCGCCACCATGACGCGTACCTCGGCCCCGGTGAGACGACTCCCGGGGCCGAGGTGCGCTAACCTGTGCCTAGTACAGCCGCCATCCTGGGAGTAAACACGTGTTTGGAAACCTGTCAGATCGTCTGAGCCAGTCGTTCCGTAGCCTGCGTAGCCGCGGCGTCCTGACCGAGTCGGACGTCGATCACGCGATTTCCGACATCCGTCGCGCCCTCATCGACGCGGACGTTGCGCTCCCCGTCGTTCGCCAGTTCACCACGCAGGTGCGCGAAAAGGCCTACGGCGCAGCCCGCTCGAAGGCCCTCAACCCGGGTCAGCAGGTCGTTTCCATCGTGCACGAGGAGCTCGTTGAGATCCTCGGTGGCGCCACGCGTGAGCTGAATTTCGCTGAGTCCGGTCCCACCGTCTTCATGCTCGCTGGCCTCCAGGGTGCCGGTAAGACCACGCTCGCCGGAAAGCTGGGTAAGTGGCTGCGCGAGGAGGGCAAGACGGTCCTGCTCGTCGCCTCCGACCTCCAGCGCCCCAACGCCGTCCAGCAGCTCCAGGTTGTTGGCGAGCGCGCCGGCGTCAAGGTGTGGGCGCCCGAGCCTGGCAACGGCGTGGGCGACCCCGTCGAGGTTGCGCGTAGCGGCGTCGAGTTCGCCCGCCAGAGCGGCATCAACGTGGTCATCGTCGATACGGCAGGTCGCCTCGGCGTCGACCAGGAGATGATGGAGCAGGCTATCGCCATCCGCGATGCCGTCAACCCCCACGAGATCATGTTCGTCCTTGACGCCATGGTCGGTCAGGACGCGGTCTCCACCTCCACAGCCTTCCGTGACGGCGTCGGCTTCACGGGCGTCGTTCTATCCAAGCTGGACGGCGATGCGCGCGGTGGTGCCGCGCTGTCCGTTCGCGGCGTGACCGGCGCGCCGATTCTGTTTGCCTCAACGGGCGAGGGCCTTGACGACTTTGAGCGCTTCCACGCCGACCGTATGGCCGGCCGCATCCTCGATATGGGTGACATCCTCACCCTCATCGAGCAGGCTGAAAAGAAGATGGATGCCGAGGAGGCGGAGAAGGTTGCGGCTAAGGCAATGGCCGGCCAGCTTACCCTCGGCGACTTCCTGAGCCAGCTTCAGCAGATCAAGAAGCTTGGTTCGATGAAGAAGATGCTCGGCATGATCCCGGGTGCCGCCCAGATGCGCGAGCAGATCGAGAACTTCGACGAGCGCGAGGTCGACCGCGTGGAGGCCATCGTCCGCTCGATGACCCCGGCCGAGCGCGAGGACGTGTCGATTCTTAACGGTTCGCGTCGAGCGCGTATCGCCCTCGGTTCCGGCACGACTGTCACCGAGGTGAACCAGCTCGTCCAGCGTTTCGAGGCTGCGCGCGAGATGATGGCGCAGATGGGCCAGATGGGTGGCGGTGTTCCCGGTATGGGCGCACTGCCCGGCCGCGGCGGCAAGGCGAAGCAGAAGGCCAACGCCCGCAAGGCTCAGGCCCAGCGTGCTCGCATGAAGAAGAGCGCACGATCCGGTAACCCCGCGAAGCGTCGCCAGCAGGAGCTGGAGGCCATGCTGCCTCCGTCTGAGCGCAGCGCGCCCCAGGGTTCCTCCTTCGGCGTTGCCCAGGAGGCCCCCGCTCCGCGTCCGACGATCGACGATCTGCCGGACGACGTCAAGCGCATGCTCGGCCAGCTCTGAGGCATGGAGTTCAGTGGGCTCGCCCTGTGGGCGGATAACGAGTCCGAGCGCCCGTCGTGGGTGCGCGGCACGTGGCGTGTCAATGGGGGAGTCATTCGCCGTGTGAACGAGGTGGAAACCGCGCCGTCGGCGGGATTCGTCGTCCCCGGTATGGTGGATACGCACTGCCACATTGGGTACTCGGAGTCCGGTTCGGTGTCCGAGGCTGAGATGGTCGAGCAGGCGCGCGCGACGCTCGCGAGCGGCGTAACCGTCGTGCGCGACTGTGGCGTGCCGGTTGATAACTCGCTTGCCGCTCGCGCAACCGGCCTGCACCTGATCCGCTGTGGTCGCCATGTTGCGCGTCCGAAGCGCTACATGCGTGACCTGCCGCTGGACGTCGACGATCAGAGCGAGCTTCCCGCGGTCCTCGCGTCAATGGCGCACTCCTCCGACGGGTGGGTGAAGATCGTCGGTGACTGGATCGACCGCAGCGCTGGAGCAGACTCTGACCTCATGCCTCTGTGGGATCCCGCGGTGTTGACTGACGCTGTTGCCGCCGTGCACGAGGCCGGGGCGAGGATCGCCGTGCACGCGTTCTCGCACCGCGTGATCGACTCGCTCATTGAGGCCGGCGTTGACGACATTGAACATGGCAGCGGTATCGATGCGGATCAGGCCAGCGAGATTGCCGCACGCGGCATCGCGGTGACGCCGACGCTGCGCCAGGTCGAGCTCTTCAAGGATTTTGCGGCCCAGGCGGGGGCGAAGTACCCCGTCTATGCGGCGACGATGCGGGCAATGTACGACGAGCGGCGCTCCCACTTCGAGATGCTCGTCGACTCCGGCGTCCTTCTCTTGATGGGAACCGACTCGGGCGGCTACCAGGATCACGGCACGATCGCCGGCGAGCTTGACCGGTGGCTCCGATGGGGCGCGCCCGCTGAGTTCACGATCGACGCTGCGACGTGGGTGAGCCAGCGCTACCTCGGTTACCCCGGCCTCGTCGAGGGGGGTCCCGCTGATTTCCTGATCCTGGACGAGGATCCGAGGGTCAATCCGACGATCCTTGCGAACCCCGTGCGCGTCACGGTGGGTGGAACGCCCATGTGGGAGCGTCTGTCCTCCTGAGTTCGCGGCAGTGATCGATTTAACCGATTCGCACGACACGGCACTCGCTCCTGACTTGGGATTCAGGGGCGACATATGGCATAATCGCTAGCTGTACCCGGCGGTTCGTAGAC